>NZ_JBFTRV010000102.1:0-349 GCF_056399665.1 Massilia sp. 01N410 | reverse complement strand
GGCATCAGGCAGCGACTTGCCGTTCTTGCGCCACAGATCCTGGGCTTCGCCGATCCACTGCGGGTCCACCTTGCCGGTGGCCTGGCGCGCCGTCAGCTGCGCACARCGCAGGCCGAKRTTKTCGGTSGGARCCCAGTTGGCCAGCAGYGTCGGCCAGTCCTGGCGGCGCGCGACAGAGGGCAGCCAGGCGCTGCGGAAGCTGTTGGCCACGGCCTGGCCCTGATAGCGCTTGAGGAAGGCCTGTGCCTGCGCCGTATCGACGGTGTCGATGTTGCGCCGCAGGTTGGCGAACTCCAGCCAGCCATACGCGGGATGGCGGCTGAGCGCGGCGGCCTGGCCGGGATCGAAC
>NZ_JBFTRV010000101.1:0-349 GCF_056399665.1 Massilia sp. 01N410 | reverse complement strand
GCTTTGTCCGCCGAAGTGGCGCGCACCTATTTGCAGTTGCGCGGAACGCAGGCACAACTGGACATTGCACAGCAAAATCTGAGGATTGCCGAACGCACCCTCGGCCTGGCCGAAAGCCGCGAGCGTAACGGCGTCGCGACGCGCTTCGAAACCTCGTCCGCTCGCGCGCAATTGGCGACGATCAAAGCCTTGGTTCCCGAACTGACCCAGCGCCGCAATGCCCTGATGAATGCCCTGGCGTTGTTAATGGGAGAACAGCCACGCACACTCGATGCGCAACTGCGTCAAGCCATGCCCTTGCCTTCGCTGCCGACCCGCGTACCGGTCGGCGTCCCTTCGGAATTGGCTC
>NZ_JBFTRV010000100.1:0-351 GCF_056399665.1 Massilia sp. 01N410 | reverse complement strand
CGTCGCGACGGGCGTCATGCAGCAGCATCGAGAAGTCCCAGGCCGGGTGGGCGACCACCGCGTCCTGGAAGTCGATCAGGCCGACGCGGGCCGGGCCTTCGCGATCGGGCAGCCACAGCAGGTTCTCGGCGTGATAGTCGCGGTGGCAGAACACGCAGGCGCCGGCCTCGGCCCGGGCGCGGATCGGCGTCCACAGCGCCTGCCACTCGGCCAGGGCGGCCGCGTCGAAGGTCACCGGCTTGAGCTTGGGCAGCCACTCGACGAACAGGTCCTGCGCCATCTGCAAGGCCAGGTCGTCATAGGTCAGCAGCGGCCAGGTCGAACCGCCCGCCTCCAGCACCGACGGGGGCC
>NZ_JBFTRV010000099.1:0-352 GCF_056399665.1 Massilia sp. 01N410 | reverse complement strand
CCCTTATTCTCCTGCTCCCTTGCTCCCTTGCTCCCCTGCTCTCCTGCTCTCCTGCTCTCCTGCTCCGATGTTTTTCTGCTCCGGGACTTTCTGTTCCCATGTTTCTGTGTTCCGTTATCGTTGCTGGTCTGCGTGCCTCCTTTACGCTTGCATTTTAAAATCACGGCGCGCATAATTATTGTTATGTTATAACATACGATATTGAGGGATTTTATGAAACAAGCAATCCATCCGGCTTACCGCACCGTCGCTTTTCACGACACCAGCGCCGACACCTTTTTTGTCGTCGGCTCTACCATTAAAACCGACCGCACAATCGAGCTGGACGGTAAAACGCTGCCTTATGTAACGC
>NZ_JBFTRV010000098.1:0-352 GCF_056399665.1 Massilia sp. 01N410 | reverse complement strand
GTGTGCGATACAGCAGCACTTGCGCCAGGCCGGCTTCCGGGTAGCGGGCGGCGCGCCATTGGTTGATCTGCTGCTGGGCGTTGATGTTCGGGAAGCTGTGGGGATATTGCAGGTACAGCATGGCCAACGGGATCAGGGTGTTGCCCTCGCCATTGGCAAAGGCTTTCTTCAGCAGGCCTTCGGCCTCGTGTTGCTCGGCTTCGGTCGATCCCGGTTTGGCCACCAGCAGACGGCCCAGGCGCGCTTGCGCTCGCGGCGAGGTATCGGCGGCAGCGCGGTAGGTCGCTTCGGCGGCTTTGATCTGCGCCGGGTCGCGGCTTTCCACTTGAATATCGGCCAGCCCGACCTGTGC
>NZ_JBFTRV010000097.1:0-353 GCF_056399665.1 Massilia sp. 01N410 | reverse complement strand
CGGTGGAGCCGTGGAGCGGCCGGTTCTCGCAGGGCAAGCAGGCTGTGCCGGTGAATTCGGTGGTGACGTTCGCGGCCTCGGCCCACAAGCGTGTCGGCGAGGCGCAATGGCAACCCGTGCGGGTGCGTTGTGGGTATGACGAGGGGATGATGCTGGCCTACGAACTGCTCGACAGCAACGGCGACGTCATCGCCGAGCCAGCCGCCGCGCCGGCCGTGGCCACGCCGACGACGACGTCGAAGAAGAAGGGCAAGAGCAGCGCCAAGGCGTCGACATCGTCGTCGAAGTCGACAAAATCGACGACGAAGACGTCAACCAAGACGAAGAAGAAGCAGTAAGCGCTGGAGGTTCTC
>NZ_JBFTRV010000096.1:0-354 GCF_056399665.1 Massilia sp. 01N410 | reverse complement strand
CTGCTCGACCTGCTGCAATCGGCGGCCGGCCTCGAGCGTGTACTCGAGATCGTCGAGCAACCCGCTACACCACTCTGCTGCCCGCACTGCCAGGCCGACAAACCCTATCGCCACGGCCATGCGCACGGACTGCAGCGCTACCGCTGCCGTAGCTGCGGCCGCACCTTCAACTTGCTCAGCGGCACGCCGCTGGCGCGGCTGCGCYACAAGGCGCACTGGCTCGACTACCTCGGCTGCATGCTCGACTCCCGCAGCGTGCGCCGCTCGGCGCGCGAGATCGGCGTGGCCAGYGCGACCAGCTTTCGATGGCGTCACCGTTTCCTGGCCTTGAGCAAGGATGACCGCCCGCAACGA
>NZ_JBFTRV010000095.1:0-356 GCF_056399665.1 Massilia sp. 01N410 | reverse complement strand
GAACACGAAGAAGATCGCTACCAAGTGGGCCGACAACCTGATTGCTGCGATCGACGCCAGCCGTGATGCGACGCTGGAACGGCTGCTGTTCGCGTTGGGCATCGAGCACGTCGGCGAGAGCACCGCCAAGGCGCTGGCACAGTGGTTTGGCGATCTGGCGTTGATCCGCCGTCTGCCGTGGCCGTTGTTCAAGCGCGTGCCGGATATCGGTGGCGAAGTGGCGCGCTCGCTGGGCCACTTCTTCGAACAGGAAGGCAACCAGCAGGCCATCGACGCGCTGCTGCAGGTGGGGCAGGTGCGCATCAGCGACGTGCACCCGCCAAGTGCAAAGCTGCGCGAGGGGCTGGACCTTGCCC
>NZ_JBFTRV010000094.1:0-356 GCF_056399665.1 Massilia sp. 01N410 | reverse complement strand
CGATAGAACAGGATCAGCGAGATGCCACATCCGACCAGCAGGCTCAATAGCAATTCCATGATAACGCTCCTGATGTACAGCCACGTGAACCGGAGAAAACCGTGAAACGGGGTTGCTGGGGAGCGCCACTCTTGGGCAGCGTAGCGGCACAGTATAAACGATAATGATTCTTATTTGTTGCGCATTGTGCAATGCAATCGTCGAATTACGATATCCGATTGCGTGAGGTGGGTGCGTGGGCGCCCGCGCGTCGGTGGGTGTCTGCAATGCCCCATCGGCGGCAAACCGCGCTAGGATGGAAGAAAGCAGCGTGATAACAGCGTGACAAACATCGGCAGCCTGGTACTGGTGGCGCC
>NZ_JBFTRV010000093.1:0-357 GCF_056399665.1 Massilia sp. 01N410 | reverse complement strand
GTGGTGAACAACGGCTTGCCGGAAAACGCCACGCCCCAGGTGTCAGGGGTGGTGCCACTCAAATCGAACTTCCACAACCGCCCTTTCAGATCGCCCCCGTAGGCAGCCTGCACCACATTCTGCGAGTTGACTCTGAGCTTCACCGACGACAGGCCGTTGGTGGTTTCGGTACTGTCGACCACGATTTTCTTGATCAGCGAGCCGTCGCGAATATCCACCACATACAACGCTGCCACCCCGGAGTTGCTGCCATAGCCGTTGGAGATAAACGCGGCCCAGCGACCATCGGCCAAGCGTGCCACTTCGGGGCGCGCATAGGCATAACCCAGATCATTGAAAACGTTCGTTGTATTGGCC
>NZ_JBFTRV010000092.1:0-358 GCF_056399665.1 Massilia sp. 01N410 | reverse complement strand
CCTGTTCGATGTCGCGGGCCACGCGCTTGCGCTGGTTGTCGAGGTCGGCGCGCTCACGCAGCGCTTCGGCCTTGACCTGCTCCACTTCGGCACGGAGCTGTTCGATCTGTTCGTTGACGCCCTCGGCGGCAGCTGCGTCGGCGGCGGCCTGCTGGGCGGCGATGTCTGGCTGATCTTGATTCATGTCTGGGTCCCTGGCGGTCACTCTCCGCCTCCACCCACCCTAGTGTGGGCGGGATGCTGCGTTTCAAGCGTCCGATGCACCCGGAGTTCGCCCGCCCGGCGAAAAGGCCGCGCCGAGCACATCGGCACCCGGAGTTCGCCCGCCCGGCGAAAAGGCCGCGCCGAGCACATCGGC
>NZ_JBFTRV010000091.1:0-359 GCF_056399665.1 Massilia sp. 01N410 | reverse complement strand
GCTCGCGGGCTCGCCGCGGTGCGGCTCGACACCCCCGCTCGCCCCTCGTCCGTGCCGGACGAGGATTCGATTTCCTTCTGCTCATGCGAGTATTCAAAAACAAAGCCCCACCGGCTTGCGCCGGCAGGGCTTTTGTTTGAATAGTGGTGGAGGTAAGGCACAGTCGCTGCGCGACTGCTTGGTCAGGCGAATCGGGAGGCTTGGCGCTTGCAAGCGCCAAGCCGCTCGCGGGCTCGCCGCGGTGCGGCTCGACACCCCCGCTCGCCCCTCGTCCGTGCCGGACGAGGATTYGATTTCCTTCTGCTCATGCGAGTATTCAAAAACAAAGCCCCACCGGCTTGCGCCGGCAGGGCTTTTGT
>NZ_JBFTRV010000090.1:0-364 GCF_056399665.1 Massilia sp. 01N410 | reverse complement strand
CTGTTCGCCCAGGTGCGCGAAGCCGGAACAGACCGCCTGCTCGACCTGGCCACCAAGGGCTCGGGCCAGACGCCGTGGTCGCGGCACGGCGACGGCCGGCTGACCCTGAAGGGCGGCATGCGCGAGATCCTGGCCGCCGGCCTGCTGGAGGCGCTGGGCGTTCCGACCTCGCGGGCCTTCTCCCTGATCGAGACCGGCGAGGCCCTGACCCGCGGCGACGAGCCCAGCCCGACCCGATCGGCGGTGCTGACCAGGCTCTCGCACAGCCACATCCGCTTCGGGACCTTCCAGCGCCTGGCCTATTTCGACCGCGCCGACCTGATCGGGACGATGGTCGACCACGTGGTCGAGACCTATTTCCCGC
>NZ_JBFTRV010000089.1:0-375 GCF_056399665.1 Massilia sp. 01N410 | reverse complement strand
AGCACCCAGCCCCATGCGGTGATCACCGATTACAGCATGCCCGGTGGTGACAGCTTCGGCGATGGCATCAAGCTGATCTCGTTCCTGCGCCGCAGCTTCCCGGACACGCATGTACTGGTATTGACGATGGTCTCCAATCCTTCGCTGGTGGCAGCCATGTATGCCGCTGGCGCGGGCGGCGTGGTGCTCAAGAGCCACGGCCTGGGCAGCCTGGTGCAGGCGCTGCGCACGGTGCTGGCCGACCGCATCTATCGCCCGCCCGGACTGATGCCGGTTGCCGCGGCGGAACCGGCCGATGCCGCGGTGGTGCTGGCACGCCTTTCTCCACGGGAACTGGAAGTGATCCGCCTGTTCACCGGCGGCATGAGCGTGGGC
>NZ_JBFTRV010000088.1:0-383 GCF_056399665.1 Massilia sp. 01N410 | reverse complement strand
TCCGCGGTTTCCCAGTACGGGTCCTGCACCAGGCTGGTCATCGGCTCGTCGGTGATGATCAGCTTCGTGATCTTCTTCGGGTTGTAGCGCCACACTTCGGCCGGCACGCGCTCGACGTACTTCTTGCCGCTGGCGAGCGTGATCTCGAGGATCAGCGGCGTCACCAGGCCGCCCTTGTTGCTGAAGTCGACCAGGTACATGTGCTTGCCCTCCTTCAGCAGCGCCTTTTCCCAATCCTCCAGGCCTTCCATCGCCTCGTTGTACTTGTTGCGGTCCTTGTTGGTGACCGTGAAGTCGTCGTGCTCGTTGTAGAAGTCCTTGAGTTCAGGATGCGCATCGACGCGGCGCTCCAGCGTGCCCTTGTTGCGCTGGTCGGTGATCGA
>NZ_JBFTRV010000087.1:0-384 GCF_056399665.1 Massilia sp. 01N410 | reverse complement strand
GCTCACGAACAGCGTGTTGCCGTCGAGCACCGGGGCGCCATCGACGTCGGCCATGCGGTCCAGCTCGGTACGGCCTTCGCCGGTACCCACGTTCTGGTCCCACAGCGTGCGGCCGTCCTGCATGGCCAGCGCAGCAACGCTGCCCTCGTCCTTGCCGATGAACAGCACGCCCGGACCCGCCACCACCGCCGCGTTGCCACGCACGGTCAGCGCCGGCAGCTCGCTGGGGTTGAACCACTTCTGGGTGCCGTTGCCGGCATCGAACGCGGTGACGCGACCATCATTGCTGCGCACGAAGACCATGCCCTGGGCAATGGCCGGTGCGGCGATGACTTCGTTGGGCACGCGTGCGCGCCACTTCTCGCTGCCATCGTTGATGTCCAG
>NZ_JBFTRV010000086.1:0-385 GCF_056399665.1 Massilia sp. 01N410 | reverse complement strand
GGGCAGCACGCTGCAGGCAGGGGACAATCTGCTGCTGAGCGCTGGCCGCGACGTGAACCTAACCGCCGCACTGGTCGAGAGCAGCGATGGCGCAGTCAGCGTAGTCGCTGGCCGCGACGTGAATCTGCTCTCGGCCAACGAGACGCACGACTACAGCCTGGACAGCTACGAGAAGAAAAAGAAGACGCTCTCCAGCACCACCACCACGCGCAGCGTCGACAACAGCGACAGCTATGCCATCGGCACGGCGATCCAGGGCGAGAGCATCAACATCACTGCCGGTCGCGATCTGACCGCAGTCGGTGYGGTGGTCGATGCCACTGGCAACGTGATTCTGGGAGCGGGCAACAATGTACTGATCACCGCCGCAGAGGACCATCACAGC
>NZ_JBFTRV010000085.1:0-392 GCF_056399665.1 Massilia sp. 01N410 | reverse complement strand
GCGCCCGACTGGGCGGCGCCCGGCTGAGCGGCCGGCGTCACCACGGCCATGGCCACGCGCGGCTGGGCCGGGGTGGTGTCGGCCTCGCCGGTCTTGATCTCGACGTCGGCGGCGCGGCCGGCGATGGCCCGGGCCACGCGGTCGTTGAGCGGACCCTCGCCGTCCTTGGGCAGCAGGGTCAGGCCGGCCGTACCGACACCCAGGGCCGCCGCGCCGGCCGAAACCAGCAGCGCGGTGACCAGGGTCGAGGACGAGCGCTTGTCCTTCTTCTGCAGCGCCTTGCCGAAGCCGGCGAACAGCGAATTGGCGGCGGCCTTGTCGGCCTTGGTCTTCGCCTTGGCCTTGGTTTCGGCGCCGGCGGCCGCGGCGCGGGCGGCGGCGCGGGCCTGCTC
>NZ_JBFTRV010000084.1:0-392 GCF_056399665.1 Massilia sp. 01N410 | reverse complement strand
ATGTAATCCAGGCTGGGCGCCATGATGATGCCGGCACTGAGGTGATCACCGGGGCCGGGCAGGGCACGGAAATCCGGCAGCCGCGACAGCGCCACGTTCATCCGGAACGTGCCCGAGCCGCAGCGCCAGTTCGCCATGCGTTCACGGGTGGTGGCGGGAACCTGGGCGGGCTGCAGCAGTTGTTCGTACAGCAGCTTCGGGTTGACGTTGGCCACCACGGCACGTGCGCGCAGGCTCTCGCCGCCGGACAGCGCGACGCCGACCACGCGCCCGTCCTCAACCAGCAGGCGCTGCACGTCGGCATCGACGCGCAGCTCGGCGCCGGCCGCACGCGCGGACGCGGCGATGGCCTGGCTGATCGCGCCCATGCCACCGATGGCGTGGCCCCAGGC
>NZ_JBFTRV010000083.1:0-395 GCF_056399665.1 Massilia sp. 01N410 | reverse complement strand
GAGGGGGCCGGCGCAGGCACAGGTTCTCGTGCTCCCGCCTTTCGGCGACAGGTTCGGGGAGGCGCGGAGCGGCCGGGCGGAGCCCGGRGACCGTRKGTTTGTTTAGCGTTTCGGCTTCGTCGACCGCTCCGCCGCGTCGTTATTCCGGAGGGCCGGAGGCGCGGGTGCTGTTTCAACCCTGGAYCCGGCTGTCCCACGGACGGGCAGGATCAATAGCCCCGCGGTAATCCGGCGGCGGCCTCGGCTGATCCTGTTAGGCCGGTTTGACGATCCCGGCCCTGTCGACCCGCAAGCTTGTCCAGGAAGGGTTCGCAGGGCCCCGGATCTATCCACGAACAGACCCTGTCCCGCCTTCCCGAGACCTTCTTGCGGCCCCGCTCGATGCGGTCCTCGCC
>NZ_JBFTRV010000082.1:0-410 GCF_056399665.1 Massilia sp. 01N410 | reverse complement strand
TCCTCCAGGCCTTCCATCGCCTCGTTGTACTTGTTGCGGTCCTTGTTGGTGACCGTGAAGTCGTCGTGCTCGTTGTAGAAGTCCTTGAGTTCAGGATGCGCATCGACGCGGCGCTCCAGCGTGCCCTTGTTGCGCTGGTCGGTGATCGAGACCGGCTCCTCGTTGCGGCGTGCACGCTTCCAGGCCTTCTCGACTTCCGGATCCTTGCTGCCGACCGTGTACTCGCTGATCCCGTCCACGCTCACGTCCACGTGATCGGTGGTGTAGAACCAGCCGCGCCAGAACCAGTCGAGGTCCGTGCCGGAAGCGTCTTCCATGGTGCGGAAGAAGTCGGCCGGGGTCGGACGCTTGAACTTCCAGCGGCGCGCGTATTCGCGGAAGGCGAAGTCGAACAGTTCGCGGCCCAGCAC
>NZ_JBFTRV010000081.1:0-410 GCF_056399665.1 Massilia sp. 01N410 | reverse complement strand
CCTCCAGGCCTTCCATCGCCTCGTTGTACTTGTTGCGGTCCTTGTTGGTGACCGTGAAGTCGTCGTGCTCGTTGTAGAAGTCCTTGAGTTCAGGATGCGCATCGACGCGGCGCTCCAGCGTGCCCTTGTTGCGCTGGTCGGTGATCGACACCGGCTCCTGGTCCTTCAGGGATTTCTTCCACTTCTTCTCGATTTCCGGATCCTTGGTGCCGATCGTGTACTCGCTGATGCCGTCTACGCTCACGTCCACGTGATCGGTAGTGTAGAACCAGCCGCGCCAGAACCAGTCGAGGTCCGTGCCGGAAGCGTCTTCCATGGTGCGGAAGAAGTCGGCCGGGGTCGGACGCTTGAACTTCCAGCGGCGCGCGTATTCGCGGAAGGCGAAGTCGAACAGTTCGCGGCCCAGCACC
>NZ_JBFTRV010000080.1:0-411 GCF_056399665.1 Massilia sp. 01N410 | reverse complement strand
GGGCACGCTGGTGCTGTTGAATGGCCGCCGCCTGTCGTACTACGGCGCGCCGGCGGGCTTCCAGACCCAGTTCGTCAACATCGATGCGATTCCCGCCGCCGCCATCGAACGCATGGAAGTGCTGACCGACGGCGCCTCGGCGGTGTACGGCACCGACGCGGTGGCCGGCGTGATCAACGTGATCACCAAGCGCAACTTCCAGGGCGCGGAGATCAGCTTCACCAACGACACCTCCTCGCGCATCGACTCCTACGGCGAGCGCCAGGCCAGCATCACCGCCGGCTTCGGTGACCTCACCGAGAACCGCTTCAACATCTACGGCGCGGTGAACATGTACCGCCGCGACGCGATTCCGCTGGCCGACTTCTATGACAAGCGCCCGGACCAGTACTACGTCAACAACCCCAACTA
>NZ_JBFTRV010000079.1:0-422 GCF_056399665.1 Massilia sp. 01N410 | reverse complement strand
GGGTAGTGTCGGGTCGGAGGTCATGCCTGAAGTGTGCACAATCATGCATCAACGTGCAAGATCGGGTATTGGCGGTGGCGCGTAAGGGTGGGATGTACACACTTCGGCTGCAGCGCTGGTGAATCCCACCCGAGCGCGTCCTGCCCATCGCCTTTCCAGCGCGGCATCATGGCAAGGCACCCGGCACGGAACCCTGCATGTCCTCCACTGTTCACCACAAGCTGCGCATCGGCGCCGATCAGTTCACCGGCCAGAAGGTGGTCGACCAGCAGTTCCTGGAATGCGATTTCTCCGGCGCTGACCTCACCGCCACCGAGTTCGTGAACTGCGTTTTCTACGATGCCGACACGCGCACCGGGTGCCGTTTCAGTGGTGCCACGTTGAAGGAAGCCAGCTTCCGCCAGTGCGACATCAGCATGTGC
>NZ_JBFTRV010000078.1:0-423 GCF_056399665.1 Massilia sp. 01N410 | reverse complement strand
GGGTGGCGCGGGTTGGCGCTCTCGTCCAGGACGCGCTGATTGAAGGCCAGCCACGACAGTTCGCGATTGAAGAACCGCTCCGGCGAGGCCAGCAGGTCCTCGTCCAGGGTCAGGCGCGCGCGATCCTCGGGCGCGGTCTCCACCTTGTGAGGGGCGGGCGCGAGGGCGGCGGCGTCTGTCATCGTCTACTCCAGGGCAATGCCCGGCATGGTGGACGAGCCCGATGACAGCCGCAAGACAAACAGGGATTTGTTCAAGAAAAGCCGGGCTTTCGCCCAGTCTCGTTCAGTCCTCGAAGCCGTCGTCCTCGCCGAACGCCAGCACCTGGGCGACGAAGGCCCGGGTGATCCCGCGACCGCCTTCCGAGGCCGCTTCGTCCAGCAGCGCGACCAGGGCCACGGCTTCGGGCGCGCTGCGCGGGAT
>NZ_JBFTRV010000077.1:0-425 GCF_056399665.1 Massilia sp. 01N410 | reverse complement strand
GGCCAGGCCCGCGATCATGCCCAGGCCCATGCCCGTCTGGCTGCGGACCTCGGCCTGCGCTGCCTCCGGAGCGAGCAGCACCTGATCGCGCCCTGCGCTGAGAGCCATCACCTGCTGGGCGCAGGCGCGCTCCAGGAAGAACATGCCAAGCCAGCATTCGGCCGCCGTGCGGCCCACGGCCAGGGTGCCGTGGTTGCGCAGCAGCATCAGCCGCCTGTCGCCCAGGTCGGCCACCAGCCGCTCGCGCTCGTCGAGGTTCAGGGCGATGCCCTCATAGTCGTGATAGGCCAGCTGCGGCGTGACGATCAGCGCCTGCTGGCTCAGCGGCAGCAGGCCCTCGGCATGGGCGGCCACCGCCACGCCCTGGTCGGTGTGCAGGTGCATCACGAACTGGGCGTCCTCGCGCGCGGCGTGGATGGCCGAGT
>NZ_JBFTRV010000076.1:0-437 GCF_056399665.1 Massilia sp. 01N410 | reverse complement strand
GACTGGAGCGGYGTRTACSTGGACGAGGGCGCSMTSCTSGTGCAYGAGCGCCTGGCCATCGTCGATCCGGCMGGYGGYTCGCAGCCGCTGCTGTCCGARGACGGKSMGCTGGCGCTGGCGGTCAACGGCGAGATCTACAACCACCAGCAGCTCAAGGCCGGACTTGCCCAGGCCTATGCCTTCCAGACCGGCTCGGACTGCGAGGTGATCAACGCGCTGTACTGCCAGGGCGGGTCGCCGGCGCAGTGGCTGGAGCAGCTCAACGGCATCTTCGCTTTTGCTTTATGGGATCGCAGTGCGGGCCGTGTACTGATCGCGCGCGACCCGGTCGGCGTGGTGCCGCTGTACTGGGGCCATGATGCGCAGGGGCGGTTGCGCGTCGCCTCTGAAATGAAGGCGTTGGTCGATACCTGTGCCGACGTCGCCCAGTTCCCGCC
>NZ_JBFTRV010000075.1:0-441 GCF_056399665.1 Massilia sp. 01N410 | reverse complement strand
GGGTGGCCGTGGGCATGAAGGCCGACCTGACGGTCTTCGACGCCGAGACGATCATCGACCAGGCCACCTACGAGGCCCCCACGCGCCCGGCCAGAGGGGTTGAGCACGTCTTCGTCAACGGCGCCCTGGCCTGGAGCGACGGCGACGTCGTGGGCGAGCGCGCCGGCCGCTTCCTGCGCTCGGCCGCCTGATCACCCCAGCCTTTCGCCTCAGCGCGCGGTGTCGTGCTTGTCGCGCCGCCGCACGCCCATCAGCAGGCGCGCCTCGAGCCGCTTGCGCAGGGCCGCGTAGTAGGCGCTGAGGAAGTCGTAGTCGTCCTCCTCGGGCAGGCGGGTCCAGCCCACCTTGCCGGCGATGCGGTCGGCCACCGCGCGCATGGTCTTGCGGTCGCGCTGGCGCAGTACGTCTTCCAGCACGTGCAGCTCCTTGGCGCCGTAGGCG
>NZ_JBFTRV010000074.1:0-447 GCF_056399665.1 Massilia sp. 01N410 | reverse complement strand
GCCTGAAGGACAAGAACCAGCGTACGACCATCGGCCTGCTCGACGCCTATGACGAGTGTCTGGCCGTGAAGGCCTGGCCGAAATCGGACGTGAATCTGCCGATGACGCCCGGCCAGCCCGACTTCGTGTTCGCCGATCCCGAGGACGGGGTGGTGGCGATCAAGAACGGCGACGAGGTGCTCTACGCCTCGCTCTACTGGCGGGCCAATTGCGGGGTGAACCGCCTGGCGCGCTTCCACTACCAGACGCCGTCCGTCGACCGTATCGCCACCATCGCCGCGCGGATCGACTTCGAGCCCAGCGGCAAGACCTGCGTACGCCGCGCCACGCCGCACATCTCGGCCGGCTCGATCCCGATCGTCGCCTATCCCGGCGAGGCGCCCGCCGCGCTGGAGGGCGAGGTGCTGCCCGTGGCCAAGGGGCCGCCAGAGGCGCGCTACAAGGATC
>NZ_JBFTRV010000073.1:0-452 GCF_056399665.1 Massilia sp. 01N410 | reverse complement strand
GCTTCTGCTGCAGGGCGAACTTGGCCAGGTCGCCGCCAGCGGCAGCGACGCCTTCAGGCAGGGTGTCGATACCGGCCGCCAGCTGTGCCGGATCCAGGCGGCGGGCCTTGGCGATATCGCCGAGGTAGCGCTGCCACACATCGTTCATCCAGAACAGATCGGCTTCCTTGGACGCCGGCGACGCCGCGTCGAGCACGTACGGCTCGGCCGCCGACTTGTACTCGCCTACCTTGAACAGGTGCACGTCCACGCCCAGCTTGTCCTGCAGGCCGGTGCGGAAATACTGGCGGTAGCGACCCAGGCCTTCCAGCACCACCGACCCCATGGGGTCCAGGTAGACCTCGTCGGCCTGTGCGGCAAGCAGATACTGCGACTGCCCCATGCTCTCGCTGAAGGCCACCAGCTGCTTGCCCGAGGCGCGCAGGTCCTGCAGCGCGGCGGACACTTCGCGC
>NZ_JBFTRV010000072.1:0-458 GCF_056399665.1 Massilia sp. 01N410 | reverse complement strand
CCTTCAGCCAGTTCGCCTGCGCCTCGACCCGCGACGTTGCCGACGTGATCCTGCCGATCGGTGCGCTGCCGGAAATCGATGCCACCCTGACCAACCTCGATGGTCGCGAGCAGTCGGCGCGTGCCGGCGGCAAGCTGCCGGGCGAGGCCCGCGAGGGCTGGCGCGTGCTGCGTGCACTCGGCGGTGAGCTGGCCGTGGCCGGTTTCGAGTTCATCGACCTGGCCGGCCTGCGCGCCAGCCTGGCACCGGTGAACGTGCAGGTGTCCGCTTCGGCACAGCCGGTGCTGGCGGGCGAGGGCATGGAAGTGGCCTCGACCGCTGCGATCTACCGCACCGATGCGGTGGTCCGTCGCGCCCCGGCGCTGCAGTCGCATCCGCTCAACAACGCCCCGCGCATCGTGCTCAACGCTGACGATGCCGCCCGCCTGCAGCTGCAGGAAGGGCAGATGGCCAAGGTC
>NZ_JBFTRV010000071.1:0-466 GCF_056399665.1 Massilia sp. 01N410 | reverse complement strand
AGCCACGTATTTCCATCGACTACCTGGCCGGTCGCAGCCTGGCGGTCGGGCCGTTCAAGGAATGGTATGTCGCGTTCGACTGGATCTATGACCACGGCAGCAGCACCGCCAATCGCGCCAACACGCTTTACAGTGGCCTGGGCACCGACATCGACACCCATTCRCGGGTCAACCTGTCGGCCAACTTCTACGGGCGCTATCAGTGGGARAACTACGGCGCCAGCAATGAATACTCATGGGATGGTTATCGCGCCCAGTTGAAGTACATCGTGCCCATCGACCGCTTCAGCAACGGCGCGTCACTGACTTACATCGGCTTCACCAACTTCGACTTTGGTTCGGATCTGCATAAAGACAATCCGGCACGCACGGCCAACGCCACCGTGGCCACTAACGTATTGCTCTATTCATTCACGCACCTGCGCTTCACCCTGGTCGGGCGTTATTTCCATAACGGTGGTAACTG
>NZ_JBFTRV010000070.1:0-473 GCF_056399665.1 Massilia sp. 01N410 | reverse complement strand
GATTTTCCACAGATAAAAGCGAACGTAACACAGCATATCAATTCATTAAGTGATTGGATCAGTCGCATTACCCATTACGATGATAAGGAACAAAAAGCCTTCATAAAAACTAAAAGCGACGATTTGATGAACATGGGCACCTCGCTTGCAGGTGGTGCTGCCGTTACCTTAAGTGGCATTTTTGTATTTATCGGTTTGTTGCCCATTTATATTTACCTGATGCTTTTTTATAAAGACATTTTATTGCGCTTTATCTTCATGTGGTTTAAAACAGATGATCATCCAAAAGTGAAAGAAGCTATTTATGAAACCGAATCGATCATTAAAAGCTACCTAATCGGACTGTTAATCCAGATAACCTATATGACGATTTTGTTGGGTGGAATATTGATGTTAATTGGTATAAAACATGCTTTGTTAATCGGGGTAATCTTTGCCATCTTAAACCTGATTCCTTACGTGGGAGCCTTAAT
>NZ_JBFTRV010000069.1:0-479 GCF_056399665.1 Massilia sp. 01N410 | reverse complement strand
AATCGGTGGCGCCAGCGGAAGCTGGTCGTGCGATCCACGCCGACCACGCGCGCGGCGTCGCGGACCGTGCGCGACTCGAGCACGCATTGCAGGTAAGACAGCCAGCATGCCTTCTTGCGCAGGCGCGCGAGCGGCGTGCCCGTCAACGCGTTATGGCTGCGCCGGCAGCCGAGACATCGAAAACGCTGCAGGCCGCTCGCCTGGCCGCAGCGGTGTTTGCGGAGACAGCCACAATGCGGACACGGCCGTCCGGCGGCGGCTTGTTCGATCAGAGCGATGCACGCACCAGGGTGCGCGATGCTCGCGATCCATTCCCGCAGCCGAGCCACGTCCGGGGTAGCCAGGCTTGCCGCCGTTAACAAGCCGAACAGTTGATCGAAGGTCGGGCCCGGCATCGTCACTCCACATGAGTTAACTCGACAATGCGTATGACCTGCGCAACCCGTTTCAGTTCACATAATTAACGCGCACACGCACAC
>NZ_JBFTRV010000068.1:0-483 GCF_056399665.1 Massilia sp. 01N410 | reverse complement strand
GGTCTCGGCTGCGCAGTCGCGCAACGGCACGCGCGCTGCGCTGTCCAAGGACAGCACCTTCAACAAGTGGGGCCAGGACGTGCTGTTCTCGCACCGCACCGAAGAGCTGCCGCGCGGTACCGAGAACACGCTGGAAACCAAGCGTGCCAGCCTCGGCCTGGAAGGCAGCTTCGAAACCGGTTCGCGCTACTGGGACTGGAACGTCAGCTACATGTACAACCGCAATGAAGGCGAGCGCGTTGGCACCGGCAGCATGTACCAGCCGAACGTCAACCTCGCCGTCGGCCCGTCCTTCATGGACGGCGACGTGGCCCGCTGCGGTACGCCGGGTGCGGTGATCGCCGGCTGCGTGCCGTGGAATCCGGCTGCGCCGATGGGCTACACCGGCCCGGGCTCGCTGGGCAACCAGGACGTGCAGGACTACCTGTTCACCCGCTTCGTCGACAAGATGCGCAGCACCACCAAGGTCGCCAGCGCCAACAT
>NZ_JBFTRV010000067.1:0-492 GCF_056399665.1 Massilia sp. 01N410 | reverse complement strand
GGGCGGTCATCCTTGCTCAAGGCCAGGAAACGGTGGCGCCATCGAAAGCTGGTCGCACTGGCCACGCCGATCTCGCGCGCCGAGCGGCGCACGCTGCGGGAGTCGAGCATGCAGCCGAGGTGGTCGAGCCAGCGTGCCTTGTGGCGCAGCCGGGCCAGCGGCGTGCCGCTGAGCCGGTTGAAGGTGCGATGGCAGTTGCGGCAGCGGTAGCGCTGCAGTCCGTGCGCATGGCCGTGGCGAAAGGGTTTGTCGGCCTGGCAGTGCGGGCAGCAGAGTGGCGCGGCGGGGTGCTCGACGATCTCGAGTACACGGTCGAGGCCGGCCGCCGATTGCAGCAGGTCGAGCAGGCGGTCGCGCTGGCGCCGCGTTAGAGAGGACAGGCGTTGCAGGAACTGTTCGAACTGCCGTGCTTGCATGGGGCCTCCGTCAACGGTTCAGGTCGACATTGGACCGCAGGCTTGCAGAAAAGATTCCACACTAAGATTCCACACT
>NZ_JBFTRV010000066.1:0-512 GCF_056399665.1 Massilia sp. 01N410 | reverse complement strand
CTACGGATCAAAGCTCGTTTGCCARCTCCCCGTAGCTTTTCGCAGGCTACAACGTCCTTCATCGCCTGTAATCGCCAAGGCATCCACCATGTGCACTTATTCACTTGTCCCTATAACGTTGGCCCCTGCATGAGTGTCAGGGAACGTCATAGGCAAATGACAGCTGTGTTGTTTGTTGATACATACAGATTTTCTACCCTAAGTGTGTGTCTAACTTTCGTTAGCTACACGCTTAAAGAAAACTTTACTTCTTCCAGATTGTTAAAGAACGAGAACTACACTTATCTAAGATTTTCAGCTTAGATAAATACAGTTCTTTATAACAGCCGATAAGCGTGGACGCTTGATGCTGAGCTTTCGCTCTAGTGCCACTCTAGAAAGGAGGTGATCCAGCCGCACCTTCCGATACGGCTACCTTGTTACGACTTCACCCCAGTCACGAATCCTACCGTGGTAAGCGCCCTCCTTGCGGTTAAGCTACCTACTTCTGGTAAAACCCGCTCCCATGGTGT
>NZ_JBFTRV010000065.1:0-514 GCF_056399665.1 Massilia sp. 01N410 | reverse complement strand
GGAGACTGCCGGGGTCAACTCGGAGGAAGGTGGGGACGACGTCAAATCATCATGCCCCTTATGTCTTGGGCTTCACGCATGCTACAATGGCCGGTACAAAGGGYTGCRATACYGTGAGGTGGAGCKAATCCCAAAAAGCCGGTCTCAGTYCGGATTGGRGTCTGCAACTCGACYCCATGAAGTCGGARTCGCTAGTAATCGCAGATCAGCAACGCTGCGGTGAATACGTTCCCGGGCCTTGTACACACCGCCCGTCACACCACGAGAGTTTGTAACACCCGAAGTCGGTGGGGTAACCTTTATGGAGCCAGCCGCCTAAGGTGGGACAGATGATTGGGGTGAAGTCGTAACAAGGTAGCCGTATCGGAAGGTGCGGCTGGATCACCTCCTTTCTAAGGATAATTACGAGAGCGCTTTTGTTTTGTTCAGTTTTGAATGAGTAATTCATTCAAATAGGAAAGACCGTCATCACGATGTGATGGATACTTTCTGCTTTGTTCCTTGAAAACTAGAT
>NZ_JBFTRV010000064.1:0-521 GCF_056399665.1 Massilia sp. 01N410 | reverse complement strand
GCCAGGCGCGGCCCCAGGTGTTGCACCAGCTGCCGCTTGCTCACGCTGCCCTTGCCGGTCACGGCGTCGATGGTCTGGCCGCTGCGATCGCGTGCCACCAGGATGCACACTTGTTCATTCGAGATCCCGCGCTTTGTCGCCTTGCCGCCGCGCTTTCGTGGCGGACGGTCGAGATGTCTGGAACCCTTGTGCGATTCGAGCACATACATCTCATCGGCTTCGGCAATGCCACTCAGCCGCTGCGGGCGGTCATCCTTGCTCAAGGCCAGGAAACGGTGGCGCCATCGAAAGCTGGTCGCGCTGGCCACGCCGATCTCGCGTGCCGAGCGGCGCACGCTGCGGGAGTCGAGCATGCAGCCGAGGTAGTCGAGCCAGTGCGCCTTGTGGCGCAGCCGGGCCAGCGGCGTGCCGCTGAGCAGGTTGAAGGTGCGATGGCAACTGCGGCAGCGGTAGCGCTGCAGTCCGTGCGCGTGACCGTGGCGATAGGGTTTGTCGGCCTGGCAGTGCGGGCAGCAGAGTGG
>NZ_JBFTRV010000063.1:0-532 GCF_056399665.1 Massilia sp. 01N410 | reverse complement strand
CCAGGTGCGCATCCGGCTGTGATAGGCGTTCACGTTCTGGATGTGCAGCGCACCGCGCTTTCGTTCGCCGGCGCTCGCGTTGATGGCCTCATGTGAAATCCCGACCTCCCGCGCGAATGCCGGGTAGGCCGCATGGCTATCGGTCACCAACAGCACGTCGTGTGCCAGGCGCGGCCCCAGGTGTTGCAACAGTTGCCGCCTGCTGACGCTCCCCTTGCCGGTCACGGCGTCGATGGTCTGGCCGCTGCGATCGCGCGCCACCAGGATGCACACTTGTTCATTCGAGATCCCACGCTTTGTCGCCTTGCCGCCGCGTCTTCGTGGCGGACGRTCGAGATGTCTGGASCCCTTGTGCGATTCAAGCACATACATCTCATCGGCTTCGGCGATGCCACTCAGCCGTTGCGGGCGGTCATCCTTGCTCAAGGCCAGGAAACGGTGGCGCCATCGAAAGCTGGTCGCACTGGCCACGCCGATCTCGCGCGCCGAGCGGCGCACGCTGCGGGAGTCGAGCATGCAGCCGAGGTAGTCG
>NZ_JBFTRV010000062.1:0-584 GCF_056399665.1 Massilia sp. 01N410 | reverse complement strand
GCCATGACCGTAGGTRCCGATSGCATCKCCGGCCATCACTTCCACGCCGACGTAKACGAACAGGCACAGCACGCCCAGCCAMAGRTGCGGGAACTGGAAGATGCTGGTGCGCTCGGCSKTGCCKGGCRCGCSSGCCGGKGTGGCRTTGGCYTCGGMGGYCTTSAKTTCGGGCAGCGGCGAGAACARYACSSCCACCGCCAGCASCACCAGCAAACCGGCCATGGCCAGATACGGCGCGTGGATCTTGGCCGCGAACTGGTTGAGCAGCGTGGCCTTGGTGGCCGCATCGGCGGCCTGCACCTGGGCGTCGAGATCACCGATGCCATGCAGCACCAGGGTGCCGATCAATATCGGCGCAAGGATGCCAGCGATCTTGTTGCAGATGCCCATCATCGCGATGCGCCGTGCGGCGGTTTCGATCGGGCCGAGGATGGAGATGTACGGGTTGATCGCGGTCTGCAGCAGCGCAAGGCCGCTACCGATCACGAACAGGCCGCCCAGTGCACCGGGATACCAGCGCTGGGTGGCGAATTCACCGAACAGCGCCGCACCACCGGCCATCACCAGCAGGCTCAGGCTCAGGC
>NZ_JBFTRV010000061.1:0-643 GCF_056399665.1 Massilia sp. 01N410 | reverse complement strand
GTGGTTGCCTTGGCCCGGCAGCTCGATCTGGATTGTGAACCGTGGTCGAACCCCACCGGCATCATCCTCAGTTTCAGCGATCCGGCGCAGGCCATTGGCTCCAGCGACATCACCCGGGTGATCCGCTTGGCGCCCGGCGAGAACGACCTGCACAAGCTCAGCGTGGCTGACGGGATCGCCGAAGAAGTGGCCAATGGCCGCATGAGCATTGCCCAAGGCCACACCGCGCTGCGCCAGCTGGACAAGGATCCGGGCCGGCGCGGCAAGCTGCGCACCATCCTGTCCTTCACCCTCGGTGCGGCCGGCGTGGCGGGCATGTGGAAGCTGCCGTGGCTGGACATCGCCACCGCCGGCGTCATCGGCCTGTTGATCGGCCTGCTCGGCATGGTCACCGACAAGCGCCCGGCCAGCCGGGAAGCGGCCGAAGCGCTGGCGGCGCTGCTGGCCGGCCTTGTCGCCACCGTGGTTGCCACGTTCGTGGGTGCCCTGAATCTCAACACGGTGATCATCGCCTCGCTGGTGGTGCTGCTGCCGGGCATGTCACTGACCAATGCGGTCAATGAACTGGCCAGCCAGCACTGGGTGTCCGGCACCGCGCGCTTTGCCGGCGCGTTGACCACGATCATGAAGCTCAGTGTCGGCG
>NZ_JBFTRV010000060.1:0-656 GCF_056399665.1 Massilia sp. 01N410 | reverse complement strand
ATGCGGGGACGGGCGCGATCCCGACGGCGTTAATTTTCGCTGGCGGCGCATCGGGATAACGGTGTTAGCTCCGCTTCGGGGCAGGAGGGACGCAATGGCGGCGAGCTTGGACGTCAACGGCAAGACGGTGTCGGTGGAGGCCGAGCCGGACACGCCGCTCCTGTGGGTGCTGCGCGACGAGCTGGGCCTGACCGGCACGAAGTTCGGCTGCGGCCTGGCCCAGTGCGGGGCCTGCACGGTGCATGTGAACGGCGACCCGGTGCGCTCTTGCGTCACCCCGATCGCGGCGCTGTCGGGCGCGAAGATCACCACCATCGAGGGCCTGGGCGGCGCCCATCCGCTGCAGCAGGCCTGGGTCAGGCTGGACGTGCCCCAGTGCGGCTACTGCCAGTCGGGCCAGATCATGTCGGCCGCCGCCCTGCTGGCGGCTACCAAGGCGCCCAGCGACGAGGACATCGACGCGGCCATGGGCGGCAACATCTGTCGCTGCGGCGCCTATCAGCGGATCCGGGCGGCGATCAAGGAGGCCGCGACCAGCGCCGCCGCCCCCGTGGTCGCCGCGCCGCCGGTCGCCAAGGAGGCCGAGGTCGAGGCGGCCGTCGACGAGGCGATCTCGGCGGCTTCGGGCGCGACCTCGCGGGTGCAGCGCGGAGAGG
>NZ_JBFTRV010000059.1:0-673 GCF_056399665.1 Massilia sp. 01N410 | reverse complement strand
CTTTTCGCAGGCTACAACGTCCTTCATCGCCTGTAATCGCCAAGGCATCCACCATGTGCACTTATTCACTTGTCCCTATAACGTTGGCCCCTGCATGAGTGTCAGGGAACGTCAYAGGCAAATGACAGCTTACTTTGTTTGTTGATACATACAGATTTTCTACCCTAAGTGTCCACTACATCTTTCGACGTATTGAACGCTTAAAGAAAACTTTACTTCTTCCAGATTGTTAAAGAACGAGAACTACACTTATCTAAAGCACTCAGCCTTACATAAATGCAGTGAACAGARAGTGGTGGAGGATGACGGGATCGAACCGACGACCCCCTGCTTGCAAAGCAGGTGCTCTCCCAGCTGAGCTAATCCCCCATACGTAACGTGGTAGGGCTGGTTGGACTCGAACCAACGACCCCCGCGTTATCAACACGGTGCTCTAACCAGCTGAGCTACAGCCCCGAAAACTCTTCTCGTTTAACTTTATAACAGCCGATAAGCGTGGACGCTTGATGCTGAGCTTTCGCTCTTAGTGCCACTCTAGAAAGGAGGTGATCCAGCCGCACCTTCCGATACGGCTACCTTGTTACGACTTCACCCCAGTCACGAATCCTACCGTGGTAAGCGCCCTCCTTGCGGTTAAGCTACCTACTTCTGGTAAAACCCGCTCCCATGGTGT
>NZ_JBFTRV010000058.1:0-683 GCF_056399665.1 Massilia sp. 01N410 | reverse complement strand
CACG
This sequence comes from Massilia sp. 01N410, assembly GCF_056399665.1. Lineage (NCBI taxonomy): Bacteria > Pseudomonadati > Pseudomonadota > Betaproteobacteria > Burkholderiales > Oxalobacteraceae > Massilia > Massilia sp. 01N410. The sequence continues at coordinate 679 of NZ_JBFTRV010000058.1, read as the reverse complement.
AGGTGGTGGTGGTCGACAACCTGTCCAACGCCAACCGTTCCGTGCAGGAACGGGTGACTCGCATCACGGGGAAGGCTTTCGAATTCGTCGAGGCCGACATCCGCGACCGCGCGGCGATGGAAGCCGCGTTCGGCGCGCACAAGGTCGACGCCGTGATCCACTTTGCCGGCCTGAAGGCGGTCGGCGAATCGGTGGCGCAGCCGCTGCGCTACTACGACAACAATGTCTCCGGCAGCGTGGTGCTGTTCGAGACCATGGCCAAGTTCGGCTGCAAGACCCTGGTGTTCTCGTCGTCGGCMACGGTGTACGGCGACCCGGCCTCGGTGCCGATCCGCGAAGACTTCCCGCTCTCGGCCACCAACCCCTACGGCCGCAGCAAGCTGATGATCGAAGACATCCTGCGCGACCTGTTCAAGGCCGAGCCGGACTGGCACGTCGCCCTGCTGCGCTATTTCAACCCGGTCGGCGCCCACGAAAGCGGGCTGATCGGCGAGGAGCCGAACGGCATCCCCAACAACCTGCTGCCSTATATCGCCCAGGTCGCCAACGGCCAGCGCGAGAAACTGTCCGTGTACGGTGGCGACTACCCGACCCCGGACGGCACCGGCATGCGCGACTACATCCACGTGGTCGACCTGGCGATCGGCCACGTCAAGACCCTCGACAAGCTGGCCCAGGG
>NZ_JBFTRV010000057.1:0-691 GCF_056399665.1 Massilia sp. 01N410 | reverse complement strand
CTTTTCGCAGGCTACAACGTCCTTCATCGCCTGTAATCGCCAAGGCATCCACCATGTGCACTTATTCACTTGTCCCTATAACGTTGGCCCCTGCATGAGTGTCAGGGAACGTCAYAGGCAAATGACAGCTTACTTTGTTTGTTGATACAACAGATTTTCTACCCTAAGTGTGTGTCTAACTTTCGTTAGCTACACGCTTAAAGAAAACTTTACTTCTTCCAGATTGTTAAAGAACGAGAACTACACTTATCGAAATCCAGTYTGKACTGAACTTKGATAAATGCAGTGATGAAGAGTGGTGGAGGATGACGGGATCGAACCGACGACCCCCTGCTTGCAAAGCAGGTGCTCTCCCAGCTGAGCTAATCCCCCTCGGMATYACKACCGCATGATCCGTGGTAGGGCTGGTTGGACTCGAACCAACGACCCCCGCGTTATCAACACGGTGCTCTAACCAGCTGAGCTACAGCCCCGAAAACTCTTCTCGTTTAACTTTATAACAGCCGATAAGCGTGGACGCTTGATGCTGAGCTTTCGCTCTMGTGCCACTCTAGAAAGGAGGTGATCCAGCCGCACCTTCCGATACGGCTACCTTGTTACGACTTCACCCCAGTCACGAATCCTACCGTGGTAAGCGCCCTCCTTGCGGTTAAGCTACCTACTTCTGGTAAAACCCGCTCCCATGGTGTGA
>NZ_JBFTRV010000056.1:0-697 GCF_056399665.1 Massilia sp. 01N410 | reverse complement strand
GCGACGCCGCGGAAAGGCAGCAGCCAGGTGCGCATCCGGCTGTGATAGGCGTTCACGTTCTGGATGTGCAGCGCACCGCGCTTTCGTTCGCCGGCGCTCGCGTTGATGGCTTCATGCGAAATCCCGACCTCCCGCGCGAATGCCGGGTAGGCCGCATGGCTATCGGTCACCARCAGCACGTCGCGCGCCAGGCGCGGYCCCAGGTGTTGCACCAGCTGCCGCTTGCTSACGCTGCCCTTGCCGGTCACGGCGTCGATGGTCTGGCCGCTGCGATCGCGCGCCACCAGGATGCACACTTGTTCATTCGAGATCCCACGCTTTGTCGCCTTGCCGCCGCGTCTTCGTGGCGGACGATCGAGATGTCTGGACCCCTTGTGCGATTCRAGCACATACATCTCATCGGCTTCGGCGATGCCGCTCAGCCGCGTGCCGAGCGGCGCATGCTGCGGGAGTCGAGCATGCAGCCGAGGTAGTCGAGCCAGTGCGCCTTGTAGCGCAGCCGCGCCAGCGGCGTGCCGCTGAGCAGGTTGAAGGTGCGATGGCAGTTGCGGCAGCGGTAGCGCTGCAGTCCGTGCGCATGGCCGTGGCGATAGGGTTTGTCGGCCTGGCAGTGCGGGCAGCAGAGTGGTGTAGCGGGTTGCTCGACGATCTCGAGTACACGCTCGAGGCCGGCCGCCGATTGCAGCAGGTCGAGCAG
>NZ_JBFTRV010000055.1:0-710 GCF_056399665.1 Massilia sp. 01N410 | reverse complement strand
TGCCGCTTGCTCACGCTGCCCTTGCCGGTCACGGCGTCGATGGTCTGGCCGCTGCGATCGCGTGCCACCAGGATGCACACTTGTTCATTCGAGATCCCGCGCTTTGTCGCCTTGCCGCCGCGTCTTCGTGGCGGACGGTCGAGATGTCTGGAGCCCTTGTGCGATTCGAGCACATACATCTCATCGGCCTCGGCGATGCCGCTCAGCCGCTGCGGGCGGTCATCCTTGCTCAAGGCCAGGAAACGGTGGCGCCATCGAAAGCTGGTCGCACTGGCCACGCCGATCTCGCGCGCCGAGCGGCGCACGCTGCGGGAGTCGAGCATGCAGCCGAGGTAGTCGAGCCAGTGCGCCTTGTGGCGCAGCCGCGCCAGCGGCGTGCCGCTGAGCAGGTTGAAGGTGCGATGGCAGTTGCGGCAGCGGTAGCGCTGCAGTCCGTGCGCATGGCCGTGGCGAWAGGGTTTGTCGGCCTGGCAGTGCGGGCAGCAGAGTGGCRTGCCGGGYTGCTCGACGATCTYGAGTACGCGGTCGAGGCCGGTCGCCGAGTGCAGCAGGTCGAGCAGGCGGTCGCGCTGGCGCCGCGTTAGAGAGGACAGGCGTTGCAGGAACTGTTCGAACTGCCGTGCTTGCATGCTGCCTCCGTCAACGGTTCAGGTCGACATTGGACCGCAGGCTTGCAGAAAAGATTCCACACTTGGCGCGAACAGCGCCAA
>NZ_JBFTRV010000054.1:0-723 GCF_056399665.1 Massilia sp. 01N410 | reverse complement strand
GGCCAGACCATCGACGCCGTGACCGGCAAGGGCAGCGTGAGCAAGCGGCAGCTGGTGCAACACCTGGGGCCGCGCCTGGCACCCGACGTGCTGCTGGTGACCGATAGCCATGCGGCCTACCCGGCATTCGCGCGGGAGGTCGGGATTTCGCATGAAGCCATCAACGCGAGCGCCGGCGAAAGAAAGCGTGGTGCGCTGCACATCCAGAACGTGAACGCCTATCACAGCCGGATGCGAACCTGGCTGCTGCCGTTCCGCGGCATCGCCAGCCGTTACCTAAGCCACTACTTCGGCTGGCGCTGGGCGCTGGATGGGCAGCGCATTGCCAGCCCCGGTGCCTTTTTGAGAGCGGCGCTGGGCAGATTCAACACTTAATGCAAACAGCGCCGTTTTTTTGCGCCGTCCCAATCGGAACATCTTCATTCGGCATCTGTCGGGCAGCACCGAACAGGCCCATAAAAGTGTTGGGTCCGGGCCATCACAGGCGATGCCTGCGGCCGCTTCCTCCGATGCCGTGAACGGCTGAGAATAAGAATAAAAACTCCTTTAATTTCAATAACTTGCGTTTTAATTGGTGACACTCGAACGAAGCTGGCACGCATCCTGCTGATAGTCCATCGAGCGCAAATCAAATGCCTCAACCAACCAACCGACATCCAAGGAGATTTACCATGAAAACCCTGATCATCACCGACCTGGCCCACACCGACAAACTGGACCGCG
>NZ_JBFTRV010000053.1:0-786 GCF_056399665.1 Massilia sp. 01N410 | reverse complement strand
GATCTTCGGCACGCGGTTCTGCACGTCCTGGTAGCCGGCGCCGTAGTAGGCGCCCGAGCTGGTCTCGACGATCTGCACCTTCTGCGCGCCGGCCGCGTATTCCGGGTACTCGGCGGCCAGCTCGAGCATCATGCCGGCCAGGTCGCGGATCGAATAATTGTTGGCCGGGTTGCCGATGTTGTAGATCTGGCCGCTGGCCTTGCCGTCCTTGTTCTCGATGATCTTCATGAGGGCCTCGATGCCGTCATCGATATAGGTGAAGGCGCGCTTCTGGTGGCCGCCGTCGACCAGCGAGATGGTCTCGCCGCGCACGATGTGGCCGAAGAACTGGGTCAGCACGCGCGAGGAGCCTTCCTTCGGGGTGTGGATCGAATCCAGGCCGGCGCCGACCCAGTTGAAGGGGCGGAACAGGGTAAAGTTCAAGCCTTCCATGCCGTAGCCCCAGATCACGCGGTCCATCAGCTGTTTCGAGCAGGCGTAGATCCAGCGCGGCTTGTTGATCGGGCCGTAGACCAGCTCCGAATTCTCCGGATCGAATTCCTCGTCGTGGCACATGCCGTAGACTTCCGAGGTCGACGGGAACACCAGGTGCTTGCCGTACTTGGCGGCCGAGCGCACGATCGGCAGGTTGGCTTCGAAGTCGAGTTCGAACACGCGCAGCGGCTGCTGCACATAGGTCGAGGGCGTGGCGATGGCGACCAGCGGCAGGATCACGTCGCACTTCTTGACGTGGTACTCGACCCATTCCTTGTTGATCGTGATGTCGCCTTCGAAGAAGTGCATGCG
>NZ_JBFTRV010000052.1:0-857 GCF_056399665.1 Massilia sp. 01N410 | reverse complement strand
GTCCAATGTCGACCTGAACCGTTGACGGAGGCCCCATGCAAGCACGGCAGTTCGAACAGTTCCTGCAACGCCTGTCCTCTCTAACGCGGCGCCAGCGCGACCGCCTGCTCGACCTGCTGCACTCGGCGACCGGCCTCGACCGCGTACTCGAGATCGTCGAGCAGCCCGGCACGCCACTCTGCTGCCCGCACTGCCAGGCCGACAAACCCTATCGCCACGGTCATGCGCACGGACTGCAGCGCTACCGCTGCCGCAGTTGCCATCGCACCTTCAATGCCCTCAGCGGCACGCCGCTGGCCCGGCTGCGCTACAAGGCGCACTGGCTCGACTACCTCGGCTGCATGCTCGACTCCCGCAGCGTGCGGCGCTCGGCGCGCGAGATCGGCGTGGCCAGCGCGACCAGCTTTCGATGGCGCCACCGTTTCCTGGCCTTGAGCAAGGATGACCGSCCGCAACGGCTGAGYGGCATCGCCGAAGCCGATGAGATGTATGTGCTCGAATCGCACAAGGGGTCCAGACATCTCGATCGTCCGCCACGAAAGCGCGGCGGCAAGGCGACAAAGCGTGGGATCTCGAATGAACAAGTGTGCATCCTGGTGGCGCGCGATCGCAGCGGCCAGACCATCGACGCCGTGACCGGCAAGGGCAGCGTGAGCAAGCGGCAACTGKTGCAACACCTGGGRCCGCGCCTGGCGCGCGACGTGCTGCTGGTGACCGATAGCCATGCGGCCTACCCGGCATTCGCGCGGGAGGTCGGGATTTCACATGAGGCCATCAACGCGAGCGCCGGCGAACGAAAGCGCGGTGCGCTGCACATCCAGAACGTGAACGCCTATCACAGCCGGATGCGCACCTGG
>NZ_JBFTRV010000051.1:0-944 GCF_056399665.1 Massilia sp. 01N410 | reverse complement strand
GTGTGCGCGTTAATTATGTGAACTGAAACGGGTTGCGCAGGTCATACGCATTGTCGAGTTAACTCATGTGGAGTGACGATGCCGGGCCCGACCTTCGATCAACTGTTCGGCTTGTTAACGGCGGCAAGCCTGGCTACCCCGGACGTGGCACGGCTGCGGGAATGGATCGCGAGCATCGCGCACCCTGGTGCATGCATCGCTCTGATCGAACAAGCCGCCGCCGGACGGCCGTGTCCGCATTGTGGCTGTCTCCGCAAACACCGCTGCGGCCAGGCGAGCGGCCTGCAGCGTTTTCGATGTCTCGGCTGCCGGCGCAGCCATAACGCGTTGACGGGCACACCGCTCGCGCGCCTGCGCAAGAAGGCATGCTGGCTGTCTTACCTGCAATGCGTGCTCGAGTCGCGCACGGTCCGCGACGCCGCGCGCGTGGTCGGCGTGGATCGCACGACCAGCTTCCGCTGGCGCCACCGRTTCGTGCCTGGCGCCATGCGGGATCGGCCGAGCTCGCTCACCGCCATCGTCGAAGCCGATGAAACCTATCGCCTCGAGTCGCAGAAGGGGTCGCGCACGCTGACGCGCCGGCCGAGAAAGCGSGGCGGCGTGGCGGCGCGACGTGGYATCAACCAGSAGCACGACTGCCTGCTCGTCGCCCGCGACCGTAGTGGCCAGACMCTYGATTTTCAYACCGGTCGTGGCCAGGTTACCGCCGCTCAACTGGATCATTGTCTTCGGCCAGTGCTCGCTGCCGACGTGTTGCTGGTCAGCGATGGCGCGCTCGCTTATCGCCGCTTTGCCGCGCGCTCAGGTATCGCGCATGCGTGGGTGAACRTGCAGGCGGGAGAGCGCACACGCGGCGCGATCCACGTGCAAAACGTGAACGGCTGGCATAGCCGGTTCAAGAGCTGGCTGGTGCGGTTTCGCGGCGTGGCAAGCCGTTACCTGAT
>NZ_JBFTRV010000050.1:0-1064 GCF_056399665.1 Massilia sp. 01N410 | reverse complement strand
CGCCTGAAGACCCTGAAAGTGTCGGAGCCGGCCAAGCGCTCGGCCGGCATCACCGTGCCGGACGTGGCGACCCTGGTGTCGAAGCTGCGTACCGAAGCCAAAGTCATCTAAAGAATATAAGGGAACATCATGGTCGCACTCGTTATTGCAGAACACGACAATGCCTCGCTGAAGGCCGTCACCCTGAACACCGTCACCGCCGCCGCCCAGTGCGGTGGAGAAGTCCACATCCTGGTCGCCGGCTCGGGCTGCGGCGCGGTCGCGGAAGCAGCCGCCAAGGTCGCCAGCGTCTCGAAAGTGCTGGTCGCCGATGCGCCGCATTTCGCCGACGGCCTGGCCGAGAACGTCGCCGAGCAGATCCTGGCGGTGGCCGGTTCGTACTCGCACATCCTGGCCCCGGCTTCGGCCTACGGCAAGAACATCCTGCCGCGCGTGGCCGCAAGGCTGGACGTGGCCCAGATCTCGGAAATCACCAAGGTCGACGCCCCGGATACCTTCGAGCGTCCGATCTACGCCGGCAACGCCATCGCCATCGTGCAGTCCAGCGACAAGGTGAAAGTGATCACCGTGCGCGGCACCGGCTTCGATGCCGCAGCAAGCGAAGGCGGCTCGGCCGCCGTCGAGAACGTGCCGGCGGTTGCCGATTCCGGCAAATCTTCTTTTGTGGGCCGCGAGCTGGCCAAGTCGGACCGTCCGGAACTGACCGGCGCCAAGATCGTCGTCTCGGGCGGCCGCGGCATGGGCTCGGGCGAGAACTTCAAGATCCTGGAACCGCTGGCCGACAAGCTGGGCGCCGCCATGGGCGCATCGCGCGCGGCAGTGGACGCCGGCTACGTGCCGAACGACTGGCAGGTCGGCCAGACCGGCAAGATCGTCGCGCCGCAACTGTACATCGCGGTCGGCATCTCGGGCGCGATCCAGCACCTGGCCGGCATGAAGGACTCGAAGACCATCGTCGCCATCAACAAGGATCCGGAAGCGCCGATCTTCTCGGTGGCCGATTACGGCATCGTCGGCGACCTGTTCGAGGTCGTGCCGGCGCTGGTCAAGGAACTGGGCTAAGC
>NZ_JBFTRV010000049.1:0-1064 GCF_056399665.1 Massilia sp. 01N410 | reverse complement strand
GCCCAGTTCCTTGACCAGCGCCGGCACGACCTCGAACAGGTCGCCGACGATGCCGTAATCGGCCACCGAGAAGATCGGCGCTTCCGGATCCTTGTTGATGGCGACGATGGTCTTCGAGTCCTTCATGCCGGCCAGGTGCTGGATGGCGCCCGAGATGCCGACCGCGATGTACAGCTGCGGCGCGACGATCTTGCCGGTCTGGCCGACCTGCCAGTCGTTCGGCACGTAGCCGGCGTCCACTGCCGCGCGCGATGCGCCCATGGCGGCGCCCAGCTTGTCGGCCAGCGGTTCCAGGATCTTGAAGTTCTCGCCCGAACCCATGCCGCGGCCGCCCGAGACGACGATCTTGGCGCCGGTCAGTTCCGGACGGTCCGACTTGGCCAGCTCGCGCCCCACAAAAGAAGATTTGCCGGAATCGGCAACCGCCGGCACGTTCTCGACGGCGGCCGAGCCACCTTCGCTTGCTGCGGCGTCGAAGCCGGTGCCGCGCACGGTGATCACTTTCACCTTGTCGCTGGACTGCACGATGGCGATGGCGTTACCGGCGTAGATCGGACGCTCGAAGGTATCCGGGGCGTCGACCTTGGTGATTTCCGAGATCTGGGCCACGTCCAGCCTGGCGGCCACGCGCGGCAGGATGTTCTTGCCGTAGGCCGAGGCCGGGGCCAGGATGTGCGAGTAGGCGCCAGCAACGGCGAGGATCTGCTCGGCGACGTTCTCGGCCAGGCCATCGGCGAAATGCGGCGCATCGGCGACCAGCACTTTCGACACGCCCGCGATCTTCGCGGCGGCTTCCGCGACGGCGCCGCAGCCGGAGCCGGCGACCAGGATGTGGACGTCGCCGCCGCACTGGGCAGCGGCGGTCACGGTGTTCAGGGTGACGGCCTTCAGCGAGGCATTGTCGTGTTCAGCAATAACGAGTGCGACCATGATGTTCCCTTATATTCTTTAGATGACTTTGGCTTCGGTACGCAGCTTCGACACCAGGGTCGCCACGTCCGGCACGGTGATGCCGGCCGAGCGCTTGGCCGGCTCCGACACTTTCAGGGTCTTCAGGCGAGGCG
>NZ_JBFTRV010000048.1:0-1176 GCF_056399665.1 Massilia sp. 01N410 | reverse complement strand
TGCCCTTGCCGGTCACGGCGTCGATGGTCTGGCCGCTGCGATCGCGTGCCACCAGGATGCACACTTGTTCATTCGAGATCCCGCGCTTTGTCGCCTTGCCGCCGCGCTTTCGTGGCGGACGGTCGAGATGTCTGGACCCCTTGTGCGATTCGAGCACATACATCTCATCGGCTTCGGCGATGCCACTCAGCCGTTGCGGCCGGTCATCCTTGCTCAAGGCCAGGAAACGGTGACGCCATCGAAAGCTGGTCGCGCTGGCCACGCCGATCTCGCGCGCCGAGCGGCGCACGCTGCGGGARTCGAGCATGCAGCCGAGRTAGTCGAGCCAGTGCGCCTTGTGGCGCAGCCGCGCCAGCGGCGTGCCGCTGAGCAGGTTGAAGGTGCGGCGGCAGCTACGGCAGCGGTAGCGCTGCAGTCCGTGCGCATGGCCGTGGCGATAGGGTTTGTCGGCCTGGCAGTGCGGGCAGCAGAGTGGCATGCCGGGTTGCTCGACGATCTCGAGTACACGCTCGAGGCCGGCCGCCGATTGCAGCAGGTCGAGCAGGTGGTCGCGCTGGCGCCGCGTCAGGCTGGACAGGCGTTGCAGGAACTGTTCGAACTGCCGTGCTTGCATGGGGCCTCCGTCAACGGTTCAGGTCGACATTGGACCGCAGGCTTGCAGAAAAAATTCCACACTTGGCGCGAACAGCGCCAAAAAAACCGTCCGGCTATGAACCGGACGGCTTTGTCGTGAAGCGGAGAATCTTCAGCGTGGCGCCGAGTCCTTCGTGTGGGGCTTGGTGCTGCCGATGCGCGCTGGATCGAACAGCCTGACCCGTTGCGACACAGGCTGGACGAAGCGGCTGCCGGTGCGGAATCGCGATCCGCCGGCGATCGCCAGCATTGCCTGGCGGTCCAGATCGATGTTTTCGGACAGATCCTTGATGACGATGATAGCCATGATGCCTCCTGGGAAAATGGCAGGTAAACGGACTGCAAACCCATTGCCGGGATAGAGCCCGGCAATGGGGTGTAGGGAAGGGCGGTATCAGAAGGTGAGCTTGTTTTCGCCCTTCAGTGCGGCGGCCACATCGATATCGGGGCCGCGGAACCCGGCGCCGATGACGCCGTTGTTGTTGAGGACATTCACGCCGATCTGCTGGAACTGTGCAAGCTGCTGGTTCACGTTCACATTGA
>NZ_JBFTRV010000047.1:0-1192 GCF_056399665.1 Massilia sp. 01N410 | reverse complement strand
TTAGGCGATGATCTTGGCAACCACGCCGGCGCCGACGGTACGGCCGCCTTCGCGGATTGCGAAGCGCAGACCTTCTTCCATCGCGATCGGGGCGATCAGCTTGACGGTGATCGACACGTTATCGCCCGGCATCACCATTTCTTTGTCGGCCGGCAGAACGATCGAGCCGGTCACGTCGGTGGTGCGGAAGTAGAACTGCGGACGGTAGTTGTTGAAGAACGGGGTGTGACGACCACCTTCGTCCTTCGACAGCACGTACACTTCGCCGGTGAAGTCGGTGTGCGGCTTGATCGAGCCCGGCTTGGCCAGAACCTGGCCACGCTGGACGTCTTCACGCTTGGTGCCGCGCAGCAGCAGGCCGACGTTGTCGCCAGCTTGACCCTGGTCCAGCAGCTTGCGGAACATTTCCACGCCGGTGCAGGTGGTCTTCACGGTGTCGACGATGCCGACGATTTCGATCTCTTCGCCGACCTTGATGATGCCGCGCTCGACACGACCGGTCACCACGGTACCGCGGCCCGAGATCGAGAACACGTCTTCCACCGGCATCAGGAAGGCGCCGTCRACGGCACGTTCCGGGGTCGGGATGTAGGTGTCCAGGGCTTCRGCCAGCTTGATGATGCAGTCTTCGCCCATCTCGCCAGCTGCGCCTTCCAGCGCCATACGMGCCGAACCCTTGATGATCGGCAGGTCGTCGCCCGGGAACTCGTACTTCGACAGCAGTTCGCGAACTTCCATTTCGACCAGTTCCAGCAGTTCCGCGTCGTCGACCAGGTCGCACTTGTTCAGGAACACGATGATGTACGGAACGCCAACCTGACGCGCCAGCAGGATGTGCTCGCGGGTCTGCGGCATCGGGCCGTCGGCGGCCGAGCACACCAGGATCGCGCCGTCCATCTGCGCGGCACCGGTAATCATGTTCTTGATGTAGTCGGCGTGGCCCGGGCAGTCAACGTGAGCGTAGTGACGGTTTGCGGTTTCGTACTCGACGTGCGCGGTGTTGATGGTGATGCCGCGTGCCTTCTCTTCCGGAGCCGCGTCGATCTGGTCGTAGGCCTTGGCTTCGCCGCCGAATTTCTTCGACAGAACGGTTGCGATTGCAGCCGTCAGGGTGGTTTTGCCGTGGTCAACGTGACCAATGGTGCCGACGTTGACGTGCGGCTTGGTCCGTTCGAATTTACCTTTTGCCATT
>NZ_JBFTRV010000046.1:0-1284 GCF_056399665.1 Massilia sp. 01N410 | reverse complement strand
TCAGAAGGTGAGCTTGTTTTCGCCCTTCAGTGCGGCGGCCACATCGATATCGGGGCCGCGGAACCCGGCGCCGATGACGCCGTTGTTGTTGAGGACATTCACGCCGATCTGCTGGAACTGTGCAAGCTGCTGGTTCACGTTCACATTGACGTTGACGTCCTTGCCGAAGGCGTAGCCGCCGCGGACCGCCGACATGGCCTGGCCGTCGATCGTGGCGCTGTGCGCCAGGTCGTGGATTGCGATGGATGACATGGGTCTCTCCTTCTCAGCCGACGATCTTGTTCTGGCCGTTCTGGTGCACGTTGCTGTGCACGCTGACGTCGTCCAGGAAGGCCGAGCCGTTGGCGGTGAGGGTGCCGACGTTCTGGACCTGGCCCAGGTTCTGCAGGGCGTTGATCGACGAGTCGTAGCTCGGCTTGTAGCTGATGTCGCCGGTTTTCACGGACGGCGAGAACATGCTCCAGCCGCCGCGCACGGTGCGCATGGCTGCGCGGTCCAGTTGTTCGGCGCGGTCCAGGTCTTTGATGGTCAGGTTTTTCATGGCAATGCTCCTTGAAAGTATAGTCAACGATGATGGCGATGGGGGATCAGCCGACGATCTTGTTCTGGCCGTTCTGGTGGACTTTGCTGTCCACGCTGACGCCGCCCAGGAAGGCCGAGTCGTTGGCGGTGGCCGTCATCACGTTCTGCATCTGGCCCAGGTTCTGTGCGGCGTTGATCGACGAGTCGTAGCTCGGTGCGTAGGTGATGTCGCCGGTCTTGTACGACGGCGAGAACATGCTCCAGCCGCCGCGCACGGTGCGCATGGCTGCGCGGTCCAGTTGTTCGGTACGGTCCAGGTCTTTGATGGTCAGGGTTTTCATGGCAATGCTCCTCGATGATGGAATGATGGGATGGGATAAAAGGGATCAGCGGCGCACGATGGTGTTCTGGCCGTTTTGCGAGACGTCGTTGTCGACGTGCACGCCGTCGACGAAGGCCGAGCCGTTGGCGGTGGCAGTCATCACGTTCTGGACCTGGCCCAGGGTTTGGGCGGCGTTGATCGACGAGTTGGACGTCGGCGCATAAGTGATGTCGCCGAAGGAGTACGAGGGCGATGCGAACTTGAAGCCGCCRCGGACGGYRSSCATGGCTGCGCGGTCCAGTTTGTCGGTGTGGGCCAGGTCGGTGATGATCAGGGTTTTCATGGTAAATCTCCTTGGATGTCGGTTGGTTGGTTGAGGCATTTGATTTGCGCTCGATGGACTATCAGCAGGATGCGTGCCAGCTTCGTTCGAGTGTCAC
>NZ_JBFTRV010000044.1:0-2170 GCF_056399665.1 Massilia sp. 01N410 | reverse complement strand
TAGAACCAGCCGCGCCAGAACCAGTCGAGGTCCGTGCCGGAAGCGTCTTCCATGGTGCGGAAGAAGTCGGCCGGGGTCGGACGCTTGAACTTCCAGCGGCGCGCGTATTCGCGGAAGGCGAAGTCGAACAGTTCGCGGCCCAGCACGGTCTCGCGCAGCACGTTGAGGGCGGTGGCCGGCTTGGCGTAGGCGTTGTTGAGGAACTGGACCAGGGATTCCGAGTTGGTCATGATCGGCACCTGGTTCTGGCTCTTCATGTAGCCGGCGATCAGGCGCGCTTCGCCCCACTGGACCGGGAATTTCTCTTCCCAGGCTTCTTCCGCCAGGAACTCCAGGAAGCTGTTCAGGCCCTCGTCCATCCAGGTCCACTGGCGCTCGTCCGAGTTGACCACCATCGGGAAGTAATTGTGGCCGACTTCGTGGATCACCACGCCGATCAGGCCGTACTTGGCGTTCTTCGAATAGGTGATCTCGCCGGTCTTCTTGTCCTTGGTCGGACGCGGCGCGTTAAACGAGATCATCGGATATTCCATGCCGCCGCCGACGTCGAAGTTGACCGAAATGGCGACCGGGTAGGGATAGTCGAAGGAGTATTTGCTGTACTGGTCGAGGGTGTGCACCACCGCGTGGGTCGAGTACTTGCCCCACAGCGGATTGCCTTCCTTCGGGTAGTAGGACATCGCCAGCGCATCCGTGCCTTCCTTCTTGAAGCCCTGTGCGTCCCAGATGAACTTGCGGCTCGAGGCGAACGCGAAGTCGCGCACGTTCTTCGCCTTGAAGCGCCAGGTCCTGCTGCCCTCAAGCCGGGTCTTTTCCTTGGCTTCGGCCTCGGCCTGGGTCACGATCAGCACCGGCTGTTTGGCCGTGCGGGCCTGCTTCAGGCGCTCGCGCTGGTCCGGCGTGAGCACGGCGTCCGGGTTCTGCAGTTCGCCGGTGGCGGCGACGATGTGGTCGGCCGGGACCGTCAGCTCGACGTCGTAGTCGCCAAATTCCAGCGTGAATTCACCGGCGCCGAGGAACTGCTTGTGCTGCCAGCCGTGGGCGTCGTAGTAGGCGGCCATGCGCGGGAACCATTGCGCGATCGCGAACAGGTCGTTCTTGTCGTCGAAGGTCTCGTAGCCCGAGCGGCCGTGCACCACCTTCTGGTCGTTGATCTTGTAGTTCCATTCGACCGCGAAGGCCAGCTTCGAACCCGGCTTCATCGCCTGCGGCAGGTCGATGCGCATCATGGTGCCGTTGATGACGTAACGGAGCGGGGCGCCGCCGGCATCCTTCACCGCGGTGATGTTGAAGCCGCCGTCGAAGAGGCGCGATTCCAGCATGGTGCGCATGCCGTCGAACTTCACGCCCGTTTCGGGAGTGGCTTTCGCCCAGGCCTCGCGCGACATCACGGTGGCGGTGGTGCGCGCGCCGGAGTTCGGCTTGAACAGGTTCTGGTCGAGCTGCAGCCACAGGTAGTTCAGCGTGTCCGGCGAGTTGTTGTGATAGGTGACGGTCTCGCTGCCGGTGATGGCGTGATTGGTTTCGTCCAGGCGGGCGCGGATCTTGTAGTCGGCGCGCTGCTGCCAGTAGGCGTGACCCGGTGCACCCGATGCGGTGCGGGTGTCGGTGGGCGTGGGCAGCAGTTCGTCGAGCTGGCGGAACTTGTCTTCGAAAGGTTCGGCTGCGTGGGCGAGGGAAGCAACCAGGGTGAGTGCGGCGAGGCTGGCGGGCAGGCGTTTGAAATTCATGTCTCTCGTTATATGTATGTTTTTGTGGTCCCAAAATGCAGGGTGGGCACACCGTACCCACGCGGACGCCGGCATCATGCAAGCGTCACGCGTGGGCACGGGGTGCCCACCCTACGGCATTACTTGGCTGCTGCGTCGGCAGCGGCCTTGACTTCCGGCTTGGCGTCCTTGGTCTTCAGCTTCTCATTATAGTCGCGCATCATGTCGTCACCGCCACCGCGCTGCGACTTGAACAACTCCAGGCGCGACGGGGTCGCACGGCGCGGCCAGGCGTTGTCGCTCTGGTCGGTGTCCGCGGTTTCCCAGTACGGGTCCTGCACCAGGCTGGTCATCGGCTCGTCGGTGATGATCAGCTTCGTGATCTTCTTCGGGTTGTAGCGCCACACTTCGGCCGGCACGCGCTCGACGTACTTCTTGCCGCTGGCGAGCGTGATCTCGAG
>NZ_JBFTRV010000043.1:0-3191 GCF_056399665.1 Massilia sp. 01N410 | reverse complement strand
TGACGTTCCCTGACACTCATGCAGGGGCCAACGTTATAGGGACAAGTGAATAAGTGCACATGGTGGATGCCTTGGCGATTACAGGCGATGAAGGACGTTGTAGCCTGCGAAAAGCTACGGGGAGCTGGCAAACGAGCTTTGATCCGTAGATGTCCGAATGGGGAAACCCGGCCTTTTAGGTCATCRCTCACTGAATACATAGGTGTGTGAAGCGAACGCGGCGAACTGAAACATCTAAGTAGCTGCAGGAAAAGAAATCAACCGAGATTCCCAAAGTAGTGGCGAGCGAAATGGGATGAGCCTTGTACGTGATAGTCGAYTGRATAGTGGAASSCTCTGGAAATAGSSGCCATAGCGGGTGATAGCCCCGTACACGAAATYCRRACGGTGRTACTAAGCGTACGACAAGTAGGGCGGGACACGAGAAATCCTGTCTGAAGATGGGGGGACCATCCTCCAAGGCTAAATACTCGTAATCGACCGATAGTGAACCAGTACCGTGAGGGAAAGGCGAAAAGAACCCCGGGAGGGGAGTGAAATAGATCCTGAAACCGTGTGCATACAAACAGTCGGAGCCTCTTCGTGGGGTGACGGCGTACCTTTTGTATAATGGGTCAGCGACTTACATTCAGTGGCGAGGTTAACCAGATCGGGGAGCCGTAGAGAAATCGAGTCCGAACAGGGCGACAGTCGCTGGGTGTAGACCCGAAACCAGGTGATCTACCCATGGCCAGGATGAAGGTGCGGTAACACGCCCTGGAGGTCCGAACCCACTAATGTTGAAAAATTAGGGGATGAGCTGTGGGTAGGGGTGAAAGGCTAAACAAACCTGGAAATAGCTGGTTCTCTCCGAAAACTATTTAGGTAGTGCCTCAAGTATCACCACCGGGGGTAGAGCACTGTTATGGCTAGGGGGTCATTGCGACTTACCAACCCATTGCAAACTCCGAATACCGGTGAGTGCGAGCTTGGGAGACAGACGTCGGGTGCTAACGTCCGGCGTCAAGAGGGAAACAACCCAGACCGCCAGCTAAGGTCCCAAAGATTGGCTAAGTGGAAAACGAAGTGGGAAGGCTAAAACAGTCAGGATGTTGGCTTAGAAGCAGCCATCATTTAAAGAAAGCGTAATAGCTCACTGATCGAGTCGTCCTGCGCGGAAGATGTAACGGGGCTAAGCCAGTCACCGAAGCTGCGGATATCTTTCTCTTTGCTTGCATCGAGATCGATATGGTAGGAGAGCGTTCTGTAAGCCTGCGAAGGTGTCTTGTAAAGGATGCTGGAGGTATCAGAAGTGCGAATGCTGACATGAGTAGCGATAAAGAGGGTGAAAAGCCCTCTCGCCGAAAGCCCAAGGTTTCCTGTTCAACGTTCATCGGAGCAGGGTGAGTCGGCCCCTAAGGCGAGGCAGAGATGCGTAGCTGATGGGAAGCAGGTTAATATTCCTGCACCGTCGTATGATGCGATGGGGGGACGGATCGCGGAAGGTTGTCTGACTGTTGGAATAGTCAGTTTCTGGTTCATAGRAGGYRCTTAGGCAAATCCGGGYRCRKAATYCAAGGGRYYGGGACGAGCGGSTTTATSCTGCGAAGCAATCGGAAGTGGTTCCAAGAAAAGCCTCTAAGCTTCAGTCATACGAGACCGTACCGCAAACCGACACAGGTGGGCGAGATGAGTATTCTAAGGCGCTTGAGAGAACTCGGGAGAAGGAACTCGGCAAATTGGTACCGTAACTTCGGGATAAGGTACGCCCCGGTAGCTTGATTGGTTTACTCCATGAGGGTGAAAGGGTTGCAATAAACTGGTGGCTGCGACTGTTTAATAAAAACACAGCACTCTGCAAACACGAAAGTGGACGTATAGGGTGTGACGCCTGCCCGGTGCTGGAAGATTAAATGATGGGGTGCAAGCTCTTGATTGAAGTCCCAGTAAACGGCGGCCGTAACTATAACGGTCCTAAGGTAGCGAAATTCCTTGTCGGGTAAGTTCCGACCTGCACGAATGGCGTAACGATGGCCACACTGTCTCCTCCCGAGACTCAGCGAAGTTGAAATGTTTGTGATGATGCAATCTACCCGCGGCTAGACGGAAAGACCCCATGAACCTTTACTGTAGCTTTGCATTGGACTTTGAACCAATCTGTGTAGGATAGGTGGGAGGCTTTGAAGCGGGGACGCCAGTTCTCGTGGAGCCATCCTTGAAATACCACCCTGGTTTGTTTGAGGTTCTAACCTTGGCCCGTRATCCGGGTCGGGGACAGTGCATGGTAGGCAGTTTGACTGGGGCGGTCTCCTCCTAAAGTGTAACGGAGGAGTTCGAAGGTACGCTAGGTACGGTCGGACATCGTGCTAATAGTGCAATGGCATAAGCGTGCTTAACTGCGAGACCGACAAGTCGAGCAGGTACGAAAGTAGGACATAGTGATCCGGTGGTTCTGTATGGAAGGGCCATCGCTCAACGGATAAAAGGTACTCTGGGGATAACAGGCTGATTCCTCCCAAGAGTTCATATCGACGGGGGAGTTTGGCACCTCGATGTCGGCTCATCACATCCTGGGGCTGTAGCCGGTCCCAAGGGTATGGCTGTTCGCCATTTAAAGTGGTACGTGAGCTGGGTTTAAAACGTCGTGAGACAGTTTGGTCCCTATCTGCCGTGGGCGTTGGAAATTTGAAGGGGGCTGCTCCTAGTACGAGAGGACCGGAGTGGACGAACCTCTGGTGTACCGGTTGTCACGCCAGTGGCATTGCCGGGTAGCTAAGTTCGGAAGAGATAACCGCTGAAAGCATCTAAGCGGGAAACTCGCCTTGAGATGAGATTTCCCGGAGCCTTGAGCTCCTTGAAGGGTCGTTCGAGACCAGGACGTTGATAGGTCGGGTGTGGAAGTGCAGTAATGCATTAAGCTAACCGATACTAATTGCCCGTACGGCTTGTCCCTATAACCTTGGCAGTCCAAGCCAGGTGCAATGACAGCTTTGTTGACACAACAGATCAAAAAACTACTTCTTCCGGATTCAGCGTAGCGTCCTCCAYSAGGAGACGACACGCGTACAAGTCATGCCTGATGACCATAGCAAGTCGGTACCACCCCTTCCCATCCCGAACAGGACCGTGAAACGACTTTGCGCCGATGATAGTGCTGCAACCAGTGTGAAAGTAGGTTATCGTCAGGCTAATTATTCGCAGAAGCCCGCTCA
>NZ_JBFTRV010000042.1:0-3274 GCF_056399665.1 Massilia sp. 01N410 | reverse complement strand
GTGAACATTTGATAATTTAAGCATTCAGCATCCCGAAGGATGCTGGCACTTCATCAAACGCCCACACTTATCGACTGTTGATTGTTAAAGATCGTATTCGGTACTGCCTTGCTGCATCCGGCGAATCGTTTTGTTCGTCAGCAGCAGAGGAATGAGATTATGCAGTGTTTCGCTTAACTCGTCAACCCCCCGTTTTTCTTCAGCGCCAGCGGTGTTATCAAAACACCTAGCCCAACTACTTGATTTCGTTCAGCTTTTCCTGCGCTGCAGAAGCAGGACGCGCACTATAGCAAACGGCATACGAGCACGCAAGTCCTGTTGCGTGACCTCTGCATACCGGCACGCTGCAATCGGCGGCGAACAGCCTGGCGGCCGAGCGTGCGCTCGAAGCCGCGGCCTGCCCGAGCTGACCGCGCTGATGGAAGCCGCGCTGCTGGCCGACCTGCGCGATGCGGTCGGTCCGCTGATGGCGCGCATCCAGGACGCCGGCAGCCGGACGGCGGATCTCGGCCTGCTGCCGCTGGTCAACGTGCTGCGTTACGGGAGTGCGCGCAAGGTCGATACGGACTCGCTGTCGCATGTGCTCGACGGCCTCGCGGCGCGCGCCTGCATCGCCCTGCCGTATGGCGTGCGCGGGGTAGCCGACGATACCCCCGCCGCCCTGCTGGGCCAGATCATCTCCGCCGACCAGGCGCTGCGCCTGCTGCAGGACGAGGCCCACCAGGCCGCATGGTTCGAAGCGCTGGCCACGGCCGCCGCCAGCGAGCTGTCGCATCCGATGCTGAGCGGGCGCTGCGCACGCATCCTGACCGAGCACGGCGAATGGAATGCGGAGCGCGCCGCGCAGCAGTTGTCTCTGCACTGCTCGCCGGGCGTGGCGCCGCTGGCCGCCGCGCAGTGGCTGGAAGGCTTCCTGCAGGGCAGCGGCACCTTGCTGGCGCACAGCGACGCCCTGTGGAACATTGTCAACGGCTGGCTGCCCTCGCTTCCTCCCGGCACCTTCACGGAACTGCTGCCGCTGCTGCGCCGCATGGTGTCGACCTTTACCGCGCCGGAGCGCCGTGAACTCGGCGAACGGGCCGCGCATGGCGGCGGCGCGGCATCGGGCGTAACACCGGCCGAGGCCGCGGTTGATCCGGCCAGGGCGCAGCGCTGGCGGCTGGTGCTGGGCCAGGACGCCACTGGACCGATGTCGCTGAATGTCGAGGATGCCGCCATCGACGGCGTGCTCGATGCGCTGTACGGCAGCCCGGACGGCAGTTCGAAGGGAGGGCTGGGCGCATCGGCGCCGCGGGTGGCGCGCTGGCTGGGCGACATCCGCGAATACTTCCCGTCCAGCGTGGTGCAGGTGATGCAGAAGGATGCGCTGGAGCGCCTGGAGCTGCGCGAAATGCCGTGCGAGCCGGAGATGCTGGCGGCGGTGGAACCGGACGTGCACCTGGTCGCGACCCTGCTCAACCTGAACCGCGTCATGCCGAACAAGACCAGGGCGACGGCGCGCAAGGTGGTCGCGCAAGTGGTGGAGGAGCTGGAGCGCAAGCTGGCCGCGCCGATGCGCCAGGCCGTATCGAGCAGCCTGAATCGCGCCGCCCGCAAGCTGCGGCCGCGCCATCAGGACATCGACTGGCTGCGCACCATCATCCCCGAAACGCGGATCGGCTTCGGCCGCCGAGGACGTTCGCTGCGCGACATCGTGCTGTGCGTGGACCAGAGCGGATCGATGGCCTCGTCCGTCGTGTATGCGGGCGTGTTCGCGGCGGTCCTCGCCAGCATCAAGGCGGTCAGCACCTCGGTGGTAGTGTTCGACACCTCCGTGGCCGACCTGACGCCACTGCTGTCTGATCCGTTCGATGTCCTGTTCGGCACCCAGCTGGGCGGCGGCACCGACATCAATCGCGCGCTGGCCTATTGCCATGGGCTGGTGACGCGGCCGCGCGAGACGATCTGTGCTGATCACCGATCTGTATGAAGGCGGGAACGAGGCGGAGATGCTGGGACGGCGGCCGCGCTGGTCGGCAGCGGCGTGCAGGTGATCGCCCTGCTCGCGCTGAACGATTCGGGCGCACCGTCCTACGACCGCGACAATGCGGCCCGGCTGTCCGCCATGGGCATCCCCTGCTTTGCGTGTACGCCGGACCTGTTTCCAGACCTGATGGCGGCCGCGATCCAGCGGCACAGCCTGGAACAGTGGACTTCGCAGGCGGGGATCGTGCGGGCGTGACATCCTACAGGGCGTCAATCGTGCGTCCGGTTGAATACGGCCGTGTTTGACGTTACTGTCATCCCATGGACGATCAAGCTTCTCAACAACATAAAGACGACCAGGAGATGCGCGACATTATCGAGGAAGCGCGCTGCATCCTTCCCGGTCTTCAGGCGGTGTTCGGCTTCCAGACGATCGCCGTATTCAACGAACGCTTCACGGATCTCGCGGCCTATGCCCAGGTCTGCCATCTGGTGGGACTGTGCCTGCTGTTTGTCGCCATGGGCATGCTGATGACGCCGGCCGTCTATAACCGTGCCCAGCTCGGCCGTGCGACGTCGCGGATGCTGCGCATTTCACGCAAATCCATCCGCGGTGCGCTCATACCACTGGCTGTCGGGCTGTCGCTCGATATGTTGACGGTAATGTCGCTCGCGACCGACAGCCTTGCGCTCAGCATTGTTGCCGCGGTTGCTTCGCTGCTGCTCTTTGTGGGACTGTGGTATCTCCTGCCACGAAGCGATCCCATCCAGGTTACCGAACCGCGCTCCTGATTTGCGTTGTGCAGTGCAAAGGGTTGTGTGAGGCTGCGAACAGATGAGGGCGCTTGCAACTGGATAATACCTGCATGGCCTGTGCGAAACCGGCACTGGCAGAATTCAACGAACTGGGCCGCATTCGTCTACCTGAAGTTCCGATATCGGGGGGAGCGCAGACGGAGACGAATGCAAGCCCAGCCGTTCATGCAAGCGCGACCGCGGCGTTACCGGCGGCGCCTGCTTGCTCGCGGCTGGATGGCGACGATCGGTCTCGCCATTATCGCCAGGCCCGCCAGCTCGACGCGCATCGCGCGATTCCAGAGCGGCGGGCCTTGTCTTGGTATCTGAAACAGGCACGCCAGAAAAGCAAAAAGCCCGCTCAAGAATTGAGCGGGCTTCTGCGAATAATTAGCCTGACGATAACCTACTTTCACACTGGTTGCAGCACTATCATCGGCGCAAAGTCGTTTCACGGTCCTGTTCGGGATGGGAAGGGGTGGTACCGACTTGCTATGGTCATCAGGCATGACTT
>NZ_JBFTRV010000041.1:0-5652 GCF_056399665.1 Massilia sp. 01N410 | reverse complement strand
TCGGTACCACCCCTTCCCATCCCGAACAGGACCGTGAAACGACTTTGCGCCGATGATAGTGCTGCAACCAGTGTGAAAGTAGGTTATCGTCAGGCTAATTATTCGCAGAAGCCCGCTCAATTCGATTGAGCGGGCTTTTTGCTTTTCTGGCGCGCCTGTTTCAGATACGCCCGCAGTCCATGTGTGAGCACCAGCGGGAATACGCTTGCGTGATCCTCGTCCGCAAAGACTTCCAGATGCGTCGCCAATCCTGGATAGCGATGCGCTTTCAGCGCCGCATCGAATTCCCTCAAATCGGCCACCATATCGGCATCCTCTTCATTCCGTGAGCGCGTCTTCCCGGCCGCCAGCGTTTCGCGCCCGCCGATGCCGAAGAATACCGATGCCGGCATATCCTTGTGCCCCTTCGCATACGCCTTTTCGCGATCGAACATCACGCCGCGGTCGAACCACAAGGAGGGGCTGCCGAGGATGTAATGCTCGAAGGTTTTCGGGCGGCTCAGCAGAAGCTGCAGGCCCAGGAGGCTGCCGTAGGAATGGCCGACGAAGATCTTGCGGCGCATGTCCGCGCGATAGTGCGACGCGATCAGCGGAAACACGTCATCGGCGATGAAGCCGCCATATGCCTCCGCCTCGCCGAACGCCACCGCCCGTCCCGGCGTTTCCGACACATACCCTTGTGTGCGCGGCATCGACGGCGTGTAATCGCGGCGCCGGCTGAACACGGCGCTGTCGCCTTTTGCGTAAGACAGGCCTACCACGATCGCTTCCTCCAGGCCGGCATGCTTGGCCAGCCGCTGGGCGATGCTGCGCGTGACCGGAAAACCGTAAGCGGCATCGGTGACGAACAGCACCGGATAACGGCGATCCGACGAACGATAGGATTCCGGCAGTGCGATGAAGACCTGGTAATCGCGGTTCAGCGCCCGTGCGTGCACGTCGCGCACTTCGGTGTCGTCGAGCCGATAGGCGGACGGCGCTTCCGCAGCTTTCGCAGCTTCCGCAGCCAGTGTTTTTGCCAGCATCGCCCGCGCCTTCGCCGCATACTTTCGGCAGCCCTCGGGGTCGACGAATGCCGCATTGCCGAGCGTCGCCTGTTTCGCCTTCTTTTCCCACATCTCGCTCGCCTCCGGATGCGAGCTCACCAGCACATCGCAATCCAGGGCTTTGACGGTGGCGATCGAACGCTCGATATCCGCCCGCGCATTCGGGTACAGCGCATTCCCGCTGAAGCTCAGGCCATCGGCAACCACCGCGGTCAGGCTGTCGCCGTACACCATGTTCATGGTCCGCCCGCCTTCGCTCGACTGCCAGGTCCAACTGGTCGCACCCATCGTATGTCCGGGCGTGAAGTGGGCCGTGACCGCGAGCGGTCCGAGTCTCACGACCTCGCCGTCACGCACGCTGCGCGTGTTGGCGACCGGCGTCATCGCTTCCAGGTTGGGATATTGCGGGTCGCGCCTGTCGGCCTGGCCGGACCGCAGCACCGCCACGGATGGCGCACTGCCCAGTACCGTCGCGCCGCTCAGCTTCTGCAAGGCGGCGATGCCGCCGGCGTGATCGAAGTGCTCGTGCCCGTTCAGGATGTAGCGGATGTCCTCGACCTTGAAGCCGAGCCGGCGCACGTGCTCGGCGATCTGGTCAGAGGCGCCGGTCGGGCCGCCGTCGATGAGGATGTGGCCGGCCGGTGAGGTGATCAGCACCGCGCTGATGCCGCCGGTACCGACATAGTAGCTGTTGCCGTACAAGGGGAAGGGATCCTGGGGCGCGAACCAGTCGGCGGCGGCGGCGTTCATGGAGGCGCCGAAGGCAATGGCGGCGGCAAGGCAGATGGTTTTTTTCATGTGCGGACAAAAGTGAAGAGGGTTCGAATGAGGCCTGGACGATTCTGCAAGCGGTCCGCCACCGTGGCAGCAGGGCGGTGACGAAACCCCGCATCCGCGTGATGAAGCCGGCCGCCGCGGCCGATCCGGCGAACCGGGCCGCTGCTATACTTTTCCGATGACGCAGCTCTCTCTTCCGCGCACGCCGCCCGCAACCAGGACCATCGCCATGGCCGTGCTGGTGTGGGCAGCCATCAGCGCCCTCGGCGCCCTGCAGACCTATAGCGACAACCTGCGCGTCGGCGTCGACAGCCACTATCCGGCCCTGCTGGTGACCTGGTTCATCGAGTATGCGGTGCCGCTGATCGTCCTCAGCGCGGGACTCAGCCTGATCCTCGCGCGCTGGCCGGCCCTGATTGCCCGGCCGCGCAATGTGGTCGCGCTGTTCTTCGGCCTCGTGTTCCTGTTCCAGCCCGCGCAATGGACCTATATGGCCTGGCTGCGCGGCTACCTCCACGTCGGCAGCTTCGAGGATGCCCGCCTGCTGCTGATGAAGATGCTGCTGGTCGGCTGGTTCTCGACCACCGGCACCTTCGCCGCCATCCTCGCCATCCATTACTGGCGCCAGGCACGCGAGCGCGAACTGGCCTGGCAGCGCAGCCAGACCGATATGCTCAACCTGCGCCTGGCCCTCGAGCAGCAACGCATGCTGGCCCTGCGCGCCCAGTTCGAGCCGCACTTCCTGTTCAATGCCCTGAACGCGATCAGCGCCCTGGTGCGCGACGGCGACCGCAGACTCGCCCTCGGCGGCATCGAGCGCCTCAGCGACCTGCTGCGTTACGCGCTGTCGGCGAGCGTGCGCAATACCGTCACCGTCGCCGCCGAGCTGCAGTTCGTGCGCGACTACCTGGATCTGCAGCGCCTGCGCTATGGCGACCGGCTGCAGGTGCGGATCGACGGCGAGGGCGGGCTACTGCACGAAGTCGAGTGTCCACCGCTGCTGCTGCAGCCGCTGATCGAGAACGCGCTGCGCCACGATCTCGATTGCCACCAGGGGCCGAGCGACATCCGCCTGGTCTTCGCGCAAGACGACGAGACGCTCGCCATCCGCGTCGCCAATCCCGTCAGCGCGCAGGCGTCGCCGAACCCCGGCGCCGGGCTCGGGCTGGCGAATACGCGCGAACGGCTCAAGCTGATGCATCCTACCGCCACGCTGGTCACCAGCGTGGAAGACGGCCGCTTCGTGGCCGAGGTCCGCCTGCCGCTGGACAGGGACTGAGCAATGAGCGTGCGTTACCTGATCGTCGACGATGAAGCGCCCAGCCGCGCCAACCTGCGCCTGGCCCTGGGCGCACATGCCGACTGGCGCCTGATGGCGGAGTGCGACGGCGCCGCATCCGCGCGCACGGCACTGGCTGCCCAGGAGATCGATGTGATCTTCCTCGATATCCAGATGCCGGCCGAATCCGGCCTCGTGCTCGCGCGCGAAGTCAGCCGCATGCGCGAGCCGCCGCTGATCGTCTTCGTGACCGCCTACAGCGAGCATGCGGTCGACGCCTTCGAGGTGCACGCCCTCGACTACCTGCTCAAGCCCTTGAGCGACGCGCGCCTGGCCCAGACCGTCGAACGCATCGGCGCCATGCTGGGCCAGCGTCAGCGCGAAGCCTACGGCGCGGCCCTGCGCGATTACGTCGATGCCGGTGTGGGCAAGGCCGTGGAGCGACTGCAGCGCATCAATGTGCGTTCGGTCGGCCGCATCGAGCAGATCCGCGTGGACGACATCCTGTGGGTCGAATCGGCGGGCAACTACGTCGAGCTGCATCTGGAAGGTCGCACGGTCCTGCACCGTATCACCCTGAACCGCCTGGAAGCGCTGCTCGCGCCGGAAGACTTCCTGCGCGTGCACCGCAGCGCGATCGTCCGGCGCAGCCAGATCGCCCGCCTGGAGACCGTCGGCGACGGCAGCTACCGGCTGACGCTGCGTTGCGGCGCCGCGGTGGCGGTGAGCGAACGCTATCTGCATGCGCTGAAGTCGGCGATGTGACGAAACGCCGGCGCGCCGGGACGGCGGTGCTGGTTGCGGCGGTATGGCCCTGCCTATACTGACGCGTCACCATCAACGGGAGATTCTCTTGACCATCCGTCTGCAAGCCATCGGGCGCCTCGCCCTGACCTGTCTTTGCCTTCTGCCGCTCGCGGGCCGCGCCGCCGCGAATGTCTCCGATGCCGCCGTGCGCGACGCCGTCGACCGCGCGATCCGGCCCCTGATGGCGCAGCACGACGTGCCCGGGATGGCGGTCGCCGTGACTGTCGACGGACATGCCATGTTCTTCAACTATGGCCTGGCATCGAAGGAGAAGGGCATTCCCGTCAGCGAGAACACGCTGTTCGAGCTGGGCTCGGTCAGCAAGACCTTCGCCGCGACGCTGGGCTGCTATGCCCACGGCCAGGGCAAGCTGTCCTTCGACGACCATCCGGGCCGCTTCATGCCGCAGCTGAAGGGGAGTGCGATCGACCGCGCCAGCCTGCTCGAACTCGGCACCTACACGGCCGGCGGCCTGCCGCTGCAGTTTCCGGACGAGGTCACCAACGATGCGCAGATGCTGGCCTACTTCCGCAACTGGAGACCGGACGCGCCGCCGGGGACACAGCGCCGCTATTCGAATCCGAGCATCGGCCTGTTCGGACATGTGACGGCATTGGCCCTGCATATGGGCTTTGCCGATGCCGTCGAGGGCAAGCTGTTCCCTGCGCTCGGCCTGAAGCACAGTCATGTCCGCGTGCCGGCCGCGTCGATGGCGGATTACGCCTGGGGATACAACAGCGCGAACAAGCCGGTGCGGGTCAATCCCGGCGTCTTCGATGCGGAAGCCTATGGCGTGAAGTCGAGCACCGCCGACATGATCCGCTTCGTGCAGGAGAACATCGATCCTTCCCGGCTCGACGAGCCGATGCGGCAGGCGCTGGAATGCACCCACGCCGGCTACTTCCGGGTCGGCGACACCGTGCAGGGGCTCGGCTGGGAGCAGTACCGCGCGCCGGTGAGCCTGGCGCAGCTGCAGGCCGGGAATTCCGAGAAGATGAGCCGCGGCTTCAATGCCGTTACCAGGCTCGAGCCGCCGCAGGCGCCGCCGCGCGGGACGCTCTTTAACAAGACCGGCGCCACCGGTGGGTTCGGCGCTTATGTGCTGTTCGTACCGGAGCACCGGGTCGGTATCGTCATGCTGGCGAATAAGAACTACCCGATTCCGGCGCGCGTCGAGGCGGCGCATGCCATTCTCGGGCAGCTGGTACCGGCCATCCGCTAGCCTATCGTACAAAAAGCGACGGACGCCTCTTGCGCTCGGGGCGGAGGGTTTGCTATAGTTCGCGTCCTGCTTCTGCAGCGCACGAAAAGTTTAATAGAATCAACGAATTAAACTTGTATAAACGGCCATGCCGAGTGCACTGAAGAAAAAGATGGAGTTGACGAGTTAAGCGAAACACTGCATAATCTCATTCCTCTGCTGCTGACGAACAAAACGATTCGCCGAATGCAGCAAGGCAGTACCGAATACGATCTTTAACAATCAACAGTCGATAAGTGTGGGCGTTTGATGAAGTGCCAGCATCCTTCGGGRTGCTGAATGCTTAAATTATCAAATGTTCACAAAAAGTATAACGTTGCTCAGCAATGAGTGACGGTCAGTATTTTGAGTGGGCGACTCCGCAGTAATGCGGATGACACGAAAGTGTCGCAAACAGAGATTAAACTGAAGAGTTTGATCCTGGCTCAGATTGAACGCTGGCGGCATGCTTTACACATGCAAGTCGAACGGCAGCGCGGGGC
>NZ_JBFTRV010000040.1:0-5682 GCF_056399665.1 Massilia sp. 01N410 | reverse complement strand
CCGCCGGACGGGCGGCCTGGGCCTGCGGCATCGCGCGCGCGATCGCGGCCGGCGCCGGGCTGGCCACCTGCTCGGCCCCGCCCTGTCCCGGGCGGAAGGCAAGCAT
This sequence comes from Massilia sp. 01N410, assembly GCF_056399665.1. Classification (NCBI taxonomy): domain Bacteria; kingdom Pseudomonadati; phylum Pseudomonadota; class Betaproteobacteria; order Burkholderiales; family Oxalobacteraceae; genus Massilia; species Massilia sp. 01N410. Next base: position 5,576 of record NZ_JBFTRV010000040.1, on the reverse strand, counting down.
GCGCAGCAGGGTCATGGTGAAGCCGGCGTACTCGTCCGGCGCCAGGCCGATCTCGTTACGGCCGTGCACCGCGATCTGGTAGAAAAGCTGCACTTCCTGCGGATCGAAGACGGTCGCCAGGCGCTGGATGTCGCCAAGCTCCGGCAGATCTTCCGGCACCGCGGTCGGCACGGTCTGGGCCAGCGCGATGCGGTGCAGCAGGGTGCCGAGGTCCTGCAGCGCGCCGTTATAGGACAGGCTGCGACTGGCCATCTCGTCGGCCACCGCCATCAGGTCGGCGCCATCCTGTCTGGCCAGCGCGTCCAGCAGGCGCACCAGGTAGGACTGGTCGAGCGCACCCAGCATGCCCTGCACGGCGTCCAGGGTGACGGCGCCGGCGGCGTAGGCGATCGCCTGGTCGGTCAGCGACAGCGCATCGCGCATCGAGCCGTGGGCGCCTTGCGCCAGCAGGCGCAGGGCCGGCTGTTCGAACGTCACGCCTTCCTGGCCGAGGATGTTTTCCAGGTGGCCGACGATGTGGCCCGGCGGCATCTGCTTCAGGTTGAACTGCAGGCAGCGCGACAGCACCGTCACCGGGATCTTTTGCGGGTCGGTGGTCGCGAGGATGAATTTCACGTGCTCGGGCGGTTCCTCGAGCGTCTTCAGCATCGCATTGAAGGCGTGGTTGGTGAGCATGTGCACCTCGTCGATCATATAGACCTTGAAGCGCGCATTGCTCGGCGCGTACACCGCCTGTTCCAGCAGCTGGGCCATCTCGTCGACGCCGCGGTTCGATGCCGCGTCCATCTCGACATAGTCGACGAAGCGGCCGGCGTCGATCGCGCGGCAGGGTTCGCAGACCCCGCACGGCTCGGCCGTGATCCCGCCCTGCCCGTCCGGGCCGACGCAGTTGAGCGACTTGGCCAGGATACGCGACAGCGTCGTCTTGCCCACCCCGCGCGTGCCGGTGAACAGATAGGCGTGATGCAGGCGTCCGGTACGTAGCGCATGGGTCAGGGCACGGACGACGTGCTCCTGGCCGACCAGCGTTTCGAAGTTCCTGGGACGGTATTTGCGGGCGAGGACTTGATAGGACATACCGGGATTTTACCGTAGACCGGGGCAGGAGCGGCAACATTAGACGCTCATCGGGAATTCCCCTACACTGATGTTTTTATTTCAATGTGGAAAATATGAGAACACTTGTCGCCGCTGTACTGTCGTCGTCGCTGCTGTTGTCGCTCACGCTTTCCGCCCAGGCCGCCGGCGAACGCGAGTGGATCCCGTACCGCAAGCTGGTCGAGACCGTCAAGGCCGACAAGTTCTACGCCCTGCCGGCCGGCGAGCGCGACAAGGTGATCCTGTATGCCCGGCTGGTCCCGGTCAACAAGGCCATCGCGCCGCCGGACGCGAAGCTGGTGGTTGTCGACGGCGCCAGCCGCACGCCCTTCCCGCTCGACGCCGCCGGCCGTGCGCGCATCGTTCCGAATCCGCAGTGGCTGGCGGACGACGCGAAAATCTGGACCAGCCTGCCGAACGGCGAAAAGATGAGCCTGAGCTTCGACATCGGCGCCGTCCTGCCCGAAGCCGCGCAATGGAATTACGCCACGGTGATGGGCTCCGTCCCGCAGTCGAATGCGGCGATCGGCAAGGTGGCCGGCGCCCTCAGCATGTTCGTGCCGACCATGAAATCGGTGATCTTCAAGTTCGACAAGCCGGCCCAGCTGACCATCAAGGCCAAGGGCGGCGAGCGGCGCTATGCCAGCGACGCGAAGAACCAGGTAAGGCTGAAGCTGGACGGCGACCTGTTGAAGGAGAACCCGCTGGTGATGCTGTCGGAGCGGCCCTTCGAAGCGGAAATCGATTCGGATTGAAGCACGCCGACGGCACAAACGAAAACAGCTGCCGGGGCAGCTGTCGTTCTGAATGAGGTGGCGAGCCTGATCTGCGGCACTTGCGGTGAACGGCTTTGGCTGCTTCGTTCCCGACCTGACCAGGTAAACCATGCCGCAATGCGCAGGGGCCCGCCAGCAATCATTATAACCGAGCATGCGCCGGCGGGCAAACCGGCGATCAAAGCCACATATATATAGAGCATATGCGCGGCGGATGCCTGCCCCGGCCTTACAGCCCCAGCTGCTGCCAGATGTCGTCCACCCGCTTCTTCACCTCCGGCGCCATGACGATAGGCGTACCCCACTCGCGGTTGGTCTCGCCCGGCCACTTGTTGGTGGCGTCGATGCCCATCTTGCTGCCGAGTCCGCTAATTGGGGAGGCGAAGTCGAGGTAGTCGATCGGCGTGTTGTCGACCAGGACCGTGTCGCGGGTCGGATCGACGCGGGTCGTGATGGCCCAGATCACTTCCTTCCAGTCGCGCACGTCGACGTCCTCGTCCACCACGACGATGAACTTGGTGTACATGAACTGGCGCAGGAAACTCCAGACCCCGAACATCACGCGCTTCGCGTGGCCGGCGTACTGCTTCTTCATCTGCACCACCGCCATCCGGTAGCTGCAGCCTTCCGGCGGCAAATAGAAATCGGTGATCTCGGTGAACTGCTTCTGCAGCAGGGGAATGAAGACTTCGTTCAGCGCCACGCCCAGCACGGCCGGCTCGTCGGGCGGTTTGCCGGTATAGGTCGAGTGGTAGATCGGGTCGCGCCGCATGGTGATGCGGTCGATGGTGAATACCGGGAACCAGTCCTGCTCGTTGTAATAGCCGGTGTGGTCGCCATACGGGCCTTCCAGCGCATGCTCGAAACCGGTCGGATGCGTCTGGTCCGGATAGATATGCCCTTCCAGCACGATCTCGGCGGCAGCCGGTACCCGCAGCTCGCTGCCGATGGCCTTGGTGAGCACGGTGCGCTGGCCGCGCAGCAGGCCGGCGAACTGGTATTCGGACAGGGTGTCCGGTACCGGCGTCACCGCGCCCAGGATGGTGGCCGGGTCGGCGCCCAGCGCCACCGCCACCGGATAGGGCTTGCCGGGGTTGGCGATGCAGTGCTCACGGAAATCGAGGGCGCCGCCGCGGTGCGCCAGCCAGCGCATGATGACCTTGTTCGGCCCCAGCACCTGCTGGCGGTAGATGCCCAGGTTCTGCCGCTTCTTGTGCGGGCCCTTGGTAATCACGAGGCCCCAGGTGATCAGGGGAGCGATGTCGCCCGGCCAGCAATGCTGGATCGGCAGGCGTCCGAGGTCGACGTCCTTGCCCTCCCAGACGATTTCCTGGCAGGGCGCGCCCTTCACTTCCTTCGGCGACATATCCCAAACCGCCTTCACGAGCGAGCCCAGGTCCATGATGTCCTTGAAGCCCTTGGGAGGCTCCGGTTCCTTCAGGCGCGCCAGCACGTGGCCGATCTTCCTGAGCTCAGCAATGTTATCGGCCCCCATGCCCAATGCCACCCGTTGCGGTGTGCCAAACAGGTTGCCGAGCACGGGAACCTTGTAGCCGGTCGGCTGTTCAAATAGGAGAGCAGGCCCGGCGGCACGGAGGGTCCGGTCGCAGATTTCGGTCATCTCAAGGTTCGGCGATACGGGCACCGAAATACGCTTTAATTCGCCAATCCCTTGCAACTTGGCAATAAAATCTCGCAAATCCGAATAGTTCATCTATTTTTTCATTCTTTTTTACATCTTTTGAGCTTGGCTAACAATCGACGGCAAGTAGTTGATTTGCCAAAGAATTGATGAGTCAGTCAGAAAACGTTAGACATAAAAGTTATAACGCACGATAGTGCTAGTATTGACTTGATATAAACCAGCTTCTACAATCCGGCCTACCAAGTGAGACAGGCCCGTCCAGGACGTGATTTTAGCCGGTCTCATTATTTCACGGGGTCGGGGCCCCAACGACATTATTTAGGAGTGTTTTCTCAGGGCGTCTGTCCTACCAACCCCGAGACAGTTGTTAGCCACCGGGCACCTCCATCGCAGCGCTGCCCGGCTGTAGCAAGCAATGACGGCGTTCCTCGACCGCTATACGCGGCGACGGACGGTTTCTGATGCACGGCATTAGTACCCTGAACAGCAGCGCTTTGTCGCCGCACGGGGCCGCTTTTTCCGCGACAAAGGAGAAACGATGATCCATCGATTCATCGGCACGAGCGCAAAGCTTGTCCAACAGATGGCCAGCCAGCCAGTCACGTGGTCTTCCGTGACGAAAGCGGCACGCGGTATCGTAACGACCGCACAACATACCCTGACCGTATTTGGTCTATCTGCAGTAGCAATGATTGCCCTGCTGTACAACCGCCCCGATCTGGCAAAACGGGTGTCGGACTTCCTGAGCCCGCAGCAGACCGTGCAGGTCGCGGCTGCCCCGGTGCAAGCCCAGGCCGCCAAAGGCGCCGAGGCCGTCGAAATCGCCAACAGCGACGACAAGCAGGGCGTGCGCGCCACGCGCCAGCAGAAGTACGTGACCGAATGGCTGTCGCGCCGCTACCGGGTTGCCGGTGACGCCGCCAACATGCTGGTCGCCACCGCTTACAGCACCGCGCACGAGATCAAGCTCGACCCGCTGCTGATCCTGGCCGTGATGGCGATCGAATCGGGCCTGAATCCCTTCGCGGAAAGCCCGATGGGCGCGCAGGGCCTGATGCAGGTGATGTCGAAGGTCCACAGCGACAAGTTCGACGAAGTCGGCGGCAAGCAGGCCGCCCTGAATCCGGTGGCCAACATCCGTGTCGGCGCCCAGATCCTGAAGGACTACGTGACCCGCACCGGTTCCGTGGAAGGCGGCCTGAAGACTTACGTCGGCGCCGCCGCCTTCGAGGACGACTCGGGCTACGGCAACAAGGTGCTGGCCGAGTACCGCCGCCTGAAGCAGGTCGCGAGCGGCAAGAACGTGCCGATCTTCACGCCGTCCACCCCTGCGCCGCAACTGGCCCAGAAATCCGCGCCGGCCCCGTCCAAGGTCGACAACGCCGCCATCGAAGCCGCACGTGGCGCCAGCCAGTCCGGCGATACCGTGGCAGGACTGTAAGCTTCGACGTACCGATCCCTGGTCGAAGGCCACTGTGGGCGCATGCCTCGGTGGCCTTCTTTTTTTGCTATGTACGTCATTTCCGCGAAAGCGGGAACGACGGGAGAAAAAAAAGGCGCTGTTCGCGCCAAGTGTGGAATCTTTTCTGCAAGCCTGCGGTCCAATGTCGACCTGAACCGTTGACGGAGGCAGCATGCAAGCACGGCAGTTCGAACAGTTCCTGCAACGCCTGTCCAGCCTGACCCGGCGGCAACGCGACCGCCTGCTCGACCTGCTGCAATCGGCGGCCGGCCTCGACCGTGTACTCGAGATCGTCGAGCAGCCCGGCATGCCACTCTGCTGCCCGCACTGCCAGGCCGACAAACCCTATCGCCACGGCCATGCGCACGGACTGCAGCGCTACCGCTGCCGTAGCTGCCATCGCACCTTCAACCTGCTCAGCGGCACGCCACTGGCGCGGCTGCGCCACAAGGCGCACTGGCTCGACTACCTCGGCTGCATGCTCGACTCCCGCAGCGTGCGCCGCTCGGCGCGCGAGATCGGCGTGGCCAGTGCGACCAGCTTTCGATGGCGCCACCGTTTCCTGGCCTTGAGCAAGGATGACCGCCCGCAACGA
>NZ_JBFTRV010000039.1:0-6000 GCF_056399665.1 Massilia sp. 01N410 | reverse complement strand
CAGACGCGGCCGGTGACCAGCTGGAACGGACGGGTCGAAATCTCCTTGCCCGCTTCGGCCACGCCGATGATGATCGACTGGCCCCAGCCCTTGTGGCAGCACTCCAGCGACTGGCGCATGGTGGTGACGTTGCCGATGCATTCGAAGGAATAGTCGGCGCCGCCGTCGGTCAGCTGGACGATGGCGTCGACCACGTTCCCGACTTCCTTCGGATTGACGAAGTGGGTCATGCCGAACTGGCGCGCCATCTGTTCGCGGCCAGGGTTGATGTCCACGCCGATGATCTTGTCGGCGCCGACCATCCTGGCCGCCTGGATGACGTTCAGGCCGATGCCGCCCAGGCCGAACACGACCACGTTGGCGCCGGGTTCCACCTTGGCCGTGAAGATCACCGCGCCCACGCCCGTGGTTACGCCGCAGCCGATATAACAGGTCTTGTCGAAGGGAGCATCCTCGCGGATTTTTGCCAGCGCGATTTCCGGCACCACGATGTAGTTCGAGAAGGTCGAGGTGCCCATGTAGTGGTAGATCGGCTGGCCGTCCAGCGAGAAGCGCGAAGTACCGTCCGGCATCAGGCCGCGGCCTTGGGTGGAGCGGATGGCCTGGCACAGGTTGGTCTTGCGCGACAGGCAGAATTTGCACTGGCGGCATTCCGGGGTGTAGAGCGGAATAACGTGGTCGTCGCGCTTGACGCTGGTCACACCGGGACCGGTTTCGAGGACGACGCCCGCCCCTTCATGACCGAGGATGGCTGGGAAGATGCCTTCCGGATCGGCGCCCGACAGCGTGTAGTAATCGGTATGGCAGATGCCGGTGGCCTTGACCTCGACCAGCACTTCGCCGGCGCGCGGGCCTTCCAGGTCGACGTCGGCAATCGTCAGGGGTTCCCCGGCCTTCCATGCGATGGCGGCTCTCGTTTTCATGGTGTCTCCGTTGTGAATGGTCTTGTGCTACGTCCAGGCATTCGCAAGGGTCGTGCCAGGCGCCTGGCCTAGGAAACCTGTGCAGAGTTCGTGTACGCCCGTGCCGGAACCGCAACACTCGGGCGGCAACTGTGCAAATCTGGAGCAGGTGTCCTGCCGCCGGAAACCGGAAACCGGCACGCCGTCCAGGGATCGAATGGGATGGCAGGCATATTGCTTGGATTGCAAACCATAAATCCGGAACAGGGAGAACAGATGACGCACCCACCATGCAGGCTGAACGCCATCGCCGCGCTGTGTGCCGCCGGCGGCGTGGCGCTCGCCTGCCCGGCGTACGCGGCCGATACCGGGACCGGCGCGGCCGGCGCGGCGGCCGGCATTCCCGTCGTGATCGTCACCGGCAGTCGTGCCGAGCACGATCGTGCCGACTTCCCGGCGGCGATCGACGTCGTCGACGCATCGCGCATCCGCGATACGCAGATGCGCGTCAACGCTTCCGAAGCCTTGGTTGCGGTACCGGGACTGGTGATCCAGAACCGGCAAAACTACGCGCAGGACCTGCAGATCTCGTCGCGCGGCTTCGGCGCGCGCTCCACCTTCGGCGTGCGCGGCATGCGCCTGTTCGCCGACGGCATCCCGGCCACCATGCCGGACGGCCAGGGACAAGCAGCCACTTTCAACCTCGACATGGCCGAGCGCATCGAAGTGCTGCGCGGACCGTTCTCCGTCGTCTACGGCAACCACGCGGGTGGCGTGATCCAACTGTTCACGCGCGAGGGACGCGGCAGTCCGGTACTGGAAACCAGCCTGTCCGGCGGCAGCGACGGCATGGTCAAGCTCGACGTCAACGCCGAGGGCGAAACCGAGGGCCTCGGCTATGTGATCGATGCCTCGCGCTTCGATACCGAGGGCTACCGTGCACACAGCGCTGCGCGGCGCGACCAGGGCATGGTAAAGCTGACCACCAGGCCAGGCGCGACGAGCAAGCTGACGGTCACCGCCAGCAGCCTGTCCCAGCACGACACCCAGGATCCGCTGGGCGTTACCTGGGCCACCTTCGAGCGCAATCCGCGCGCCGGCGAAATCGACGCCACCGATACCCGGACGCCGAAGCGCACGCTGGCCGACCGCTACGACACGCGCAAGAGCATCGACCACCAGCAGATCGGCGCCACCTTCGAGCAGCGCTTCGGAGAGGACCGCCTGCACGCGACGGTGTATGGCGGCAACCGAGGCGTGATCCAGTACCAGTCCTTCTCGCGCGCCTTCCAGGCGCCGCCCACGCATTCCGGCGGCGTGGTCGATTTCGACCGCGACTTCTACGGCGCCGACCTCAACTGGATGTTCGTGCGTCCTCTCGCCGGCGGCAAGCTCAGCACGACAGTCGGCATCGACATCGACCGCTCCACGGACGACCGCAAGGGCTACGAGAACTTCGTCCTCGAGCAGTCCGTCCCGCGCTTCGGCGTCAAGGGCACGCTGCGGCGCGACGAGACCGACGTGCTGACCGGCATCGATCCCTACCTGCAGGCCGAATGGCAGGGCGGTCCCTGGGTACTCACGGCCGGCCTGCGCCACAGCCGCCTGAAGGTGGAGGTCGAGGACCGCTTCCTCGGCAACGGCAACGACAGCGGCACGATCGACTACCGGCGCACCACGCCGGTGCTCGGGGTGTTGTACAAGGTGGAGCGAGGACTGAACCTGTACGCGAGCGCGGCGCGCGGCTTCGAGACCCCGACCTTGAACGAGCTGTTCTATTCGAGCGGCGCCACCGGCTTCAACTTCCACCTGGCGCCGGCCAGGAGCCGCCACCTGGAGATCGGCGCGAAGACCGTGCTGGGCAGCGACACGCGTATCGACCTGGCGCTGTTCCAGGTGCGCACCGACGACGAACTGGTGGTCGACAGTTCGGTCGGCGGACGCACCAGCTATCGCAATGCGAGCAAGACACTGCGCCGCGGCGCCGAAGTGTCCCTCGACACCGATCTCAAGAACGGTTTCAGCGGCAAGCTGACCCTGAGCATGCTGCGCGCAAGCTACCAGACCGGCTTCGGCGCCGTGCCGGCCGGCAGCCGCCTGCCGGGCGTGCCGCGCGCGAGCATGTATGGCGAGCTTGCCTGGAAGGACGAGAGCGGACGCCTGGGGGTTGCGCTGGAAACCATTGCGAACGGCAAGGTGTATGCGGAGGATACGAATACCGAGCGCCCGGCGCCCGGCTATGCGCTAGTGAACCTGCGCCTCCAGGCGCGCCAGGGCCGCGATCGCTGGCGCTTCAAGGAGTTCCTGCGCCTGAACAATATGTTCGACCGTAACTACATCGGCTCGGTCATCGTCGGCGACACCAATAAACGCTTTTACGAAGCGGCGCCGGGGCGACAGTGGATGGCCGGCCTCACCACCGAATATCGCTTCTGATCAGAAACGATAGCGCAGGCCCGCGACCACGGCCCGCGGTGCGCCCGGCGCCACGAAACGCGCCTGTTCGGCCTCGCCGGCCTGCTCGTGCGGCGCGAGCAGGCGGCCATGCGGAAACAGGTCCGGCGCCAGCGCACCAAAGGTTTCGTAACGGCGGTCGAACACGTTGCTGATGCGTGCAAAAAATTCCCATTGATCTGCCGGCCGGTAGCTGGCGCGCAAGCCGAGCAGCATATAGCCATGCACGCGCCGGTCGGCGCGCTGCGCATCCTTGCCGTCTTCGGCATCCTCGATCAGGCCGTCCTCGTTTCCTTGCGTGACCAGGCTCGATACCGCGTGGATGTCCATGCCGAGGGTCAGCGCCGGGCTCGTGTTCCAGTCCAGCGACAGCTTGCCGGTATGGCGCGGCAGGCCCGCCATCCGGGTGCCGCGCCGGATCTGGACATGGCGCGCACCGGTGAACAGTTCGCCGTCGGCGTCGTACACCGCCTGCAGGTAGCTGTAGGCGAGGCGCAGCCCGAGCCGTCCGGACTGGCGGCTCAGCATGGCGTCCAGGCCCTGGTGACGGGTACGCTCGAAATTCGAGAAATAGCCCTGGCGCGACGGCGAGCTCAGGAACAGGATGTCGTCGCGGTTGACTGTCCGGTGCAGGGACAGCGAATAGCTGCCCGACACGCCATCCTGCTGGAAGCGGCCGCGCGCCCCGGCCTCCATGGTGCGCGCAACGACCTGCTTCAGGTAGGGATCGGATTGCAGGCCGACCGGCAGGCGGCACGGATTGTCCGGGTCCGCGCATCCCAGCTCGATCACGGTCGGCACCCGGCTACCCTGAGCAAGGTTGGCGAACAATGTCACACGCGGAAGCAGCACATGGGTGAAGCCGAGCGCGGGATTCAGGCGGCGGTAGCTGAAGCCTTCCCGCGGCTGCACGCCCCGCTCGTTGCTCAGGGTGTTCTCGACGCGTGTGTGGCCATAGCGCGCACTGGCCGTCAGTTGCGTTCCCGGCGCGACTTCCATGGAGGCGGAAAGATAGACCCCGGCAGTACGCGATTTGCCGACCACCGATGAGGTCGACTCGCGCGACTCGAGCGGATCGCCGATGACTTCACGCGCGGCGGTCACGAATGCCGCTTGTGCGAACTGGGCGTACTCGACGTCGCTGCGGTCCAGGCTGGCGCCGCCGTCCAGGCGCAATATGCCGCGCCGGGTGCCGAACGCAAGGCTGGCGCCGCTGCCATTCTGGCGCGTACTGGTCGTATTCAGTACGCCGGCATGCATTGCAGCGCCCTGCTCCCTCGTCACCCCGCACGAAGCCGGCTCGCGCGGCGCGCCATCGGCACCAAAGCCGGCGGCGCAGTCCTCGGCGTAATCGCCGTAATCCTCGCTGACATCGCCGTTGACGGTTTCGCGACGGCTGTTGCGAACATAGGCGACGGCGCTCAGTTCGCTGTCGCGAGCAAGGCGGTGCGTGAGGTTGAAGGTGCCCTGAACCAGGTGGTTGCGGGTCGTGTCCGGATAGGTATAGACGGCGCTGCGCTCATCCCGATACAGAAGGTCCGGCAGCAATCCGTTGCCGAGCACACGGCTGCGGCCGGCGAGCAGCGACGCGCTCCACTCGGTGGCCCCGCTCGCCTGGCCAAGCTTGGCCAGCATATTGCCCAGCCTTCCGGCGGAGTGAGCGCGCCAGCCGGTATCGTCGAACAGCGTGGCGCCGATGAAGCCATGCCAGCCACCGCTGCCCTGCCAGCCGTAGGCGATGTCGCTGCGGCGCCGGCCCTGACTGCTTACCGACAATTCGAGCTCGCCGCCCGGATCCGTGAGACCGGACTTGGTCCTGAAGGCGAGCGCACCGCCCAGCGTGTTCAGGCCGTACAGGGGGTTGGCGCCGGTGACGAGGGCCAGGTCGCCGATCGCCGCCTCCGGCATCATGTCCCAGTTGATCACATCGCCGAAAGGCTCGTTCACGCGCACGCCGTCCAGGTAGATGGAGATGCCCTGTGAGCTGCCCAGTATGGACGATGCGCGGAAACCGCGGAAGGTGATATCGCTCTGGAAGGGGCTGCCCGAAATCTCGTTCGCGTTCACGCCGCTCAGGTTGTGCGCCATGAATTCGGCCAGGTTCTCCCCGCCCGCCTTGCGGATGGCTTTGTCGCTTGCTAACTGTACCGGGTAAGGCAACAGGTCGCGATCGATGCCGAGTCCATAGACAGGTGCAAGGCCGACGACCTCGACCCTGGCGACGCGCGGCTCTTCGGCGGTGGCGGTGCCAGCGAGGAGCAACAGGAAAGGCATGCCAAGCCGTGCGACGGCGGCGCCTGCCGCGCGACCGATTCGATGCGCCATCCATGTCCCCTGGTCTTGTGGTTTGTCGTAATGCGAGCAAATGACATGCCAACTGGCCGATCCCGGTATGGGAAGCTGAATTGTTCGGAAACGATACAGGTGCTGTGAATGAGTGTAGCGGAATGGAGCGATCGAATGTCGAGCGCAGAAAAGCAAAAAGCCCGCTCAATGAATTGAGCGGGCTTCTGCGAATAATTAGCCTGACGATAACCTACTTTCACACTGGTTGCAGCACTATCATCGGCGCAAAGTCGTTTCACGGTCCTGTTCGGGATGGGAAGGGGTGGTACCGACTTGCTATGGTCATCAGGCATGACTT
>NZ_JBFTRV010000038.1:0-6893 GCF_056399665.1 Massilia sp. 01N410 | reverse complement strand
TGCCGCCAGATCGTGACCGTCGCGCCGAGCCGCCTGCACCTGCTCGACCACTCCGAGTTCGCGCTCTACACGATCCGCCAGGAGCTGGCCACCCGCTTTCCCGACATCCCCATCGAAGCCCACCTCGGCTCGGTATGCAATGCCGACCTTGTCGAGCGCATCCTGCGCGACGGCAAGGTCGACACCATCTACCACGCCGCCGCCTACAAGCACGTGCCCCTGGTCGAGACCAATATCGTCGAGGGCCTGCGCAACAACGTGGTCGGCGCCCAGGTTGTCGCCTCCCAGGCCGCCAAGCACCGCATCGAGACCTGCGTGCTGATTTCCAGCGACAAGGCGGTGCGCCCGACCAACATCATGGGCGCCAGCAAGCGCATCGCCGAACTCATCTTCCAAGCGGCCGCGGCGAGGCACGGCAGCAATACCACCTTCTGCATGGTTCGCTTCGGCAACGTGCTCGGTTCGTCCGGCTCGGTGATCCCGCTGTTCCAGCGCCAGATCGCACGCGGCGGTCCGCTGACCATCACCCACCCGGAAGTGTCGCGCTACTTCATGCTGATCCCCGAGGCCGCCCAGCTGGTGATCCAGGCCGGCGCGATGGCCAAGGGCGGCGACGTGTTCGTGCTCGACATGGGCGGACCGGTGCGCATCGTCGACCTGGCGCGCACCATGATCGCCCTGCACGGCCTGACCGAAAAAGGCATCCAGAATCCGGACGGCGACATCGAGATCCGCTACGTCGGCCTGTTTCCGGGCGAGAAGCTGCACGAGGAGCTGCTGACCGACGGCGTGATCTTCCCCAGCGACCACCCGCGCATCATGCGCATGAAAGAAAATGCCTTGAGCCCCGGGGTTCTCGACACCTTCATCACCTGCCTGATGATGGCCTGCGACACCCATGATCGCAAGATGATCGAGTCGATGGTCAAGGCCATCGTCACCGAATATAGCCCCCAGCCGGCACCAAGCGCACCAAGCGCACCAGCCGCCCAGCCCGTCCGGACCCCGCAGCGTCTGGGACTGATCAAGAAAGCCGTCTCGTTCCGTATCTGATTCGCCTTGCCCCTCTCCCTAACCGATTCAGGAGGATTTCCATGCGTGATGAAAGCAAGCCAGCATCCTTGGAGCAGCTTGTCAACAAGCTGCGTGACCGCACAGCCATTATCGGCATCGTTGGCTTGGGCTACGTCGGCCTGCCGCTGACGCTGCGCTATGTCGAGGCAGGCTTCCGCGTCCTCGGCATCGATATCGACGGTACCAAGGTCGAGCGTCTGAATCGGGGGGAAAGTTATATCAACCATATCAAGGCCGGCGATATCGCGAAGGCGCACGACACGGGATTCGAGGCAACCACCGACTTCGCCCGCGCGGGCGAGCCGGACGCGCTCATCATCTGCGTGCCGACCCCGCTGAACGCCTACCGCGAACCGGACCTGTCCTTCGTGCTCGGCACCGCCGACGCCCTGCTGCCTTTCATGCGCCCTGGCCAGGTGCTGTCGCTGGAAAGCACCACCTACCCCGGCACCACCGACGAGGAACTCAAGCCGCGGCTGGAATCGCGCGGCTTCATTGTCGGGCGCGACGTCTTCCTGGTGTTCTCGCCGGAGCGCGAAGATCCGGCCAACCCGGACTTCCAGACACGCACCATTCCCAAGGTCTGCGGCGGCGTGACCGCGGCCTGCCTGGAGGCCGGCATCGCCCTCTACAGCCCCGCCATCGACCGCGTGGTGCCGGTCAGCTCGACCCGCGCCGCCGAGCTGACCAAGCTGCTGGAAAACATCCACCGCGCCGTCAACATCGGCCTGGTCAACGAGATGAAGATCATCGCCGACCGCATGAACATCGACATCCATGAGGTCATCCGCGCAGCGGCCACCAAGCCCTTCGGCTTCACACCGTATTACCCTGGCCCCGGCCTGGGCGGGCATTGCATCCCGATCGATCCTTTCTACCTGACCTGGAAAGCGCGCGCCTACGGACTTCACACCCGCTTCATCGAACTGGCGGGCGAAATCAACAGTGAGATGCCGCACTGGGTGATCGAGAAGGTCACGGATGCACTCAACCGGCGCAGCAAGTCCGTCATGAACAGCCGGGTGCTGGTGCTGGGCATCGCCTACAAGAAGGATGTCGAGGACATGCGCGAGTCGCCCTCGGTCGAACTGATGGAGATCCTGCGGGACAAGGGCGCCGTGGTTCATTATTCAGATCCGCACGTACCGGTCTTCCCGCGCATGCGCGAGCACCGGTTCGACCTCGCGAGCGTCGATTTGACACCCGCAAGCATCGCTTCCTATGACGTGGTGCTGCTGGCGACCGCGCACTCCGCCTTTGACTACGATCTGATCCAGAGACACGCACCGCTCATCGTGGACACGCGCGGTGTCTACCTCGCCCCCATGTCCAACATCGTGAAAGCTTGAGGATCCCGCCATGCGCCCTTATCCCGCTCCCATTACCGACCGCAAGATCAACTTTGCCCTGGTCGGTTGCGGCCGCATCGCCAACAATCATTTCGATGCGCTGCGCAAGCATCATGAGCGTGCAGAACTGGTCGGTGTTTGCGACGTCGATCCGCGTGCCCTCGACCACGCTGTAGGCTCGACCCGCGCCCCCGGCTATACCGACCTGGACGAGATGTTGCGAAAATGCGAAGCCGATGCCTTCATCCTGACGACACCGTCCGGCATGCATCCGGACCAGACGATCCAGATCGCGCAAGCCGGACACCACGTGATGACCGAGAAACCGATGGCAACCCGCTGGGAGGACGGCAAGCGGATGGTCGCCGCCGCCGACGCGGCCGGCGTGCGCCTGTTCGTGGTCAAGCAGAACCGCCGCAACGCCACGCTCCAGTTGCTCAAGCGGGCGGTCGACAAGAAGCGCTTCGGCCGCATCTACATGGTCAACCTGAATGTGTTCTGGACCCGTCCGCCGGAGTACTACACCAGTGCGAAATGGCGCGGCACCTGGGAATTCGACGGCGGTGCCTTCATGAACCAGGCCAGCCACTACGTCGACCTGATCGAATGGATCATCGGCCCGGTCGAGAGCCTGCAAGCGTATACCGCCACGCTGGCACGCGACATCGAGGTCGAGGATACCGGGGTGCTCAGCCTGCGCTGGCGCAACGGGGCGCTGGGTTCGATGAATGTCACCATGCTCACCTACCCGCGCAATCTGGAAGGCTCGATCACGATACTGGGCGAGCGCGGCACGGTACGCATCGGCGGCGTCGCCGTGAACGAGATCCAGCATTGGGAATTCGCCACCCCGGATCCAGACGACGACAAGGTGCGCGACGCCAGCTATGAGACGAGTTCCGTTTACGGCTTCGGCCACCCGCTCTACTACGACAACGTGATCAAGGTGTTGCGTGGCGAGGCCGAGCCGGAAACCGACGGCCGTGAGGGGCTGAAGTCGCTGGAAGTGCTGATCGCGGCATACAAGTCGGCACGCGACGGCCAGCGTGTGGCCTTGCCACTGGCTTACTGACATGGATACCACCATCCACTTCAGCGCGATCGTCGATGATGGCGCCGTGCTCGGCGAGGGAACCCGTGTGTGGCACTTTGCCCACGTCTGCGCGGGGGCGCGTATCGGCGCCGGCTGCTCGCTCGGCCAGAATGTGTTCGTCGGCGACGACGTTGTGATCGGCGACAACGTAAAGATCCAGAATAATGTTTCGGTCTACGATGCCGTGACGCTCGAGGACAATGTGTTCTGCGGACCGAGCATGGTCTTCACGAATGTCTATAACCCACGGGCGGCGGTCACGCGCAAGCACGAATACCGGCGCACGCTGGTACGCTGCGGAGCCACCATCGGCGCCAACGCGACCATCGTCTGCGGGGTAACGATCGGCGAGCACGCCTTCATCGGCGCGGGCGCGGTCGTCACCCGCGACGTGCCGGCGTTTGCCTTGATGGCGGGCATACCGGCACGCCAGATCGGATGGATCAGCCGTTTCGGCGAACGCCTCTCTTTGCCGCTGACCGGTAATGCCGAGGCACGCTGCCAACACACCAAGGATCTCTACATCCTGCGAGACGGTACTTGCATGCTTTCCTACAGCACAAGCGCCGGCGCCTGGGCCCGCTTTCCTGAACCAGCCAAGTGAATCGACCATGGAATTCATCGACCTCAAATCCCAATATCAACAATCCCGCGACCTGATCAACCAGCGCATCCAGACCGTTCTCGACCACGGTCAATACATCATGGGGCCGGAAGTGACAGAGCTCGAAACACGGCTTGCAGAGTACTGCGGCGCGCGCCATTGCGTCACAGTCTCATCCGGCACCGAGGCATTGATCATCGCCCTGATGGCGCTCGACATCGGTCCGGGTGATGAAGTGATCACAACACCGTTCTCATTCATCGCCACCGCCGAGGCAATCGTCCTGGTCGGCGCGAAGCCGGTGTTCGTCGATATCGACCGCGAAACCTGCAATATCGATCCTGCGCTGATCGAGTCCGCCATCACCGCCCGCACCCGGGCGATCATGCCGGTATCCTTGTTCGGTCAGCCAGCCGACATGGATCAGATCAACGGGATTGCACAACGCTTTGGACTGGCGGTCGTCGAAGACGCGGCGCAGAGCTTCGGCGCAGCCTATCGCGGCAAAAAAAGTTGCCATCTTTCCGACATTGGCTGTACCAGCTTCTTTCCGAGCAAACCACTCGGATGTTACGGAGACGGTGGCGCACTGTTCACCGATGATGACGAGATTGCCAAAGCAGCACGTGAAATTCGCGTCCATGGGCAATCGCAGCGCTACGTCCATACGCGCATCGGCGTAGGAGGACGCATGGACACGCTCCAGTGTGCGGTCGTTCTGGCAAAGCTCGAGCGCTTCGATTGGGAACTGGCCGAGCGCGCCACGGTGGCGGCGTGGTACGACGCCCTTCTGTCGGGCCGGATCGGCCTGGTCGGCGTATTACCGGAACGCAGCAGCGTCTATGCACAATATACGGTCGTTCTCGAAGAACGGGACCGGGTACAGGCCGCGCTGAAGGAGGCCGGAATTCCAAGCGCAATTCATTACCCCATGCCTATCCATCGTCAACCGGCCTATACCTCGCCAGAGATCAGGGATACCTGCCCGGTTGCCGACGAAATGGCCGCCAGGGTAATGAGTCTGCCGATGGGGCCCTATCTGTCCCGCTCCGATGCCGATCATGTTGCACGCACCTTGCTGGATAAGGTGACTGCGATGCCTTCCGCCAAGATCGAAACCGTCGCATTAGCGGAGTAGTGCGTCGTCAGCCTGGCGAAGCAAGCTCTGTCGCACAATGATGACTGCTGTGCGATGGAGCTTGCAATACCGTACAGGATCGTATCGACTATCTTCACCATGCCGGAATGATTTATCCACCACGCATAAAAGTACTGCGTACCGCAAGACATTGAAAGGCGCAGGCTTTCATTGCGCCGCTTTCAAACAAGCCTCCCGTATTTTCTCATCCCCTAGCGCAACAGTTCGACTGCCACGCCGCCGCCGCGTCCCGGCTCAACCAGTAATGTACTGATGCAGGGACCCTTGGGTGTCCTGATTCCTGAAGAGAGTGACGAAGCCGGCCCTTGCAAGGCAAAGGCGATGCTGGTCGTTGGCGTAAGCAATGACCGACCGGCTTTGCCTGAATCGATCCGCATTACTCTCTAGAAATTTTTTCAGAATGGACTCACTAAATGGATTGAACAAGAAAACCAGATTGTTGCCAGGAGGCAGGCAAAAGGAGGCGGCATCGGCATTAACAAAGAAGATATTCTCCGCCCCAAATCTGGCAGCATTATCTCGAGCAATTTCAACGAGCGGCTCGGAAAATTCGACGCCAATAATCTTACGAAACGGAAATCGCATAGCGGCGTAAAAACAGGCCTTGCCCTTGCCTGAGCCGAGATCGATAAAATGATCGAATACGATACCGGTCTTTTCCACCTCATCGATCAATTCACGGATCGCGGCACAAGTGACTGCCTGATAGGCCATCGAATGCGGCAGGGCCGCCGAATGAATTGTTTCCAGCTTTCGATTTTCGATATAGCCGCTGCAATTCAATTGGTATCTTCGCTCGAATACAAAATCCTCGATCCAATGGATCGCCTCGGCGACCTTCCTCTCGAGAGACTGCAACTTGTGCAAAAGCGGTCTCCTCATCCATACCGCAATTCTTGTGCGCCATTGAACAGGGCACGTCTCATTTTCGCAAGTCATTGATTTTCCTAGAAAAAATATGGAGAGGAATCGTGTCGCAACCCGGCGCGCCCCGAATAAGTTAATGAAAACCCAATCTCCTGCTTTTCCCCTGCAATTTCCTCTCGACAGCCCCCTAAAGAATCCCGCGCCAGCTCGTATTTGAATAATTTACGAACAAATAAAATTGCTTTTATTTGAGAAATATTGCGACCAAAAACATTAATGAACTATTAAATTTTATAGATTAAATATTGAACTTTTATTGAACATTCGTTTTTAATTGATTTCAGGAAAATTCCATAGCCAAACAATTCACTGAGAAAAATTTTTTCCGAGAAAAGTTGAATTACGTCAGTTTCTTACCGTAAAATTCGATCTCTTCTTTTCGTGATTAAAGGCATTTCCCTTGAAAACTTTTGCTCGTCTTCCCAAAGCGTCCAACGCCATGTTGCTCAGCGGTTTTGCAGTATTACTCATGAGCTCGGCTGCAGCGTCTGCAAGAAACCTGTATGTTTCCACCTCGGGCCGCGACACCAACGCCGGTACGTCCAGCACCGCTCCGTTGCGCACCATCCAGCGCGCCTCCAACCTGGCCCTGCCGGGCGACACGGTTCACGTCGCACCGGGCACCTATTCCGAAACCATCACCTCGTCCGTCAACGGCACCGCGAGCGCACGGATCCGCTTCGTGTC
>NZ_JBFTRV010000037.1:0-9692 GCF_056399665.1 Massilia sp. 01N410 | reverse complement strand
CATCCGGCGAATCGTTTTGTTCGTCAGCAGCAGAGAAGCGAGATTATGCAGTGTTTCGCAGTGTTCGTCAACTCATCCTTTTCTTCAGTGTGCACTCGGTGTTGAATCTCGACGTGCGCTGCAGAAGCAGGAGGCGCACTATAGCAAACGGGATATGGGCGCGCAAGCCCTCCCCGGCGCAATCGGCGGCGATAAAGCAACAGGACGCCGGACTTTCGTCCGGCGTCCCGTCCTCTAGCAGGTTCTTCACACCGAGGCGCAGCATGACGCTTTCGAGACAGGAAATGAAACGAGCGCGATGGAGGCAAGCGCGCGCTTGCGTGCTACATTAGGCAATAGTCGACTTCCAGCGATAGAGCCGCGGTCCAGGGCCAACCAGGAGACATGGAATGACTTATCACCTGCCGGCGACCATCGCCAGCTCGCACCGCCGTTCCCAGCATTACGGATTGCGCGCCGACGTCCGTCCCGACTTCGATCCCCTGTCCGTTTCCGCCCTCTCGGCCCTGGTCGAGCAGAACCGCATGCTGTACAGCCATGCGCTGCCTGCGATGGAAACCCTGTACCAGCAGATCGCCAACACGCATAACACGGTCCTGCTGACCGATGCCCGCGGCGTGATCCTGCACTCGCTGGGCGATGCCGACTTCATGGAAAAAGCCAATCGTGTCGCCCTCACGCCGGGCGTCGACTGGTCCGAGGAGAGCAAGGGCACGAATGCGATCGGCACCACCATCGCCGAACAGGCGCCCACCATCGTGCACGCCGACCAGCACTACTTGACTGCCAACCACTTCCTCACTTGCTCGGCCGCACCGATCGTGGACCACCGCGGCAAGGTGATCGGCGTGCTCGACGTCAGCGGCGACCGGCGCAGCTTCCACAAGCACACCATGGCCCTGGTGCGGATGTCGGCGCTGATGATCGAGAACCAGCTGTTCGCCTCCGCCTACGAGAACGCGATCACCCTGCACTTCCATACCCGTCCGGAATTCATCGGCACGCTCATGGAAGGCATCGCCTCGTTCACGCCGGGCGGCCGCTTCCTGGCCGCCAACCGCAACGGCTTGTTCCAGCTCGGCCTGTCCGCGCCGGCCCTGCAGGCCCAGACCTTCAGTTCGCTGTTCGGCCTGCCGCTGTCGCGCCTCTACGATCACTACCGCAGCGCGGCGCCGGAACTGCTCGACCTGTGCATGCACAACGGCGTGCGGGTGCGCGGCCGCGCCGAGCTGCGCCTGAAGCATGGCGTGCAGCAGCTGAACGACGCCCCCGCCCTGCCCGCCCCCGCAGCGCCGGCGCGCGACATGCCCGCCACGCCGCAGCCGCGCTCCCGGCTGCAGGCCCTGAACACGGGCGATGCCAGGCTGGCGCAGTCGATCGCGAAAGTCGAGAAGGTCCTTGGCCAGGGCGTGCCGATCCTGATCATGGGCGAGACCGGCACCGGCAAGGAATGGCTGGCCCAGGCCATCCACCAGGATTCGCCGCGTGCGCGCGGTCCCTTCGTCGCAGTGAATTGCGCGGCGATTCCGGAAGCGCTGATCGAATCCGAGCTGTTCGGCTACGAGGAAGGCGCCTTCACCGGCGCGCGCAGGAAGGGCGCCGCCGGCAGGATCATGCAGGCCCACGGCGGCACCCTGTTCCTCGACGAGATCGGCGACATGCCGCTCGCCCTGCAGGCGCGCCTGCTGCGCGTGCTCGAAGAACGCAAGGTGGTGCCGCTGGGCGGATCGCGGCCACTGGCGCTCGACGTCGAACTGGTCTGCGCCACCAACCACGAACTGCGCAAGCGCATCGCCGCTGGCCTGTTCCGCGAAGACCTGTATTACCGCCTGAACGGCCTGGTCGTCAAACTGCCGCCGCTGCGCGAGCGCGGCGACCTCGATGCCCTCGTTGCGACGATGCTGGCCGGCGGCACCAGGCGCCGGCGCGTGGCGGGCGAGGTCCTGCACCTGTTCAGGCGCCATGCCTGGCCCGGCAATCTGCGCCAGCTCGCCAGCCTGCTGCGCACCGCAGCCCTGATGGCCGGCGGCGAGGACGAGATCGGCCTGCACCACCTGCCCGACGATTTCCTCGACGAAGCGGCGGCGGCCCGCGCTGCCGTCAACGCACCAGCGCCGGCGCCGGCCCGCACCGGGGCCGCCAGCCGGCTCGACGAACTGGAGCTGAGCGCCATCCTGCGCACCCTCGACGCCCACGGCGGCAATGTCTCCGCTGCCGCGCGCGCCCTGGGCATATCGCGCAACACGATTTATCGCAAGCTACCCAGGACTAGCTGACCGGCTGGCCGCGCAGCAGCGCGCACTCCTGGTCCGTGAACAGACGCGAACGGGTCAGGAAGCGCCGCCCGGTGCCGTTATCGAGCGAGAACATGCCGCCGTTACCGGCCACCACGTCGATGATCAGCTGGGTGTGCTCCCAGTAGGCGAACTGCTCCTGTCCCATGTAGAACGGCGTTCCGTCCAGGCTGCCCAGGCAGACGTCGGTATCGCTCAGGTTGAACTCTCCCTCCGGATAGCACATCGGCGCGCTGCCGTCGCAGCAGCCGCCGGACTGGAAAAACATCAGCGGTCCGTGGCGCTGCCGCAGCTCGCCGATGAAGGCGAGTGCGGCCGGCGTCGCGGTCACGCGGTCGACTGGCGTGACCATGGCGGTCATCAGAAGAAGCCGAGCGCTTTCGGGCTGTAGCTCACCAGCAGGTTCTTGGTCTGCTGGTAGTGCTCGAGCATCATCTTGTGGTTCTCGCGGCCGATGCCCGACTGCTTGTAACCGCCGAAGGCCGCGTGCGCCGGGTACAGGTGGTAGCAGTTGGTCCACACCCGGCCTGCCTGGATCGCGCGGCCGACGCGGAAGGCGCGGCTGCCGTCGCGCGTCCACAGGCCGGCACCCAGGCCGTACAAGGTGTCGTTGGCGATGCGCAGGGCATCGGCTTCGTCCTTGAAGGTCGTGACAGAGACCACCGGGCCGAAGATCTCCTCCTGGAAGATGCGCATCCGGTTGTCGCCCTTGAACACGGTCGGCCGCACATAGTAGCCGCCGGACAGGTCGCCCTCGTGGGTGGCGCGCTCGCCGCCGGCCAGCACCTCGGCGCCTTCCTGGCGGCCGATGTCGAGGTAGGACAGGATCTTCTCGAGCTGCTCCTGCGATGCCTGTGCGCCGATCATGGTGTTGGCGTCGAGCGGATTGCCGGCCTTGATCTGGGCGACCCTCGCCAGCGCGCGCTCCATGAACTTCTCGTAGATCGATTCCTGCACCAGCACCCGCGACGGGCAGGTGCAGACCTCGCCCTGGTTCAGCGCGAACATCGCAAAACCTTCCAGGCACTTGTCGAAGAACTCGTCGTCAGCCGCCATCACGTCTTCGAAGAAGATGTTCGGCGACTTCCCGCCCAGCTCCAGGGTGACCGGGATCAGGTTCTGGGCCGCGTACTGCATGATCAGGCGGCCGGTGCCGGTCTCGCCGGTGAAGGCGATCTTGGCGATGCGCTTGCTGGACGCGAGCGGCTTGCCGGCTTCCAGGCCATAGCCGTTGACGATATTGATCACGCCGGCCGGCAGCAAGTCGGCGATCAGCTCCATCAGCACCATGATCGAGGCCGGGGTCTGTTCGGCGGGCTTGAGCACCACGCAGTTGCCGGCCGCCAGCGCCGGCGCCAGCTTCCACACCGCCATCAGGATCGGGAAGTTCCAGGGGATGATCTGGCCGACCACGCCCAGCGGCTCGTGGAAGTGGTAGGCATAGGTCTCGTGGTCGATGGTCGAGATCGCACCTTCCTGGGTGCGGATGCAGCCGGCAAAGTAGCGGAAGTGGTCGATCGCCAGCGGAATGTCGGCCGCCATGGTCTCGCGGATCGGCTTGCCGTTGTCGATGGTCTCGGCGGTCGCGAGCATCTTGAGGTTCTGCTCCATGCGGTCCGCGATCTTGTTCAGGATGTTGGCGCGTTCGGCGGGCGAGGTCTTGCCCCAGGCCTCCTTGGCGGCATGGGCGGCATCGAGCGCGGCGTCGATGTCTTCCGCGCTGGAGCGCGCCACCTCGCAGAAAGGCTGGCCGGTA
Organism: Massilia sp. 01N410; assembly: GCF_056399665.1. NCBI lineage: Bacteria > Pseudomonadati > Pseudomonadota > Betaproteobacteria > Burkholderiales > Oxalobacteraceae > Massilia > Massilia sp. 01N410. Next base: position 5,642 of record NZ_JBFTRV010000037.1, on the reverse strand, counting down.
ATCGGCGTCACGTTGGCGAAGTACTCGCCCTTCACCGGTGGGACGAAGGCCCCGCCGATGTAGTTGTCGTAGCGCTGGCGGAAGGGGCTGGCGACGCCGAGTTTGCTGATGTCTGCAAGATTCATGTCATCCTCTTGTTTCGTTGTGGTTGTGTGGAACCCCTTCTCTCGCAAGCGCCATGCCAGCCCTTGCGCGGCATCGCCAAGAGGGGAAGACGCGGGCAAGGCAAGCCCGACCTGCGTCACCTGTTGTGACACCTGCTCCAGATTGACACAGTGCGAATGAGCAAGCGGACAACGGAGTTCCCGTCCGGCGGGTATAGTTCGTGCCGGAATAACGGAGAAAAGATGAAACGTCACGCCCTTGCTTCCAGCCTCATCGCGGCGCTGTCCGCTGTCTACGCACCGTTCGCCCTGGCCGATGCCGACGCGAACGCGACTGTTCCGGTCGTCGTGGTGACGGCCAGCCGCACCGAACAACTCAGCTTCGACCTGCCGGCCTCGATCGACGTGATCGGGGCCGACCGCATCGGCGCCGGCCAGCCGCGCGTCAACGCCTCCGAGGCCCTGTCCGCGGTGCCGGGCCTGGTGGTGGCGAATCGCCAGAATTATGCGCAGGACCTGCAGATCTCTTCGCGCGGCTTCGGCGCCCGTTCGGCCTTCGGCGTGCGCGGCGTGCGCCTGATCGCCGACGGCGTCCCGGCCACCATGCCCGACGGCCAGGGCCAGGCCGCCACCTTCGACCTCGACCTGGCCGAACGCATCGAAGTGCTGCGCGGCCCCTTCTCGGCCCTGTACGGCAACCACTCCGGCGGCGTGATCCAGCTGTTCACGCGCGAGCCGAAAGGCGCGCCGGAAGTCGAACTGAACGTCAGCAGCGGCAGCTACGGCAGCCGCAAGACCGACCTGAACGCAAGCGGCAGCGCCGGCGGCGTCGGCTACCTGCTGGATGCATCGCGTTTCGACACCGACGGCTACCGCAGCCACAGCGCCGCCCGGCGCGACCAGGCTTATGCCAAGCTCAGCTTCGCGCCGAGCACGACCAGCAAGCTGACCCTGGTCGCCGGCGCACTGAACCAGGACGATACCCAGGATCCGCTCGGCGTCACCTGGGCCACCTGGCAGCGCGACCCGCGCGCGGGCGAGATCGACACCAGCGATCCGCGCACGCCGCAGCGCACCTTCGCCGAACGCTACAACACACGCAAGAGCATCGACCACCAGCAGCTGGGCGCGACCTGGGAACAGCGCTTCGGCAGCGACCGGCTGCGCGTGACGGCCTATGTCGGCAACCGCCGGGTGATCCAGTACCAGGCTTTCTCGCAAGCCTTCCAGGCACCGGCCAGCCATTCGGGCGGCGTGGTCGATTTCCAGCGCGACTTCCACGGCATCGACGCCAACTGGACCATGTCCCGTCCCCTCCTCGACGGCACGCTGCGCTCCACCTTCGGCATCGAGGCCGGCGCCTCGGACGACGACCGCAAGGGTTACGAGAACTTCGTCGGCACCCAGTTCGGCGTGCAGGGCCGCCTGCGCCGCGACGAGAAAGACAAGGTCAGGAACCTCGATCCCTACGCGCAGTTCGAATGGGAGCGCGGCCCCTGGGTGCTGAGCGCCGGCCTGCGCCACAGCCGGGTCGACTTCGACGTGGAAGACCGCTATCTCTCCAACGGCAACGACAGTGGCAGCGTCAGCTACCGCCACACGACGCCGCTGCTCGGCGTGCTGTACAAGATCAACCCGGGTTTGAACCTCTACGCCAGCGCGGCGCGCGGCTTCGAGACCCCGACCCTGAACGAGGTGTTCTACTCGGGCACTGGCGGCGGCTTCAATTTTTCGCTGGCGCCGGCCCAGAGCACCCACCTGGAATTCGGCGTGAAGGCCATGCCTCTCGAGGGCGTGCGCATCAATGCCGCGGTGTTCCAGGTGAAGACCAGCGACGAACTCGTGGTCGACAGTTCGTCGGGCGGACGCACCAGCTACCGGAACGCCAGCGCGACCCTGCGCCAGGGCGGAGAACTCTCGCTGGACGCCGAATGGCGGCGCAACTGGAAGGCCAGGCTGGCCCTGAGCGTGCTGCGCGCCGTGTACGACGAAGGCTTCGGCAGCGTCCTCGCGGGCAGCCGCCTGCCGGGCGTGCCGAACGCCGGCCTGTACGGCGAATTCGGCTGGAAGGACAGCGCCGACCGCTACGGCGCCGCATTCGAGACCATCGCGAACACCAGGATGTATCCGGACGACGCCAACCAGGCCATGCCGGCGCCGGGCTATATGATCGCCAACCTGCGGGTGCAGGCGCAGCAGCAGCTCGGCTCCTGGCGGCTGAAGGAGTATGCGCGCGTGAACAACCTGTTCGACCGCAATTACATCGGCTCGGTGATCGTCGGCGACAGCAACCGCCGCTACTACGAAGCCGCGCCGGGCCGCAACTGGGTGCTCGGCGCGAGCATGCAGTACCGCTTCTAGGCGGCGGAGATGTGCACGCCGGGGTAGAGGCGTTCCAGCACGTCGTCGACGACCTTGACGAGCAGGCCGTACAGGCGTCCGGCGTCCTGCTCGTCCTGCGTGCGCACCTCCGCCCAGAAACGCTCCATGTCCGGGCAATGCGCCTGCAGGGCCTCCTCCACCGCCGCCTGCCAGAACGGCGGCGCCTCCCCTTCGACGAAATTCCCGCGCCCGCGTCCGAAATGGGCGACCGCCAGGTAGCGCAGGATGCTGCCGACCATCAGCGTGCGCAGGAAGGGCGGCGCGAACTGCACCGTCGGGCGATTGCGGTCGGTGGTCGTATTGAAGCCCCAGGCCGCGCCGGCCATCGTCAGCGCACCGACGATCGCACCCAGCAGCGCGCCACCGCCCAAGGTCAGGCCGCCGGCCATCAGGTCGGCCGACAGTCCCGTCGCCGCGCCCGAGACGACCGCGCCGAGCAGGCCGGCCTGGGTCTTGTCGAGCGGCGCACGGACCTTGAAGTTGTCGCGCACGCGGGCATTGATGCGGGCCGCCTGGCCGGGGTCGAGGCGGTGCAGGGTCAGCAGGCGCGTGGTCGACTGGGCGATCCTCTCTTCCAGCCGCTCGACCAGCCGCGCCATCGCCGCTTCCTGGCGGCGCGCATCGGATTTACCGAGACGGACCGCCTTCAGCGCCGACTGCAGCAGGCCGCCGCCTTCCTCGGGAATGGCTTCGCTGTCGCGCGCGCCCGCCGCCAGTTGCTCGGCGGTGATGCGCAGCGAGTCGTGGTAGCGCGCCAGATTGTTCGCTTCCCAGGCCGCGCGCAGGCGGCCGTAGCCGGCGCGCTTGGGCTCCGGGACCAGTTTGCCGACGGCTTCGTAGAACACGTGTTCGTGCACCCAGCAGCGTGCGAAGGCGTCGAGGGCCAGCACTTCGCGCACGATAGTGTACTGGTCGAGGTGCTGTTTCCATAGCGCCTGCTCGGCCTGTTCCTCGGCCGACGGCCGCGGCGGCCCGAGCTGGTTGAGCAGGACCACGACCGGTTTGCCGAGCCACTCCAGGATGCGCATCTCGGGCGGCAGGTAGCCGGCATCGCGCGGGTGCTCGCTCGAATTCACCAGGTAGAGCACGACGTCGGCCTCGTCGCGCGCGGCGCGCAAGGCTTGCTGGCTGAGCCAGAACGGACGGTCGCGGTAGCGGTCGAAGACTTCGCGCAGGAACCAGCCGATCGGATTTCCCGACATCGCCAGCCGCTTGAGCAGGCGTACCGAGTCGCCGAAGCCTGGCGTATCCCACAGCAGCAGGCTGTCGCCCTGCTCCGTGGTCTGCAGCACGTGGGCTTCCGAGAAGGTCGTGACGTGGGCGGCGTCGCGCACCTCGCCGACGTCCATCCCGACCAGGGTGCGCGCGAGCGTGGTCTTGCCGTTATTGGTGTGCGAAACGAGCGCGAACTGGACCTTGACTCCCTCGCTCATCGTACCCCCGTCGCGGCGGCCTGGCCATTACTGCCGGCCGCGTATTTTTCAGGCTGCAGCAGGTTCACGATGGTCACCGGTACCTGGTGATAGGTGCAGAACTGCCGCCACAGGGCGATGCGCTCGGCCAGGCGCGCATCGACGCCATCCTGGCTCATGGCGCGCTCGGTCAACGCCGATTCGTCGACCAGCGCACTCACGCCGCCGGGCAGCTGGCGCGCAATCGCGGACAGCAGCGCGCCGTGGTTTTCCTGCTCTGGCGTCGCGGCCAGGCTGAACAGGACCGCGGTCACGGTCGCATCACCGGTATCGGGCCGCAGCTCCTGCAGGACGCCTTTCGGATCCTCGCCGTAGGGCAGCGAGGGCCGCAGCATGACACGGGTCTGCTCGCCGAACATGGCAGCTGCGATTGCGGACAGGCCGTGGTCGCGGCGTTCGTCGAGCGTGAAGCTGTACGGGAGCACGCGCAGGGTTACGGGACCGCGGCCGGCGCCGATGTGGTCGGCGAGTTTCAGGTAGTAGGGCTGCTGCAGGTCGAGCGGAAAGCGCCGCGCGAGGCGGGACGCACGCCAGCCGGCGAACAGGGACAGGACCAGGCGCGGCAGGATCACCAGCAGCAGCAGGGTCGCGGCATACAGGTGGACCCAGCGCGCGCCGCCGGCGCTTGATGGCTCCTGTACGAAGCGCAGGGCCTGGATGTCGGCGACGCTGAAGCCTTCGATCGGGAACAGGAACAAGGCCGGCGCGAACAGCCAGGACAGCAGCGTATGCACCTGATTGGCGTCGAGGAAGGTGCTCTCCCAGCCGGCCGCGTACTGCGTCAGCAGGCCGCGCGCATACAGCGAGATGATGGCGCCGAGTGCGAAGGCGGCGGCCGACAGGTGGACCGTGCGGCTCAGGCGCGCGTGGTTCAGCTTCCAGGAGAGCTGGGTCCAGTCGACCGTGTACGCGCCGAGGGCCGCCGTGAGCGGCGCCGGCAGCTTGCGCGGCAATTTCGCTTTGCCGACGCTGAGCCTGCGCATCCACTCGGGCCCGACCCATCCGGTGCGCTTCGATGGAATCAGGAGCCAGACCAGCAGGATCACATACACCAGCAGGTTCCAGCCGATGATCAGGAGAAGCGGCGCCGACAGCAGGTCGACGCGATGCGGATCGGCGATATGGTCGATGGCGGCGCCGGCAATCAATGCGAACAGGGGCAGCAGCACCGACAGCATGGGCAGCAAAGGGCGCCGGTTCAGGAAAGTGCGGAAAGCGGGAGTGCGCTCGGCGAGACGCTTGAGGATCTGCTCGGAGCGCTGCTCCAGGAAATGGTCGAGCGTGAGTTCCGACTTGCTGTCGGCCGCGGACCACTGGGCGAGTTCGCGCGCGCTGCGGCTGGCGTACATGCGGTCGTCGTCGCTCAGAACTTCGTGTTTGATATCCGCGGTCTCGATGGCGCGGACCAGGGTGACCTTCCTCGCAACCTGTTCTTTCATGCTGTTTGCCTTGATGGTTAGACAACAGCTGCATTGTGCCGCAAATCGCTACAGGCCGACGGATTGGAGGACCAGAAAGCGGTTTCAGGCACGCTAGAAAAGCAAAAAGCCCGCTCAAGGAATTGAGCGGGCTTCTGCGAATAATTAGCCTGACGATAACCTACTTTCACACTGGTTGCAGCACTATCATCGGCGCAAAGTCGTTTCACGGTCCTGTTCGGGATGGGAAGGGGTGGTACCGACTT
>NZ_JBFTRV010000036.1:0-10286 GCF_056399665.1 Massilia sp. 01N410 | reverse complement strand
GTGGCCGAAGCGGGCAAGGAGATTTCGACCCGTCCGTTCCAGCTGGTCACCGGCCGCGTCTGGAAAGGCTCGGCCTTCGGCGGCGCCCGCGGCCGCACCGACGTGCCCCGCATCGTCGACTGGTACATGGAAAACAAGATCAACATCGATGACCTGATTACCCATACCTTGCCCCTCGAGCGCATCAACGAAGGATTCGAGTTGATGAAGAGCGGGCAATCGATCCGTTCGGTAGTGCTGTACTAAGTCCAACGACAAGAGGAGACATGATCATGAACAGTGCAGTCCATATTCACCCGGCCGTCGATGAGGGCATCCCGCCGGAGGCGCCGGACTTTGCAGGCGGGACCCTGACCTGCCTGTGCGCCACCGACCCGGTGACGGTCGAGATCAAGGGGCAGGTGGCGCACAACCACGTATGCGGCTGCACCAAATGCTGGAAGCCGGCAGGGTCGCTGTTCTCCCAGGTTGCGGTGGTGCCGCGCGAGAACCTGCAGGTGGTCGCCAACGGCGACAAGCTGCAGCCGGTCGATGCCACCGCCACCATCGTGCGGCATGCCTGCCGCGAGTGCGGCGTGCACATGCTCGGGCGCATCGAAAACACTGCGCATCCTTTCTATGGCCTGGACTTCGTGCACACCGAGCGCTCGAACCAGCGCGGCTGGGCGGCGCCCACCTTCGCGGCCTTCGTCTCGTCCATCATCGAATCCGGCGCACGTCCCGAAAACATGGGGACCGTGCGTGCGCGCCTGAACGAGATCGGCTTGCCACCCTACGACTGCCTGTCGCCGCCGCTGATGGACGCCATCTCGACCCACGTCGCCAAAGCCAAGGGCATCCTATGAAGCTCTTGCGCGTGCTGTTGCTGGCATCGCTGGCGGCGCCCGCCGCCGCGCAGCCCAACGAATTCCCGACCAGTGGGCGGGTGGAGTACGTGCTGGAGTGTATGCAAAAGCACGACGGCAAGTACGAATTCCTCTACAAGTGCTCGTGCGTCATCGACCGCATCGCCGAGGCGATGCCTTACGAGGACTTCGTGGCGATGTCGACCGCCTTGCGCGACCAGGCCCTGGCAGGGGAACGCGGCGGCGTGTTTCGTGATGCACCTACGGTCAAGGTCATGGCCGACAAGTACAGAACCATTCAGGCCAATGCGAACAAGGCCTGCCATGTGCAGCAGCGCTGAACCACAAGAAAACATTAGGAGACCAACATGTCATTGCAAACAAGACTGATCCGCTGGTGGCCCTGCCTTGTATTCGCCGCCTCGCCGGCCTTCGCGGCCGACACCGACCTCGCACAGCTGAGCAAGGACCCGAAGAACTGGACCATGCAGGCCGGCGACCTGAGCAACCAGCGTTACAGCGAACTCAAGCAGATCAACAGCAAGAACGCCAAGAGCCTGCAGGTGGCCTGGACCTTCTCGACCGGCGTGCTGCGCGGCCACGAAGGCGGGCCGCTGATCATCGGCGACACGCTGTACCTGCACAGTCCCTTCCCGAACAAGGTGCTCGCGATCTCGCTGGAAGACCAGAGCATCCGCTGGAAGTACGAACCGAAGCAGGATCCGACCGTGATTCCGGTGATGTGCTGCGACACGGTCAACCGCGGCCTGGCCTATTCGAACGGCAAGATCTTCCTGCAGCAGGCCGATACCACGCTGGTGGCGCTGGATGCCAAGACCGGCGCCGAACTGTGGAAGACCAAGGTCGGCGATCCGAAGATCGGCGAAACCACCACCAATGCACCGCACATCTTCAAGGACAAGCTGCTGACCGGCATCAGCGGCGGCGAGTTCGGCGTGCGCGGCCGCATCGCCGCCTACGATCCGAACACCGGCAAGCTGCTGTGGAAGGCCTTCAGCACCGGGCCGGACCAGGACATGCTGATCGACCCGGCCAAGACCATGACCTGGACCGACGGCAAGATGGCGCCGGTCGGCCCCGACTCTTCGCTGAAGAGCTGGCAGGGCGACCAGTGGAAGCTGGGCGGCGGCACCACCTGGGGCTGGTACAGCTACGACCCGCAACTGAACCTGGTGTACTACGGCAGCGGCAACCCCAGCACCTGGAACCCGCGCCAGCGCCCGGGCGACAACAAGTGGTCGATGACGATCTTTGCCCGCGACCTCGACACCGGCATGGCGAAATGGGTCTACCAGATGACGCCGCACGACGAGTGGGACTATGACGGCGTCAACGAAATGATCCTGGCGGACATGAAGGTCAAGGGCCAGCCGCGCAAGGCACTGGTGCACTTCGACCGCAACGGCTTTGCCTACACGATGGACCGGCAGAGCGGCGAATTGCTGGTCGCCGAAAAATACGATCCGGCGGTCAACTGGGCCAGCCACATCGACATGAAGAGCGGACGTCCGGTCGTGGTGGCGAAGTACAGTACCGACAAGAACGGGCCGGACGTCAACTCGAAGGGCATCTGTCCTTCGGCCCTCGGCACCAAGGACCAGCAGCCCGCTACCTACTCGCACAAGACCGGCCTGTTCTATGTGCCGACCAACCACGTGTGCATGGACTACGAGCCCTTCCAGATCGAGTATACGGCCGGTCAACCCTACGTCGGCTCGACCCTGTCGATGTATGCGGCGCCGAACAGCCATGGCGGCCTGGGTAATTTCATCGCCTGGGATGCCGGCACCGGCAAGATCGTCTGGTCCAAGCCCGAGAAGTTCTCGGTGTGGAGCGGCGCATTGTCGACCGCCGGCGACGTGGTGTTCTACGGCACCCTGGAAGGCTATATCAAGGCGGTCGACCACAACGGCAAGGAACTATGGAAGTTCAAGACCCCGTCCGGCATCATCGGCAACGTCACGACCTGGGAATACAAGGGCAAGCAGTATGTCGGCGTGCTGTCGGGCATCGGCGGCTGGGCCGGCATCGGCCTGGCGGCCGGCCTGACCAAGGGCACCGAAGGACTGGGCGCCGTGGGCGGCTACAAGGACCTGGCCAAATATACCGAACTCGGTGGCGTGCTGACCGTGTTCGCGCTGCCGGATCGCTGATCCGCAGGATCCGTATCGCGCGGCCGCCGGCATGTCGCAGGCCGGTGGCCGTACCCTGTCATTACCGGAAATCGCCATGAACAAATTCGTAACCCTGATGTTGAGCGCGGCCTTTTGCATGGCCGCCGTACCCGCCGTGGCCGACGAGACTGCCGCGCCCGCCGGTGCCGCACCCTACAAGGTAGCCGACGGCAACAAGGTGGACGCCCAGACCCTGAGCGGCTGGAAAACCTGGCGTGCACTGGCCTGCGAGCGCTGCCACGGCGCGGCGCAGGAAGGCATGGTCGGCCCTTCGCTGATCGACAGCCTGAAAGTGCTCACCAAAGAGCAGTTCAAGCAGACCGTCCTGCACGGCAGGATCGACAAGGGCATGCCCAACTTCGACGGCAGCAAGATGGTGGTCGAGAACATCGACAACCTGTATTCCTATCTGAAAGGACGCTCGGATGGCGCGATCCAGCCGGGCCGCCTGCAGGAGATCGGCAAATGAGGTGGCCCGGCAGCCTGGGCAGGCTGGCGGGGGCAGCGTTGGCGCTGCTCTGCCTGGCCGGACCGATCGCCGCCCAGCAGGCCATGAATGACGCAGGTCCGGGCCAGGACAAGGTATTGCGTGTTTGCCAGGATCCGAACAACCTGCCGTTCTCGAACCGCGATCAGGCCGGTTTCGAGAACAGGATCGCGGCCCTGTTCGCCCAGGAGCTGGGATGGAAGCTGGAACACACATGGTTCCCGCAGCGTATCGGCTTCATCCGCAATACCCTGCGCGCCAAGCTGGAGAATTCCGACCGTTTCAAGTGCGACCTGGTGACCGGCGTGCCGGCCGGGTTCGACATGGCGGCCACCACCCGCCCTTACTACCACTCGAGCTATGCACTGGTGTACGTGAAGGGCAGGGGGCTGGACGGTGTGCGCGGCCTGGACGATCTGGCGGCCTTGAAGCCGGAGCAGCGCGGCAAGCTGCGCTTCGGCGCGTTCACGTCCTCGCCGGTCACCGACTGGCTGATGCAGAACAGGCTCATGGAGCAGGTCGACTGGTACCAGAACCAGACCGGCGACGCCGAGCAGTACCCGGGCCAGATCATCGAGCGCGACCTCGCCAGCGGCAAGATCGACGTCGCCTTCGTCTGGGGCCCGATTGCCGGCTACTTCGCACGCAATACGCACGCGGCGCCGATCGTGGCCGTGCCGCTCGCCTCGCGTCCGGGCATGAAGCTCGATTTCGAGATCGCGATGGCGGTGCGTCATGGAGACAAGGAATTCAGGCAGCGCATCGACCAGCTGATCGATGCCAACCGGGGCAAGATCGCCGCCATCCTCGACGAGTACGGCGTACCGCAGCTCGACCAGCAGGGACGGGTGCTCGCTTCCCAGCGTACGGTGAAACCATGATGCGCCGGCTCGCAATGTTTGCCATGCTTGCCGCGCTTGCCGCGGGCCCGGCGGCTGCCCAGCCGATCTCGTCCGCCGAAACCCTGTTGTTCGAGACCGACCACCTGGCGCGCCTGAAGGCACCGGCGACGCTGGTGTATGCCTTTCGCAAGGACAGCAACGTCGAGCCCGGCTTCAGCGACGAAGTGCGGCTCGACCTTGCCCAGGTCGAGGGCAAGCTGAGTGCGACCCTGCATTTCCTGTCAGGCGAGCACAAACAGGACATTCCGGCGCTCGAAGAAGCCCATGGCAACCCGGTCCTGCTCGGCTTCCTCGAGCACGACATCGCCGAGATGAAGCGACTCACCGGGGGCTCGACCAGTTATTTCCGCAAGCGGATCCGCATGGCGCTGGCGGAAGGCGCCCAGCTGAGCCGGCAGCAGATCGTCTACCAGGGCCGGACCCTCGATGCGCAGGTGGTTCGCATCCAGCCTTACCTGAACGACCCCATGCATGCACGCTTCGAGAAATACGTGCACAAGATGTACACCTTCGTCCTGAGCGAACAGGTGCCTGGAGGCCTGTATCAGTTGCGTACTTCGGTCGGCAAGCCCGAGACGGTACGGACCGCCGCCAGCATGCCGGGCGTGCCGGCGCCTGTGCCCCTGATCGATGAAACCCTGACCCTGATCAGCGTCACGCCCAAGCAGCCCTGAGTCGCATGGGACGTCAGCAGGAGACACGCGATGGCGCCGTTGAAAGTATTCGCATTCGATTACGCGACCGCCGGCGGGCCGCTGCCGCGGCGACTGCCGCAGTCGCTCCGGCGCCAGAGCGACATGCTGCTGCAGGCCTTGCAGGCTGACCTGCGCGCCGTGCCCGGCATCGAGTTGACGACGATAGCGCCTGTGCAGGACGCCCCCGGGGCCCGGCCGGCTTTCAGCGAGCGCTTCCAGGCTGGCATGGAAGCGGCCGATGCGGTATGGCCTCTGGCGATCGAATCGGAAGGCTTGCTGGAACGCTTGTCGCGCGAGATCCTGGGCGCCAACCGGATCCTGCTGGGTAGTGCACCCGGCGCCGTGCAGGTGGCAAGCAGCAAGCTCAAAGTGGCGCGCGCGCTGGCAGACGGCGGCGTTCCGGTTGCCGCAACCTACAGTCCGCACGCCGTTTTGCCCGACGAGCGGGGCGCCTGGGTGGTCAAGCCCGACGGCGGCGCCGGCTGCTTCAACATCCGCCTGTTCAGCGATCGTGCGGCGGCGCTGGCATGGATCCGTGTCGCGGCGGCGGAGGGCTATGTGCTGCAGCCCTTCATTGCCGGCAAACTGGGCAGCCTGTCCCTGCTGTGCTGCGATGGCGTGGCACGGGTGCTGAGCTGCAACCTGGAGCGGGTGGCCATGCGCAACAACCGCTTTCACTTCCTTGGCAGCACCGTCGGCGGGCTGGAGGATCGCGATGGCGCTCTCGGTCGCCTGGCCCAGAAAGTGGCGGCGGCAATTCCCAGCCTGTGGGGGTATGTCGGCGTCGACTTCGCCCTCACGAGCGATGGCCCTGTGGTGCTGGATGTGAATCCGCGGCTTACCGCCGCCTATGTCGGCCTGCACGCCGCGATCGGGCATAACCCGGCAGGCATGGTCATCGAGCTGTTGAAGGGGCCGGCGGCCATGCCCGGTCCCTTGCAGGCCCGCCGTGCCGTCAGCGTGGATCTTGGCAACGGAGCGGATTGAGGACTACCTGATCGCGACGCCCCAGGGGAGTTTGCCGACCGGGATGTCGCGCAGCTTGGTCCGGCTGGCGGTGTCGATCACCGACACGCTGTTCGAACGGCCGTTCGCCACGTAGAGCTTCTTGCCGTCCGGTGTCAGCGCCATGTTCCATGGGCGCTGACCTACCGGAATCGTCGCCACGACCTGGTTGCTGTCGGTATCGATGACCGACACGCTGCCATCGCCGCCGTTCGACACATAGACCTGCTTGCCGCCCGGATGGACGGCGATGCCGTTCGCACGCAGCCCGGCCTTGATGCGGGCAACGATGGCAAAGTTCCTGGTGTCGATGACGAAGACTTCGTTGGCATTTTCCGTCGCCACGTAGGCGCGGCTGCTGTCGGGCAGGAAACCGATGCCGCGTGGGCGCGCCCCGACCGCGACCTGGCCTACCTGCTTGCGCGCGTCGAAATCGATGATGTCGACGGCGTCGCCTTCCTCCGCGCTGACGAAGAGCAGGTGCCCGTCCGGGCTGAACACCGCGTGTTCGGGGTTCTTGCCGTGGACCTTGATCGCGAACGCCAGCGCATTGCTGCGTGTGTCGACCACTGCGATATCGTTCTTGCCCTCGACCGCCGCCACCACCCAGCGCCCATCCGGAGAAATCGAGACACCTTCCGGCGACTCGCCCAGCGCGATCGCTGCACCCAACTTGCGGGCAGCGACGTCGACCACTTGCAGGCTATTGTTCGGCTGGTCGCTGACGTACAGCCAGTGCCTGTCGAGGCCGACAGCCAGGCCGCGCGGCTTGCTGCCGCCGGGCAGGGAGGCGACCACCTGGTCGGTGGCGGTATCGATGACGGACACCGTGCCGGCGCCCTCGTTGGGGACGTATGCGAACGGTTCGGCATGCAGGAAGGACGGCAGCGCCGCCAGCAGCGCGAGGGTGGTCGAAACGAGGTGCTTCGGGCTGATGATCATCGGTTCTCCAAGGGAAGGCCGGCATGGCGGCGGATGCGCCGCACGGCACGGCGTGGCCACATGCGCCACAACAGGCCGTCGCGATCGATCAGCATGTGCTTGCCGACCGCAAGCACATGCAAGCCGACGAACAGCGCGAGCAGCAGCGCGGCGATATGGTGGGTCTGGTTGAAGAGGACATACAGCGCCCTGTCGTCGGGGCCCCAGGGCGGCAGGCGCACCAGGTTGAAGAACTTGATGCCATGCTTGCTGAAATTCGATGCAAGATAGCCGGATAGCGGCAGGATCAGCATGCAAAGATACAGGACTGCATGGCTGAGCCTGGCCACGTGCCGCTGCCAGGGCGGCATGCTGTCGGGCAGTGGCGGTGGCGCATGCATCAGGCGCCAGGCGAGACGCAGCACGATCAGCAGGCCGATCAGGATGCCGCTGCTCTTGTGCAGGTTGACATACATGCCGCGTTCCGGCGTGCCGCGCGGAATATCGTCCAGCATCAGGCCAAACACGAATTGGCCGAGCAGCAGCAGGGCGATCAGCCAGTGCAGGACGATGGCCGTGCTTGTGTAGCGGTCGCGTTCGGGCTTGTGCATGGGCTCCGTTCAGTGAACCAGCGATTTCTCGGGCGGCTTGATGTTGAGCCGCTGTAGCTTGCGGTACAGGGTATTGCGGCTGATGCCCAGTTCCCGCGCAACGCCGCTCAGGTTCCACTCGTGACGCTGGAGTTCCTGCAGCAGCGCGCGCCGTTCGGCGCTTTCGAGCGTGTTCAGGCTGGACCCGGTCATGGCCACCGCTTCCATCCCGGCACAGGTCGACGGCACCGCCTCGGCAGTACTATCCCGGTATTCGGGCGGCAGGTCGCGCACGGTCAGGCAGTCTGTGTCCCGCAGGGCGATCATGCTGCGCAACAGGTGACGCAACTGGCGTACATTGCCGGGCCAGCGCTGCTGTTCGAGCGAGGACAAGAGGCGAGTATCGAGTTCGACCGGGCTGCCCTCGTCGCTTTCCTCCGTCGCCAGGTGCCGGATCAAGGCTGCGCGGTCGACGCGCTCGCGCAATGGCGGCAGAGTGAGCGTCACGCCTTGCAAGCGGTAATACAAGTCTTCGCGGAAGGCGCCGAGTTCGATCTTCTTTTGCAGGTCGCAATGGGTGGCGCTGATGAGGCGGATGTCGAGCTTGACCGGGGTCTCGCTCCCGAGCGGGACCACCTCGCGTTCCTCGAGTACCCGCAACAGCCGGGCCTGCAGGGCGACCGGCATGTCGCCTATCTCATCGAGGAAGAGCGTGCCCGAATTGGCCTGCAGGAGCTTGCCGCGCTGCCCCTCCTTGCTGGCGCCCGTAAAGGCGCCGGAGCGATAGCCGAACAGTTCGCTTTCGATCAGCGATTCCGGTATCGATGCGCAATTGATCGCTATAAAAGGCCAGCTGGCCCGGCTGCCGGACGCGTGGATGGCACGCGCGAACATCTCCTTGCCTGTACCGGTCTCGCCCAGCAACATGATCGCGACGTTGCGCTCGAGAACGCGTTTGGCTTTCTCGACATTGGCAGCCATGACGGGATCGCCGAACTGCAATTTGTCGAGCGGGCTGTCGGGCTGGATGGAGAATTCTTCCTTGGCACCGACCCCGGGCAGGAGTCCGATCGCTGCCGCATGGCGCGGACCGGAGGTCGACAGAGGCTGGTACATTACGCCGAAAAAACGGGCGCCGTTGCGGATTTCAAAGATCGGTACCGGGTGGAAGGCTTTCCTGACCGTGCTGTCGATCAGGCCGGAAAAGGTAATGTTGAACAGCTCGGTGATGTCGCGGCCGACGATCTCGGTGCGGTCGTTGAATCCGAGCTGGAACAGGGCACAGCGCGTCGCGGCCAACACCTTGCCGGTGACACTCAAGGCGATCGCACCTTCGCTCAAGGTGCCGACGAATTCCGGACGGTTATGAAAACGCAGGATGAAATCATGGCGGAACTGGTGCAGGAACACCCGGTTTTCGATCATCTGTACCGACATGCTGACCAGCGCGAGTGTGTGTTGCTGGGCCAGGCGCGACTCGCCGGAGGCGTCGAGCACACCGACCAGTTCGCCTTCGTGATCGAAGATCGGCGCCGCAGCGCAGGAGAGGCCGGTATTCCTGGACAGGTAGTGTTCGTCCTGGTGCACGGTCACGGGGCGCCGTTCGAACAGGCAGGTGCCCATGCCGTTGGTTCCCTGCGCACGTTCGCTCCATACCGCGCCCGGCATCAGGCCGGTCTTCGATGCCGCATGCGTGAAAGCGGGGTCGCCAAAATAATTGAGCAGCACTCCCTCGCGGTCGGTCAGCATGATTGCGTAACCGGATCCCGCCAGTTGCTGGTACAGGTTGGCCATCTCGACCTTGGCGACCGCCTGGACATCGGCCAGGCGTTCCTGGCGTTCCTGTAATTCGGCGACTGGGACGACTTCGGGTTCGGCGCAGGTGCCGGGGTCGAGCCGGTATTCGTCGAGGCACCGTATCCAGGACTGGGTGATGCGGTTTGCGCTTCCAGGACGTCCAGGTCCGTTTCGGCTTTGAACGACCGAGCGGACACGGTTGACGTGTTCCACGGCAAAGTTTGGCATGCTGTCTCCTGCGTCCTCACTCATGTGCCGGGCAAGGCGCCGGCCACGGCTTGTTATCGTATGGACTGTTATTGAGTTGCAACCACAGCATCAGATACTACTCTTGGCAGCAAATAGTTCAAGTGTTCACAATATTTTTAACCAATAGCGTTGTCGGAAGAGCCCGATTTCTTGGAGTCCAGACGGGTATCAGGGCTAATTGAATCAGTGTGAACTGTTCGCTCGTAACGAGGTCTGGTGTTCAGATGCGTTGTCGGCGCAACAGGGCTTGTGTGGTGCCGCCTTGTTTTGCTATAGTTCGCGTCCTGCTTCTGCAGCGCACGAAAAGTTTAATAGAATCAACGGATTAAACTTGTATAAACGGCCATGCCGAGTGCAATGAAGAAAAAGATGGAGTTGACGAGTTAAGCGAAACACTGCATAATCTCATTCCTCTGCTGCTGACGAACAAAACGATTCGCCGGATGCAGCAAAGGCAGTACCGAATACGATCTTTAACAATCAACAGTCGATAAGTGTGGGCGTTTGATGAAGTGCCAGCATCCTTCGGGATGCTGAATGCTTAAATTATCAAATGTTCACAAAAAGTATAACGTTGCTCAGCAATGAGTGACGGTCAGT
>NZ_JBFTRV010000035.1:0-14470 GCF_056399665.1 Massilia sp. 01N410 | reverse complement strand
CCACTTCTGGGTACGTTCCGATGTATTACTCACCCGTTCGCCACTCGCCGCCAGGTTGCCCCGCGCTGCCGTTCGACTTGCATGTGTAAAGCATGCCGCCAGCGTTCAATCTGAGCCAGGATCAAACTCTTCAGTTTAATCTCTGTTTGTCGAAACCCGCATCGCTGCGGATTTCGAAATCGATCCACTGGATCGATTTCGCTCACTCAAAATACTGACCGTTACTCATTGCTGAGCAACGTTATACTTTTTGTGAACATTTGATAATTTAAGCATTCAGCATCCCGAAGGATGCYGGCACTTCATCAAACGCCCACACTTATCGACTGTTGATTGTTAAAGATCGTATTCGGTACTRCCTTGCTGCATCCGGCGAATCGTTTTGTTCGTCAGCAGCAGAGAAGCGAGATTATGCAGTGTTTCGCAGTGTTCGTCAACTCATCCTTTTCTKCAGTGTGCACTCGGTGTTGAATCTCGACGTGCGCTGCAGAAGCAGGACGCGAACTATAGCAAAGCCGCCTGCAGTCTGCAACGCTTGCCCGTATGCTATCTTTGCCGCTTTTACCACTCCCCCGCCAGCATGCACCTGCCTTCCATTACCACTACCGCACATCCCGAACTTGCCAGCCGGCTCGACGATGCGATCAATAACAAGACCAAGCCGCTCGGCAGCCTCGGCGCACTGGAAAGTCTGGCAAAGCAGCTCGGCCTGATCCAGCAGACCGTCGCGGTATCGGTCGACCGGCCGGCCGTCATCGTGTTCGCGGGTGACCACGGCGTGGTCGCCGAAGGCATCTCGGCCTACCCGCAGGACGTGACCTGGCAGATGGTCGAGAACTTCCTCGCCGACGGCGCCGCCATCAATGTGTTCGCGCGCCAGAATAGCGCCGCCTTATATATCGTCGACGCGGGTGTGAATCACGACTTCGGCCCGCGCCCCGGTCTCCTGGACCGCAAAGTCGCCCATGGCACCCGCAACTTCGCGCTCGAACCCGCGATGACGGCCGAACAATGTGCGACGGCGATGGAACATGGCGCGGCCCTGGTGGCTGAGCTGCCGGGCAATGTGGTCGGCTTTGGCGAGATGGGCATCGGGAACACGACCGCCGCCGCCGCGCTGATGCACAAGCTGGCCGGCGTAGCGGTCGCGGATTGCGTCGGCGCCGGCACCGGCCTGTCCTCGCAGGGCGTGCTGCGCAAGCAGCATGTGATCGAAGCGGCCGTCGAGCGCCATGCCGGCGTGAGCGATCCGCTCGGCGTGCTGGCCACTTTCGGCGGCTTCGAAATCGCGATGATGGCCGGCGCCATGCTGCAGGCGGCATCCATGCGCAAAACCCTGCTGATCGACGGCTTCATCGTCAGCTCCGCCCTGCTCGCCGCCAGCCGCATGGCGCCCGCCATCCTCGACTACTGCGTGTTCGCGCACTGCTCCGACGAAGCCGGCCACCGCCGCATGCTGGAGCAGCTGGGCGCCCGTCCGCTGCTGCAGCTGGGGATGCGCCTGGGCGAAGGTACCGGCGCCGCGCTCGCGCTGCCGCTGCTGCACGCGGCCGCCAACTTCCTGAACGAGATGGCGACCTTCTCGTCGGCCAGCGTCAGCGAAAAATCCGCCACCGAATAAAGACACCAAGATGCAGCAGGTCCGCCTCTTCTTCATCGCGCTGCAGTTCTTCACGCGGCTGCCGATTCCATCCTGGGTCGGCTTCGAAGCCAGCTGGTTGCAGCACGCCTCGCGCTACTTCCCGCTGGTCGGCTGCGTGGTCGCGGCCATCGCGGCCGGCGTCTACTTCGCCGCCGCCCTCGTGCTGTCGGCGCCGGTAGCGGCCGTACTGTCGACCGCTGCCTCGATCTACCTGACCGGCGCCTTCCATGAGGACGGCTTCGCCGATACCTGCGACGGCCTGGGCGGCGGCATGACGCGCGAGCGCGTGCTCGAGATCATGAAGGATTCGCGGGTCGGCGCCTACGGTGCGATCGGCATCGTCTGCATGTTGGCCGTCAAGCTGACGGCGCTGGCGATGCTGCCGCCGCGCGTGGCGGTCGGCGCCCTGTTCCTGGCTCACCCGCTGTCGCGCCTGGCCGCCGCCTCGCTGATCTGGAAGCTGGACTATGTGCGCGGCGAAGGCAAGGCCAAGCCGCTGGCCCAGCAGATGAGCAGCACAGAATTCGCGATCGCGACGATCGCCGCCCTGCTGCCGGTGCCGGTCCTGCTGGCGAGCGGCTGGATCGCATCGTCGGCCGTGCTGGCGGCCTTGCTGGCGGCCCTGCTTGCCGCCTTGTGGCTGGGCCGAAAGCTGCACATCCGCCTCGGCGGCTATACCGGCGACTGCCTGGGCGCAGTGCAGCAACTGGCCGAAGCGCTGATCTATGTGGGCGTGCTGGCCACCCTCGGCCATGGCGCCTGGACCTGAGCCGTGAAGCTGCACCTGGTCCGCCATCCGCAGCCGGAGGTCGGCCAGGGCCTGTGCTACGGCGCCAGCGACGTCGCGGTCACGCAAGCCGAGCTCGCGCGCGTGCACGCCAGCCTGCGCATGGCCGGCCTGCCCGGGCAGCTGCCGGTGATTGCCAGTCCGCTGCGGCGCTGCGCCGAGCTGGCGCGGCGCTTGCAGCCGCACAGCCTGCGCTTCGATGCGCGCCTGGCCGAGATGGATTTCGGCCGCTGGGAGCTGCAGCCCTGGGACGCGATCCCGCGCGAAGAAGTCGATGCCTGGGCCGCCGACCTGCTCCTCTACCGCCCCGGCGGCGCCGAATGCGTTCTCGATGTCGCCCGCCGCGTGGCCGCCTTCAGCGACGACCTGCGCCAGGCCGGCGATGCCGAAGCGCTGCTGGTCTGCCATGCCGGCACCATCCGTCTCCTGAGCGCCATGCAAGGCGCCGGGAGCCTCGACGAAGCCGCATTGAACGCCGCCCGCAAGCCGCACCGCATCGCTTACGGCGAAGTCGTCACGCTGGAAGTTTGACAACACGGCGGGCTATTCGCCGTATAATGTCGGCGTTTTGGTGCTCGCGCCTGTGTTCTCAGGCGCAGTTAAACGGGAAACACGAAGCTCTTCGAACGAGCCGACGTGTGCTGCCCCCGCAACGGTAAGCAAGTGCCGCGTGATGCGAAAGCTGATGCGGCAACCGTCTTCTCATACCACTGTGCGCAAGCATGGGAAGGTCAGACGGCCACACTTGCCAGCCCGGATACCGGCCAAAAGGTGGAAGCGGCCGGCTTGCCGGCGCTTCTGTTCAATCTGGCCTACGGGGACGTCGGCCGGTTGTCCACGAAAGAAAACATCGTCATGAGCTTTCCCGTTTCACGGCAGGCGGCCGCGCCCCTGCTCGCCCTCACCCTTGCCCTACCTTCGATTTCCGCCCTCGCCGATCCATCGCTCGAGACCGTCGTCGTCACCGCCGCCCGCACGCCCCAGCGTGCCGACGAGGTGATACCCGACGTCACCGTCATCTCCAGCGACGAAGTCGCCCGCGCCGGCGCCGGTTCGGTCGCCGACCTGCTGCGCCGCCAGCGCGGCATCGAGATCGTGCGCAACGGCGGCCCGGGCGCCAGCACCAGCGTCTATCTGCGCGGCGCCAACAGCAACCAGGTCGTGGTCCTGATCGACGGCGTGCGCATCGGCTCCTCGACCACCGGCGCCGCCAGCTGGAATGCGATCCCGCTGTCCTCCATCGACCACATCGAGATCGTCTACGGCCCGCTCAGCTCCCTGTACGGTGCCGACGCGATCGGCGGCGTGGTGCAGATCTTCACGAAGAAGAGCGCGGGCACGCCCGCCTTCAGCGCCAGCGCCGGCGGCGGCACCTACGGCACCAGCCAGGTCGACGCCAGCGTGCACGGCTCCACCGGCGGAGACCACAGCGTCAGCTACGCCCTGAGCAGCGCGCGCGAGGATTCGGACGGCTTTTCGAGCACCCGCCCCGGCTCGTCGAGCTACAACAAGGACGACGACGGCTACACCCGCAACAGCGTGAACGGCCGCCTGGCCGTGCAGCTCGCGCCGGGGCATGAAGTGGGCGCGCAATTCCTGAAGAGCCGCCTGCGCGCGCAGTACGACAGCGGCGCCTCCAGCTACGACACCCACAGCGAGCAGGACATCGACAGCTATGCCGTGTTCCTGAACGACCGCATCCTGCCGAACTGGCGCAGCAGCCTGCAGGCCGCCCGCTCGAACGACAGGCTGGGCAGCTTCACCAGCGCGGCCGCCAGCGGCGCCAGCCAGATCGACACGCGCCAGGACGAATACACCTGGCAGAATACCTTCGACCTCGACGGCGATACCCTGCAGGTCCTGTTCGGCCACCGCAAGGAAGAGGTGCTGTCCAGCTCCAGTACGGCCCTGAACCGTTCGCGCATCACCAACTCGGTCGCCGCCGCCTACGATATGCACCACGGCAGCCACCTGCTCGATCTCAGCCTGCGCAACGACCATTCCGTCTACGGCGGCAAGACCACCGGCGCGGCCGGCTATGGCTACGAGTTCAGCAAGGACTTGCGCGCCACCGCCAGCGTCGGCACCAGCTTCCGCGCGCCGACCTACAACGAGCTGTACTACCCGGGTTACGGCCTGCCGACCAACAAGCCGGAACAGGGCCGCAATGCGGAAGTGGGCCTGCGCTGGCAGGTTGCCGGCGCCGAGCTGCAGGCGAACTACTACCGCAACCGCCTGACCGACATGATCGTGACGGTCAACCCCTGCCCGAGCCGCACCGGCAGCTGCGCCTACAATGTCAACCACGCCCTGCTCGAAGGCCTGACGATGTCGGCCGAGACTCGCCTGCACAGCCTCGACCTGCGCGCCAGCGTCGACCTCCAGGATCCGCGCGACGAAACCACCGGCAAGCAGCTGGCGCGCCGTTCGCGCCGCCACGCCAGCCTGACGGCCGGCTACGCGCTCGACCAGTTCGACCTTGGCGCCGAGCTGCAGGCCTCCGGCCGCCGCTTCGACGACGCTGCCAACCTCAATCGCCTGGGTGGCTACGGCCTGCTGAACCTGTACACTACGTGGCGGTTCACGCGCGACTGGTCGGTGCTGCTGCGCCTCGACAATGCGGCGGACAAGCGCTACGACCTGGCGCGCAACTACGGCACGGCCGGACGCAGCTGGTTCGCCGCGCTGCGCTACGGGATCCGTTAATTCACTCATCAAGCCAGCATGCATCCACTCCATCATTCCGCCGCGCGCCGGCGCACCACCATGATCGTCGGCTCGCTCCTGCTTGCCGCCCTTGCCTGCCTGCTGTTCTCCGGCACCACGGGTTCGGTCACGGTCGGGCTGGCGGAACTGCCGGACGCGGTGAACCAGTTGCTTCACGGCCGCCAGGACACGCTGGCGGCTTCGCTGCTGGCGCTGCGCGCCGGCCGTGCGCTGACGGCCTTCGTCACCGGCGGCGCGCTGGCGCTGGCGGGCATCATGATGCAGGCCCTGCTGCGCAACCCGCTGGCCGATCCTTATGTACTGGGGATCTCGGCCGGGGCCTCGGTCGGCGCCCTGTTCGCGCTCCTGATGATGTGCGCGGCGGTGGTGGTCGACGGTGCCGCCCTGCTCGGTGCGGTGGCGGTGTCGATGTTGCTGTATATATTGGCGCGCCGCGACATGCGCGGCGGCGTGGCGGCCGAAGGCGGCACCTCGACCCTGCTGCTGACCGGCGTCATCCTGATGTCGGCGTGCATGGCCCTGGTGACGCTGATGCTGTCGATCGCGCCCGAAGGCGCCCTGCGCAACATGGTGTTCTGGATGATCGGCGACCTGGCCGGCACGCCGCTGCGCGTGCTGCCCTGGGTCGTGCTGGCCGGCGGCCTCGCTTTTGCCCTCCGCAATGCGCGCGCGATGAACGTGCTGGCCCTGCATGCCGATACCGCGCGCACGCTCGGCATCGAAGTCGGCCGGCTGCGTAAGGGCCTGTTCTTCGTCTCCGGCGTGCTGACCGCCAGCGCGGTGACGAACGCGGGTTCGATCGGCTTCGTCGGCCTGATCGTGCCGCATGCCTGCCGCTTCGCCTTCGGCCCGGACCACCGGGTGCTGATTCCCTCGGCCGTGCTGCTGGGCGGCAGCTTCCTGGTGTTGTGCGACACCCTGGCGCGCACCGTGATCGCCCCGACCCAGCTGCCGGTGGGCGCCATCACGGCCCTGATCGGCGCGCCGGTCTTCCTGTACCAACTGCACCAACTGCGCAAATAAGATGATTACTACCGAAGGACTCACGCTGGAGGTGGCCGACCGCACGCTGGTGCGGGACCTCGACTGGGCCGTGCAGGCCGGCGAATGCTGGAGCATCATCGGCCGCAACGGCGCCGGCAAGAGTACCCTGCTGCGCACCGTGGCCGGGCTGCGCGGCGCGAACCAGGGCACGGTAAGACTCGACGGCCGCATGCTGGACGACTGGCCGCTGGAAGAGCTGGCGCGCCAGCGCGCCTACCTGGCGCAGTCGCGCACCGACGCCTTCGCCTACAGCGCGATCGACACCGTGCTGTCGGCGCGCCACCCCTACCATGCGAACCGCTACTGGGAAGGCAGCGACGACCATCAGGCCGCCCTGCGGGCCCTGGCGGCGATGGAAGTCGAGCACCTGGCCCGGCGCGACGTGCGCACCCTGTCCGGCGGCGAGCGCCAGCGCGTCGCGATCGCCGCCCTGCTGGCCCAGGACACGCCCCTGCTACTGCTGGACGAGCCGGCCAATGCGCTCGACCTGGCCCACCAGGTGAGCGTGACCGGCCTGCTCGCGCGGCTGTGCCGGCGCGAGCGCAAGACGGTCGTCATGATCGGCCACGACCTCAACCTGGCCTACGGCATCTCCACCCACGCCCTGCTGCTGCGCGGCGACGGCGGCTGGCTGGCCGGACCGGTCGCGCAGGTGATGCAGCCGGCCCTGCTGGGCGACTACCTCGGCCACCCGATCGAGATGATCGAACACGGCGGCCGCCGCATCTTCATTCCTTTCGAAGACCACCATGAACGACATGACTCCTGAAGACACTGCTTCCGCTACTACGGCGCTGAACGAGCGCCACCGCCAGCGCATGGAGCGCAAGAAGGCCGTCATCGACGCCAAGATCGCGGCCGCCGACAAGAAGATCGGCATCATCATCGTCAATACCGGCAACGGCAAGGGCAAGAGCTCGAGCGCCTTCGGAATGGCGATGCGCGCGCTGGGCCACGGCATGAAGGTGGGCGTGGTCCAGTTCATCAAGGGCGCGATGTCGACCGGCGAAGAACGTTTTCTCCGCCGCTTTCCCGACGAAGTCAGCTTCCACGCGATGGGCGAAGGCTATACCTGGGAAACCCAGAACCGCGAACGCGACATCGCCAAGGCCGAGGAAGCATGGCAGCAGGCGAAACGCTTCCTGGCCGATCCGGAGGTCGGCCTGGTGGTGCTGGACGAGCTGAACATCGCCCTCAAATACCGCTACCTGGACGTGCACACGGTGATCGCCGACCTGCTCGACCGCCCCGCCATGCAGCACGTGGTGGTGACCGGCCGTGCGGCGCCGCCCGAACTGATCGAAGTGGCCGATACCGTCACCGAGATGAACGTGGTCAAGCACGCCTTCAAGGCGGGCATCGCGGCGCAGGCCGGCACGGAGTGGTGATGGATCATCCCGGCGCACGCATGCTGCTGGTGGCGGCCACCGCTTCCGGCCAGGGCAAGACCACCGTCACCGCCGCCCTCGCGCGCGGCCTGGTTCGCCAGGGCCAGCGCGTACGCGTCTTCAAGTGCGGTCCCGATTTCATCGACCCGATGCTGCTCGAGCGCGCCTGCGGTGCGACCGTGCACACCCTCGATTTGTGGATGGTCGGCCTGCAGGAGTGCCGGCGCCGCCTGGCGGCAGCCGCGCGCGAGGCCGACGTGGTGCTGATCGAAGGCGTGATGGGCCTGTACGACGGCAACCCGTCGGCCGCCGACCTCTCGCGCGCCTTCGACATTCCGGTGCTGGCCGTGATCGACGCTTCCAGCATGGCGCAGACCGCCGGCGCCGTGGTGCAGGGCCTGCGCGACTACGGTCCGGTGCAGATGGCCGGCGTGGTCGCCAACCGCGTGGCCAGCGAAGGCCACCGCCAGATGGTGGCGGCTTCGCTGCGCGGCATTCCGCTGCTGGCGACCTTGCCGAAACAGGCGCGCCGCCTGCCCGAGCGTCACCTGGGCCTGGTGCTGCCTGGCGAAGTCGACGACATCGACGCCATCCTCGACGAGCTGGCCGACCAGCTGCACCTCGACACCGAGGCCTGGCAGGCGCTGACGCCGCGCCTGCCGGAACACGCCGATCCGGAACAAGCGATTCCGCCGCTGCTGGCCGGGAAGACGGTGGCGATCGCGCGCGACGCCGCCTTCTGCTTCATCTATCCCGCCAACCTGGACGTGCTGCGCAGCCTCGGCGCACAACTCCGCTTTTTCTCGCCGCTTGCCGGCGAGCCCGTACCGCCGGGGACGGACGCCGTCTGGCTGCCCGGTGGTTATCCGGAGCTGCATACGGAAGCCCTGTCCCGGGCGGCGCCTTGGCGCGACTCGATCCGCGCCATCCACGCCGCCGGCCTGCCGATCCTGGCGGAGTGCGGCGGCATGATGGCGGTCGCGGAATCGATCACCGACAAGGACGGCCAGTGCTGGGCCATGCCGGCCCTGCTGCCCGGCCGGGTCGTCATGCAGCAGCGCCTGGCCGGGCTCGGGTCGCAGGGAATGCCGACCGCCGCCGGCGAGCTGCGCGGCCACACCTTCCATTACTCGACCATGGACACCGACCTTGAACCGGTCGCGTACACGGTCAAGCAGCCATCGGGCCTGCGCGGCGAAGCGGTGTACCGGCACGGTTCGCTGACGGCTTCCTACTTCCACGGCTTTTTCGCCTCCAATCCCCTGGCGGCGGCCGGCCTGTTCACGCAGGAGACACCATGAGCCGCACCCTCGTCTTCGGCGGCGCCCGTTCCGGCAAAAGCGCTCTGGCCGAGCGCCTGGCGCGCGAATCCGGCAAGGAAGTGGTCTACCTGGCGACCTCGCATGCCGGCGACGCCGAGATGGCGGCGCGCATCGCCCACCATCGCGAACGCCGCCCCGAAGCCTGGCAGACGGTGGAGGAGCCGGCCGCGCTGGCCCGGGCCCTGCGCCGGCTGTGCGCGCCGGACCGCATCGTGCTGGTCGACTGCCTGACCCTGTGGCTCAGCAACCTGATGTTTTCGACGCAGCAGGAATTTCCGGAGGTCGGCAAGGTCGAGCTGCCGCCCCTGTTCACCTGGGAGCGTTCCGACCTGCTGGCCTGGCTGGACGAAGCGCCCGCCGGTGAAGTCATCTTCGTCTCGAACGAAGTCGGCATGGGCATCGTGCCGGTCGGTGCGGTGTCGCGCAGCTTCGTCGACGAAGCCGGGCGCCTGAACCAGGAAGTGGCGGCGCGCTGCGAGCGCGTGCTGTTCGTCGCCGCCGGCCTGCCGCTGGCCCTGAAGGGATCGCCGTGCTGAGCGGAGTGGCGCCGCTCACGCTCGCACTGCTGCTGGCGGCCGGGGTCGCGCTCGACCTGCTGCTGGGCGAAGCGCGGCGCTGGCATCCGCTGGTCGGCTTCGGCCGCCTGGCGCAGTGGCTGGAACGGCGCATGAACAACGGCGGCCGGCGCATCGCCCGCGGAACGCTGGGCTGGGCGCTGGCGGTGCTGCCCCCTAGCTGCATTGCCGCCTGGCTGTGCGCTGCCGAGGGCGCGGCCGGCCTGGCCTGTCACGCGATTCTGCTTTACCTCTGCCTCGGCCTGCGCAGCCTGCGCGACCACACGCTGCCGATCCACGAGGCGCTGACGAGCGGCGACCTGGCGCGCGCACGCTGGCTGACCTCGCGCATCGTCAGCCGCGACACCTCGGATGCGGGCGAAGCCGAGCTGGCCAAGGCCGGCGCCGAATCGCTGCTTGAAAACGGCAACGACGCCGTGTTCGGCACCCTGTTCTGGTTCCTGGTCGGTGGCGGCGCCGGCGCCCTGCTGTTCCGCCTGGCGAACACACTGGACGCGATGTGGGGTTACCGGAATACGCGTTTCAATCGGTTCGGCCGCGTGGCCGCGCGCCTCGACGACGCCCTGAACTATGTGCCGGCGCGCCTGACCGCGCTGTCGTATGCGCTGCTGGCGCCCGCCGCCGGCCGCCTGCGCGCGCTGCGCTGCTGGCGCACCCAGGCGCCCGCATGGAGCAGCCCGAACGCGGGCCCGGTGATGGCCAGCGGCGCCGGTGCCCTCGGCATCAGCCTGGGCGGCGCCGCGGTCTATGACGGACAGGTCGAGCAGCGGCCGGTGCTGGGCAGCGGCCCGGCCGCCGCCGCCGGCGATATTCGGCGCGCCTGGCGCCTGGTCTTCCATACCACCCTGCTGTGGACCGTCGCCGCACTCGGCCTCGGCGCCGTCCTCTACCAGATCGGAGCGCCCCATGCTTGAACACGGCGGCAATCTGCGCGAAGCCCGGCGGCGCTATGGTGGCGAGGACTGGATCGACCTTTCCACCGGCATCAACCCGGCCGGCTATCCGGCGCCGGCGTTGCCGCCCGACGCCTGGCAGCGCCTGCCGGAACCGGATCCGGCGCTCGTCGATGCCGCCTGCGCCTGGTACGGCACCCATACGCTGCTGCCGGTGGCCGGCACCCAGGCCGCGATCCAGGCCGTGCCGCGCCTGCGCCCGCCGTCGCGGGTGACGGTGGCCGCGCCCTCGTATGCGGAGCATGCCCATCACTGGGCACAGCACGGCCACACCTTGCGCCTGACCGGCTACCCGATGCTCGACGCCGCGGTGGGCAACAGCGACGTGGTCGTGGTCTGCAACCCGAACAATCCGACCGGCGATGTGGTCCCGCCGGACACGCTGCTGCGCTGGGCCGCGGAGCTGGGCGCGCGCGGCGGCTGGCTGGTGGTCGACGAAGCCTTCGGCGACACGGCGCCGGCACTGAGCGTGGCCGCGCATGCCGGCCGACCGGGACTGGTGGTGCTGCGCTCGGTCGGCAAGTTCTTCGGCCTGGCCGGACTGCGGCTGGGTTTCGTGGCGGCCGAGGCGCCGCTGCTGGCGGCGCTGGAGGACCTGCTCGGGCCCTGGACGGTCAGCGGCCCTGCCCAGCAGGTTGCGCTGGCGGCGCTGGGCGACGCGGCGTGGCGGCAGGCGACGCAGGAGCGCCTGGCGCGCGATGGCGCCCGGCTGCGCGGACTGCTCGCGGCCTACGGCATCAAGGCGTCCGGCACGCCGCTGTTTCACTGGTGGGCGGAACGACGCCCCGAGGAATTTCATGAACATATGGCGCGCCACGCGATCTGGGTGCGCCTGTTCCGCCAGGCGGCGCGCGGCATCCGCCTCGGCCTGCCGGCCCGGGAACCGGACTGGCACCGTATCGAACACGCACTTCAAGAATGGAAGCACCGATGAACACTTCGAAAGCACTGATCTTGCTGGCCGCCCTGGCGGCTGGCCAGGTCCAGGCCGCCGTCACCGTCAAGGACGACGACGGCAATACCGTCACCCTGCAGAAGCCGGCCCAGCGCGTGATCTCGCTGGCCCCGCACGTCACCGAACTGCTGTTCGCGGCCGGCGGCGGCAGCCATGTGGTCGGGGTGGTCTCTTACAGCGACTTCCCGGAAGAAGCGAAGAAGATCCCGCAGATCGGCTCCAACCGCGAGGTCGACCTGGAACGCATCATGGCGCTCAAGCCCGACCTGATCGTGGTCTGGCGCCACGGCAGCTCCGAGCGCCAGATCGATATGGTGCGCAAGCTCGGCGTGCCGCTCTACCACAGCGAACCAATCAAGCTCGAGGACATTCCGGAAAGCCTGGCCAGGCTCGGCCAGCTGATGGGCACCGAGAAAGTGGCCAACCCGGCCGCCGCCGAGCTGCGCCAGCAGCTGGCCAGCCTGCGCAGCCGCTATGCCAGCCGCCCGACGGTGCGGACCTTCTACCAGGTCTGGGACAAGCCGCTCTACACCCTCAGCGGCAAGCACATCGTCAGCGATGCGCTGCGCCTGTGCGGCGGCGAAAACATCTTCGCCAAGCTCCCGGTGACGGCGCCGGTGGTCAGCGTGGAAGGCGTCCTGCAGGAGAATCCGGAAGCGATCTTCGCCACGGCCGAAAAGAACTACGGCGGCGTGAACATGTGGAAGCCTTATGGCACCCTGCTGGCGGTACGCAACGATAACCTGTTCACCATCGACGGCAACCTGCTGAACCGCTCCGGCCCGCGCATGATTCCAGGGGCCGCGATGCTGTGCGAGAAGCTCGAACTCGCGCGCCAGCACCGGACCAAATGAAGCCCTTTCCCTACCGGACCCTGATGATCCAGGGGACGACCTCCGATGCCGGCAAGAGCACCGTGGTGGCCGCCCTGTGCCGGCTCTTGAAACGATCCGGCGTGAAGGTGGCGCCGTTCAAGCCGCAGAACATGGCGCTCAACAGCGCAGTCACGAAAGACGGCGGCGAGATCGGACGCGCCCAGGCCCTGCAGGCGATCGCCGCCGGCGTCGAGCCGCACACGGATTTCAATCCGGTGCTGCTGAAGCCCTCCAGCGACATCGGCGCCCAGGTCATCATCCACGGCCGCGTGCGTGCCGAGATGAACGCGCGCGACTACCACCAGTACAAGACGGTGGCGATGGGGGCGGTGCTGGAATCGCATGCGAGGCTGCTGTCCCAGTACGAAAGCATCATCGTCGAGGGCGCCGGCAGCCCGGCCGAGATCAACCTGCGCGACCGCGACATCGCCAACATGGGCTTTGCCGAAGTCGTCGACTGCCCGGTGGTGCTGGTGGCCGACATCGACCGCGGCGGCGTGTTCGCCCACATCGTCGGCACCCTGGCTTGCCTGTCCGAGAGCGAGCGCAATCGCATCGCCGGCTTCGTGATCAACCGCTTCCGCGGCGACATCGCGCTGCTCGAGCCGGGCCTCGAATGGCTCGAGCAGCAGACCGGCAAGCCGGTGCTGGCGGTCCTGCCCTATCTGCACGGGCTCTACCTGGATGCGGAAGACGCGGTCCAGGGCGTGACCCGGCGCGAAGGTAAATTCCGCGTGGTGGTACCGAGTACGCCGCGGATGAGCAACCACACCGACTTCGATCCGCTGCGCGCCCACCCCGACGTCGACCTGCGCTTCGTGCGCGAGGGCCAGGCGATTCCGGGCGCCGACCTGATCGTCCTCCCCGGCAGCAAGAACACGCGCGCCGACCTCGCCTGGCTGCAGCGGCAGGGCTGGCAGCAAGCCATCCAGCGTCACCTGCGCTATGGCGGCAAGGTGATCGGCATTTGCGGCGGCTTCCAGATGCTGGGGCGCAGCGTCGACGATCCGGACGGCGTCGAAGGCACGGCGGGCCGATCCGACGCGCTCGGCCTGCTCGACGTGGGCACCGTGCTCACGCGCGACAAACGCCTGGCCAGGGTGAGCGGCCGCTGCGTCTTCGATCCGGCGGCAGCGGGCGCCGCGGTGGAAGGCTACGAAATCCACATGGGCGTGTCGAGCGGCGCCGCACTGGCGCGGCCGGCCTTCGAAATCGACGGCCGCGGCGAAGGCGCATGTTCGAACGACGGCCAGGTCATGGGCAGCTATCTGCACGGGATGTTCGACCATCCCGCCGCCTGCGCCACCCTGCTGCGCTGGGCCGGACTGCACAGCGAACACGCCGTCGACGCCGCAGCCCTGCGCGAAGCCAGCCTGGACCGGATCGCGGATGCGGCTGCCCCCTTGCTTGATAGACTCCTTCTATCATATCGCTAAAATATATCGATTTTACTGATTAAATGAGAATCGCTATCATTCCCTGCACGGTAGAGAACGACAGGAGTTTCCCATGGCAGTGGCACGCAAAGGCAGTCAAGTCATTACCCACCTGGCGATCGGTTTCGCGATCGCCTATGCGGTAACGGGTTCGATGGCCCTGGGCGGACTCGCCGTGCTGATCGAACCGCTGCTGAACGTTCTACTGGTGCCCTTCCATGAAAAAGCCTGGCATCGCTGCCTGCGTGGCGTCGGCGGTCAGCGGCGCTACCTGCTGCTCACGGCCGAGAAGTTCAGCCTGGGCGTCATGCACATGGGTGTCGCCTTCGGGGTGCTGTATTACGCAACCGGGTCGACCGCGCTCGGCGGTCTGGCGGCGGTGCTGGAACCGGTTTGCAATGTGATCCTGATGCCGCTGCACGACCGCATGTGGGACAGGCTGCCGTTCGGCCGCAGCCTGCGGGCGGCCTAATCGTCGGCGTCAAGCGAACTCGGGTGGACAAGCACTGCATGCGCTGAAATTTGCCCGGCTCGCGGCTGCGTTTGCGCTTGAATTGGGGCGCGATTGAAAGCGGTTTCAGGCGCGCCAGAAAAGCAAAAAGCCCGCTCAGTTTGACTGAGCGGGCTTCTGCGAATAATTAGCCTGACGATAACCTACTTTCACACTGGTTGCAGCACTATCATCGGCGCAAAGTCGTTTCACGGTCCTGTTCGGGATGGGAAGGGGTGGTACCGACTTGCTATGGTCATCAGGCATGACTTGTAC
>NZ_JBFTRV010000034.1:0-17613 GCF_056399665.1 Massilia sp. 01N410 | reverse complement strand
ACGTCCAGCACCGCTCCGTTGCGCACCATCCAGCGCGCCTCCAACCTGGCCCTGCCGGGCGACACGGTTCACGTCGCACCGGGCACCTATTCCGAAACCATCACCTCGTCCGTCAACGGCACCGCGAGCGCACGGATCCGCTTCGTGTCCGATACCAAGTACGGCGCCATCCTCGTGCCGGCCAGCAGCGCCTACACGATGTGGACCGTCAAGGGCGGCTACACCGATATCGACGGCTTCCAGATCAACGGCAAGGGCAGCACCACCGTGCGTGCCGGTATCTATATGAACGGCGGTAACTCGTCGGTCTCGAACAGCTGGGTCCATGACGTCGCCACCGCTTCCGGCTGCGACAATCGCGGCGGCGCCGGCATCGTCGTCGACCAGAGCCGCGGCAAGGCCTACGGCAACTACGACATCGTCGGCAACAAAGTGCACAACGTCGGCGGCGGTTGCGGCTATATCCAGGGTATCTACCATTCGTCGTCGGGCCGGATCGTCAACAACGTCGTGTATGCGACCAGCCAGGGCATCAACATGGGGCATGACGCCCACAACATCCTCGTCATGCGCAACACCTTGTTCGGCAACTCCGGCTACGGCGTCTATTTCGGCGGCTGCAAGGAAGCCTATAACAATGGTTGCCCGACCCGAGGCATCGCCATCAACAACAACATCATCTACGCGAACGCCGGCGGCATCCAGGGCCCGATCGCGTCCGAAGACGTCGGCAACAGCGTGGCCAACAACCGGGTGTACGGTAACCGCAACAACTTCGACCTGGCCAGCCCAAGCCATGCGCCCAAAGAGCGACAGCACCAGCGCCGTGATCCCTAAGTACTTACCCATAAATATTTATTTCTGGCCAAGTACTTAGTTCATGCATGACAGGCCGGTGGCAGTCGTTCAAGCAGAACTGCGAGGTATCGTGCGACTCGCCCTTGGACTGACTTCAAGTTCCTCTGCGAACTAAATGCGATTCATCACGGCAAGGTCTCAGCAGTGTTGCGAAAACCCATACGAAATGATGTGGTGACGTTTGATCTAAACCAAACTCAAATAGGGAACTAGTTCTACTCTGACCCCTCAGGTGCGAATTTAGTAGCTCGTCTGAGAGGCAGCATGAAGATCTGGCACAAACAATTCCTTGAGAAAACTCAATCTAGCTTACTGAGGCTGGCTTTGTCCGCCACGATCGACATCGACATCGACATCGACATCGCTTGCCGTTCCTTGCTGTCGATTCCGTTCGCCGAAATGCTCCGCATGCAAGAACCGGGCGACGAGCAGCCTCATCTGCTAATGCCGCGCAATCTGGCCAAGTTTCTGGCCCATCCCCGTGACACGCTGCGACCACGGGACCATCGCAACCAGCAGATTGCGGTCCCGATGGCCCTGCGCAAAATCCTTGAACCGCACTGGCGGTCTGCAGCAGGCTGGCAACCACGGGCGGCGCATTCTGCGCAAGGCAAGCGAGATCACGCTGACAAGCCGGGACCGCAAACCGAGCCTTCTTATTCCAGGCTCATCAACCTCTGCGGTCTTTGTCACCAACCGGCAATGATGCGGTAAGGTCATTCGTGCAGGAGCAAGATAATGAGCACCGTAAGAGAACATCGTGCCTTGATCCAAGTTAATCCCCGTTCGCCGATACTCGGCGAGCCCTTCGATGCCGCGGCCGAAGGGGCACAGTGGGAATCCCCTTTCGACCTCAAGAGTGGGTTGTCCGCTCTGTACAGCGGCCGCTGGCTGATCGTCTGGATCACCGCCATCGTTACTTTGTCGGCAATGTTATATACCTTGACCATCAAGCCGGTGTTCGAGGCAGACATGACACTATACGTCGAGGAGGAGAGTCCGAACGCGTCGAAGAACATGCTGAGCGAAGCGTCTTCGCTTTTCGAGACCAAGAAGGCGCCAATTGCCGAGATGGAGTTGCTGCGCTCGCGCATGGTCGTCTCACGTGCTGTCGACAACCTGAAGCTCTATATCGACGTCGAGCCAAAGTACTTCCCGCTCGTGGGCGCCTGGATTGCAAACAAGCTGGGCAATGACCTGTCGAATCCCGGCCTGTTCGGCTACGGCGGCTATGTCTGGGGCAAGGAGAAGGCCGACGTGTCGCTGTTCGAGGTGCCGGAAGCCTGGCACGGCCGCCAGTTCACGCTCACGGCGCTTGACGGCCAACGCTACCGATTTTCCGGCGGCGGCCAACGCACCGTGTTCGACGGTACGGTCGGCCAGCGGTATCAAGTGCCCACTCCCCAGGGCATGATCGAATTGAAGGTGGACCGCATGTCCGCCAGGCCGGGAGCGATGTTCGTGCTGCGTCGCACGTCGCTTCTGTCGACGACCGCGGCCATCCAGAACGCACTCGTGGTCGCCGAGCACGGCAAGCAATCCGGGGTCATCGAAGTGAAGCTGCAGGGCGATAGTGCGCGGCGAACCTATCTCGTGCTGAGCGAGATCGGCCGCGAATACATGCGCCAGAACCTGGCACGCAAGGCCGAGGCAGCAGAAAAGTCGCTGGCTTTCCTGAATGAGCAACTGCCCATCCTGAAGAACCAGCTGGAGCAGGCGGAAGACCGCTATACCCGCTTCCGCAACGCACACAGTACGGTGGACCTCAACGAAGAAGCGCGCGTGAACCTGGCGCAAGTCGCAGCAGCGCGCGCGCGCCGTACCGACCTGATACAAAAGAAAGCCGAACTGTTGGCGCGCCTCACCGAGAATCACCCCCAGGTCGAGGCGATCGACCTCCAGCGCAAGGAAGTCGACGCCGAGCTCGCGAGAGCCGAGGCCCGCATCAAGGGCATGCCCGTCCTGGAGCAGGACGAGGCCAGGCTGACACGCGAGATCAAGGTCAACACCGAACTCTACGTCGCATTGTCGAACAGCGCTCAGCAGCTACGTCTGGCCACGGTCGGGCAGGTCAGCAACGTGCGGATGGTGGACATGCCCATCCCGCCCGAACAGCCGATCAAGCCGAACCGTCCTCTCATCGTGGCCCTGGCTGCCGTCACCGGTTTATTCCTTGGGAGCGTGGCGGCCTTCGCGCGCAAGGCGATCAAGGGTGGGATCGATGACGAGCAAAAGATCGAACGCATGCTGCGTGCACGCGCTGTTTATGCACTGATTCCGCATAGTAACAACCAGGACAAACTGATGCACAAGGCACAGGGCGGCGGCAGCGTATCGCCGATACTGGCGACGGTCATGCCCGAGGATCCGGCCGTCGAAAGCCTGCGCAGTTTCCGCGCCGCCCTGCTGTTTTCGCTGCCTCATTTCAAGAATAATATTGTGATGTTCACCGGGCCCACGCATGGCGTCGGCAAATCCTTCGTCACCGCCAATCTTGCCGCGGTGATCGCGGCGAGCGGCAGGAGCGTGCTGCTGGTCGATACCGACATGCGCAGCGGCAACCTGTGCAATTACCTGGGTGTGAACCGCGAACGGGGACTGTCATCCGCGATTCTCGGGAAGGCAAGCATCGATGAAGTCATCCACCATGGACTGGTCGACAAGCTCGATTTCATTCCGACCGGTGAGCTCCCGCCGAACGATCCCGAGTTCCTGCTCCACCCTAATTTCGGACACCTGCTGAAGCAAGCCAGCAGCCGATACGACCTGGTTCTGCTCGATTCGCCTCCACTGCTGGCAGGTGCCGATGCGCTGATCATCGGGGCACAGGCTGGTGCGGTGTTCATGGTCGCGCGTTTCAGCCGCACCAAAGAAAGCGAAATCAACGAGTCGATCAATCATTTGAATCGCGCTGGTATTCCGCTCGAAGGCGTGCTGCTGAACGACATGGCGCCGCGTTTGGGCACTTATGGTTCCTATCCGCGTTCAGCGGCAATTTAGGCATTGATTCGATGGCTTCCGGGCATGGGGATTGTGTTCGGAAGTGTATTGGCGGTCGATTCGACGATCGGCCGTTCATGTCGAGACGCGTCCGCCGGCAGAAAGGGTGGGGAGAATGGGTTTATCCATGTTAAATACCGTCAGAGCTTTTCTTGGCGCCGAATTCAACCGGAATGTACTGACGCTGATGACCGGCACGGGACTGGCACAGCTCATACCACTCGCGGTCATGCCGGTGCTGGCGCGCATTTATACGCCAGAGCAGTTCGGCGTGCTCGCGCTGTTTGTCGCAGTCGTATCGCCGCTTTCGGTAATGTCGACCGGCCGCTATGAATTGGCGATCATGCTGCCGCGGAAAGACGGGGATGCCACCAACCTCGCGGCCTTGTCGGTGGTGATCAGTCTGCTTGTGAGTGCCGTCCTGTTTGCGTGCATGTGCGCGTTCAATCGGCCGATTGCCAGTGCACTGGGAAACCAGGCGATGTCGACCTGGCTGTATCTGGTACCGCTTGCGGTCCTGTTGAACGGTATCTATACGAATCTCAATTACTGGAGCAACCGGCACAAACTGTACTTCATGATGGCGCACCGGCGCGTGCTGCATAGCGGCGGAACGGCGACGGTGCAGCTCGGCCTTGGACTGATGCGTGCCGGCGCCGGTGGACTGGTAATCGGTCTTATTTCCGGGCAGACGCTGGCGATAGGATTGATGGCGAACATGATTCGCCGCCATAGCCCGCGTTATTGGCGCGCCATCGATGCCGGGAGAATGTGGGCGTTGGCGAAACGTTACAAGAGCTGCCCGCAGCTTCTGGTTCCGGCACATGCGCTGGGAGCGCTTTCGATACAACTGCCGGCGATTTTCATCAACATGACGTTCGGCTTGTCTGCTGCAGGATTTTTCATGCTTGCGGAAAGGGTGGTCGCGCTGCCTCTTTCGCTGATATCCACCTCGGTCGGTGACGTTTTTCGACAGGAAATCGCCGAGCGCTTCCATGCGGGCGAGAATTGCCGGAGCCAATTCCTGTCCACGCTGAGGAAATTGACGGCGATTGCGACGCCGCCGTTCCTGGTCTTGCTGTTTTGCGCTCCCGCACTGTTTGCGATCGTATTCGGAGAACGGTGGCGTATAGCCGGGGAATACGCGCAACTCATGTGCCCGATGTTCTACCTGCGCTTCATCAGTAACCCCCTGAGCCTGGTGGCAATCGTTGCGCAGCGAAACCGTTTTGAATTCCTGTGGCAGGTCGGCCTATTGGTCTTTCTCGTGCTCGCGGCGGGCTCGCACTATGTCGTCCCGCTCGATGAAAAAACCTATGTGGCCGCCTTCGTGGCCATCTACTGCACATTCGACCTCGTGAACCTCGTTGCCAGTTACAGGTTCGCGTGCGCCGGCGATTCGCGGCATCGGGCAGTCGGCCGGGTTGAACAGCTGCAATGACTAATGAACTTTCCATGACCGGAGCGAGCAATGGATGCAATCGTGAGAAATTTCGTCGACACGCAAGCGGAAAGCCCACCGAGCCGCGCCGGTGCGCTATCCCGCAAAACCGAGTATCGCAGGCTATGTGAAAAGGAGTCGTCGATCCCGATATTTTCCACCGACTGGTGGCTCGATGCCGCGGTGGGGCCGGCCAATTGGGACGTGGTGCTGGTCAAGAGGAACGAACAGATCATCGGTGCAATGCCGTTTGCCATCGTCCGCCGCGTCGGCATGGAGGTCATCCAGCAACCGCCCCTGACGCCAATGCTTGGTCCATGGATACCGAAGATAGGAATGAGCACCAGGACCAGGCTCAACAATGAACAAAAGATCATGCATGCACTGATCGAGCAGTTGCCACGTTTCGACCATTTCAGGCAGACCTGGAACAAGAACTTGTCGAACTGGCTGCCGTTTTACTGGAATGGCTTTAGCCAGACCACGGAATACACCTATGTGATCCCCGCCCTGCATGACCTGCGCGACCTCTGGAAACAGTTCGAGGGCTCGCGACGAAAGCACTGCAAGCAAGCAATTGATCGCTACAACTTACATATTCGCAGCGACCTGCCGTTGGACGCTTTCCTGGCCCTGCATAAAATGACGCTCGCCAATCGAGGCATTTCGCAGTCATTTTCCGACGATTGCCTGCGCCGGATCGATGCTGCCTGTGTCGAGCACAACTGCCGCAGGATCAATATCGCCGTCGACGAGACAGGAAGGCATGTGGCCGGCACATACACGGTCTGGGACAGCCATTGCGCATATGCGTTAATAAAAGGATCCGATCCCAAGCTGTGGCACACGGGCGCACCGAGTTTCTGCCAATGGGAAACTATAAAGTTCTGCGCGACGGTGGCGCCGAAATACGATTTTCTCGGAAACATGAATCCGTCCATCGAGCCTTATGTACGCAGCTTCGCAACCGAACAGACGCCCATATTCACGATCAGCAAAACACCATCGCGGCTGTTGCGTTTGCGACAGGGCCTGAGGTCGGCCTTGGCAAGCGGACACTGAACCGTTTTTAGTTTCTGGAGGGTGCATGACAACTGCAGCGACCAAGGAAGCACTATTAGAGGTGGAGCAGTCACAACTGACCGAGGAGGCACAGCCGCGGGAGAGTGCAGGCTCGCCCAAGGACGA
The DNA here is from genome assembly GCF_056399665.1 of Massilia sp. 01N410. Taxonomy (NCBI): domain Bacteria; kingdom Pseudomonadati; phylum Pseudomonadota; class Betaproteobacteria; order Burkholderiales; family Oxalobacteraceae; genus Massilia; species Massilia sp. 01N410. The sequence goes on along the minus strand of NZ_JBFTRV010000034.1, from coordinate 11,126 downwards.
GTATCGCGCATTCTGCCAGCAGGAAGCTTCATTGCACATGTTCGCCCGTGACTGGTGGCTGGACGCGGCGGTCGGACCCGAGGGATGGGATGTCGCGCTCGTGAAGAAGAACGGGGTGGTTGTCGCTGCCATGCCCTATGTGCTGCGCCGGCGGCTGGGCATGCAGATCTTCACCCAGCCGGCGTTGACACCGATCCTTGGACCCTGGCTCCACCAGCTCGAAGGCAAGCCGTCGGTTCAATTCAGCAACGAAAGAGAACTCATGCAGGCGCTGATCGATCAATTGCCGCCTTTCGATCACTTCGCGCAAACCTGGGATTCCCGCCTCTGGAACTGGCAGCCTTTTTTCTGGAATGGCTTCAGGCAAACGACATACTATTCTTTCATCCTGCCTGACTTGTCCGACAGGGAAAAACTATGGACGGGACTGGACGGCAAAGTGCGTCGCTTGCTCAGCAAGCTGGAAAGGGAAAATCGTTTACAGGTGCGCGATGACTTGCCTATCGACGTACTTCTCGAGCTGAACCACAAAACGTTTGAACGCCAAGGACTGGCGTCATCGTTTGCAGACGAACTGGCCTACAGGCTGGATGCCGCATGCCAAAAACGCGGCTGCTGCAAGGTGATCATTGTGATGGATGAGGCTGGCGTACCGCACGCCGGTTACTACTTCGTCTGGGATCAGCACAGTGCCTACGGCTTGATTGCAGGGATGGATCCGGCCTACCGCCAGAGCGGCGCGAACAGCCTCTGCCTGTGGGCGACCATCCTGCACGCGGCCGGCGTCACTCGCGAGTACAACTTTTGCGGTTCGATGATCGAACCGGTCGCAGCCTTCATGCGCTCGTTTGGAGGTACGCCCACGCCGTATTTTCACATCAGCAAAACGCCGTCGCGCCTCCTCATGGTTCGCCAGACCATGCTGTCACTCATCGGGAAAAAATAATGTTGCACCTTGCTCTCCCTGCAAGCTGGATCCCCGAGCGCCGCTGGATTGCGGACGTCGTCCTCGGTCAATTTCTGGGGCTGGAGTACACGCTCACATTCAACCCTGGGGAGACGGTGCGCATGAGCTCAGCGGGCAAGACACTGGACTTGTCGGATGCCTTCTTCGCGGCCGGCATGAAGGGCGCGGACATCCCTCGATACTGGGACCTTGCCGAGAGCGGCCTCGAGGTCCGGTTATCCGAGCCGAACATTCCCATCCTGTTCGGCGAGCCCGGCGTCACATTCGATGGCGTACGTGCGAGCTTGATGCTCGACGTGTTCGGATCGGCATTCTTCATGCTTGCGCGCCAGGAGGAGTTGACAAGCAGCACGCGCGACCGGCATGACCGCTTCCCGGCCGCCGCGTCGCTGGCCGCACGCCTCGATTTCCTGTGCCGCCCGGTCGTCGACGAGTACGTGGAAATCCTGTGGGCGACGATGTCGCGCTTGTGGCCCGGACTCGAACGCAAACGGCGTGTGGCGCGCACGCTGGTCAGCTGCGACGTCGACTTGCCCTTCGATCCCGCCTGCGCATCGATGTTCCGCCTTGGGAAGAGACTGTTGGGGCACGCATACCGGCAACGTTCGCTCGGCGCGCTGATCCCCACCCTAGACAATTACTGGGAGGTGAGGCGCGGCAACCAGACGCGCGATCCTTACTGGCATGCGCTGTCCTGGATCATGGATGTCAACGAAAAGGCCGGCAACCAGGTTACCTTCAATTTCATTCCCGCCCCGACCGACAGCAGCATGGATCTGGCCCCCAGCCTCGACGATCCCCGTATGCGAGGACTGCTGAGGATGGTCCATGCGCGCGGACACCTGGTCGGTATCCATCCAGGCTATAACACCTACCGCCACCCGACCGTGTTCGCCCACTCCGTCGCAACCCTGCGCCGCGCGATGGAGCAGGAAGGCATCGTCCAGGAAGAACTGGGCGGACGCCAGCACTACCTGCGCTGGGACGTGGCAGAGACTGCCCGCTTGTGGGACCAGAACGCGTTGGCCTACGACAGCACCTTGTCCTACCCGACCGTCGCCGGTTTTCGTACCGGAACCTGTCAAGAATACACAATGTATGACCTCGCCGAGCGCCGGCCACTCGGACTGAAGCAACGGCCGCTGGTGGTCATGGAAAATTCGGTCATCGACGAGGAAAACATGGGGCTGGGGCACGGAGCTCGTGCGCTCGCCGCCATGGAGCACTACAAGCAGGTCTGCCGCCGCTTCGATGGCAATTTCACCCTGCTCTGGCACAACTCGTCCTTGTCGGACGAGGCCGACAGGGCGATGTATTGCGAGCTGATCAACTAGCGGGGATCCCATGGATGCCACATACGCCCTCGCAGCCAGGACCAGAGCGGTCAACCCTTCCGGACCGGAGCAGGTCGCCTTTCTGCTCCTTTTTCCCGGCTTCTTTTTCTACCAGACGCTGATCGGCATGGGGGTCATGCGGGCTTTCCTGGGCGGGTATTTCGCAATCGTGTCCATCGTGCTGGCAGGGCCGCTTGCCTATGCCTACTTGCGTGCGGTAAAGGTCGCCAGGTACCGGATAGCGCCGACCGACGTGCAATTCGGCTTTTTCCTGGCCTACTTCCTGGTGATTGTCGTGATCAACGCCGCCTTCGGTGCCGACACCATCATCGTGCAGACCCACGTGCTGTCGATTCTCTATTTCATCAACATCTACCTCATCTTCAAGAACGTCGATTTTTCCAACCGGAAGACGGCGATGTTGATGCTGGTTTCCTTGTTGATCATGTCCGCGACCATCTTCGTGTTTTCGACGGACGGCAGTTTCCAGCCCGGAGAGCTTGGCGACCCCAGCAACCCGGAAAGCGTGGCGACCTACCAGGGATTCGCCCGCTCCTACGTACTGACCTTCGTCGCGGTCATCTGTTTTGTCCGGCTGCTCGTGGCACGCCTGGCACTTTACTGCATGGCGGTTGCGGCTCTGTTCCTGAACGGTTCGCGCAGCGAATTGGTCGCCGTCCTGTTCGTGCTGCCGCTTGTCGAGCTGTATCGGGCGAAAAACTGGCTACACGTCCTTTGCATCCTGGTGCTGGGTGTTGCCCTGTTCAGTATCAGTCCACAGACGTTGATGGAAAACGCGCCCGACAGCCGGGTGTGGGAATTGTTCGATCTGTCCCACTCCGACTCCGCGAATGCCAGGCATGACCTCACGCGGCACGCTCTGTCGACGATCGCAAACCACCCCTTGCTGGGCGATTACGCCAGCTATCCCCCGGGCGGGTACTCGCACAACATCCTGTCGGCCTGGGTCGACCTCGGCTTTTTCGGCTTCGCCTACCTGTTGCTGATGCTGGCGCTTACCACGTTCAGGCTGTTCGTCCGCGGCTGGCTGGGCCGAACCCGGTCCGGCCAATGCCTGCTGGCCTGGAACCTGATCTGCATGTCGCTGTTCCTGCTGATGACAGCCAAGACCTTCGATGACATGCTCGCCGGCGCTGCGATGGGCGCCTACGCGAACTATTGCAACAGGACACGGCAAGCGCAGGTGCCGGATAAACGAAAAGGAAACGGACCATGATCAATATTCATCTGTATCCGTCAGCATTCCTGAACGAGAGCCGGATCTTGCGCGAGGCTGGCTCACTGTCGCAGCTGGCGCTTTTCGACCGGATTGACCTCGTGGGTGTGGGAGAGGAGGGCTTGGCGCCCGTCGAGAAGCTGCAGGACGACATTTGCATCGTGCGCCCTGGTCAACGCAAAGGCAGCGGTCTGGTGGGCAAGCTGGCACGCACCGCCAGTTGGAGCCGTGCGGTCTACCATCTTTACCGCAAGGAAGAACTCGGATGCGTGAACTGCCACAGCGTCGCAACCTTGCCGCTCGGGGTCATGCTCAAGCGCAAGACAAAGGCCAAGCTCGTGTATGACGCCCATGAGCTCGAGACGGAAACCAATAACTTGTCCGGCATGCGCAAGTTGCTGACCAGGCAGGTCGAGCGCAGGCTGATCGGGCACGCAGACCATTGCATTTTCGTGGGAAGTGCGATCGAGCAGTGGTATGTCCGCGAGTATGGGCTGCACAACACGACGGTGTTGTACAACTGTCCGTCGCGCCGCCAGGTAAAACCATCGGGCCATTTCCGTACCGCGTTTTCGATCGAGCCCGGCACGCCGATCTTTCTGTACCAGGGGTATATCGGCGAAGGCCGGGGAATACGCATCCTGGTCGAGGCATTTTCCGCACTGGCCGGGCGCGCGGCGCTGGTCGTGATGGGCTACGGACCCTTGGCCGACTGGGTCGCCAAAGAAGCGCAACACCTTCCAGGCATCCATTACCACCCGGCGGTGGCGCCGGAACGGCTGCTCGATTACACCGCTGCAGCCGACTTCGGATTGTCCGTGATCGAACCCACGTCGCTCAGCTATGAATACTGCATGCCCAACAAGTTGTTCGAGTACGTGATGGCAGGCAAACCGGTATTGGTTTCACCCACCAGGGAGCAAAGTGAATTCGTGCGCAGGCATGCGATCGGCGAAGTGGCGAGCGGCATCTCGCCGGCGGCGATCCGCGAAGGCGTCTTGTCCTTGCTGGGGCGCGACCCGCATGCCTTGCAGGCAGCGCTGACGCGAACCGCCGGCGAATTTTGCTGGGAAGGACAGGAGAAGACGCTCGAAGCACTCTATCTCGATACGCTCGGCTTGCGTTCTTTTCAAGGCACGGCGAAACAGCCATGGGAGGCGAAGCATGATCTCTGTCATTGATTACGGCGTCTGCAACCTGGGCTCGATGCTCAACATGCTGCGCAAGGTCGGCGCGCAGGCACAGCTGGCATCGACCGCCAGCGACATCGACCGGGCCGAGAAGATCATCCTGCCTGGCGTAGGCGCGTTCGACAACGGCATCGCCGCGCTCACCGAGCGCGGCCTCGTGGAACCGCTGCGCCGGAAGGCCCTGCGCGACAAGGTGCCTTTGCTGGGCGTTTGCCTGGGCATGCAGATGCTGGGCAGGCGCAGCGAGGAAGGCAGGCTTGATGGGCTGGGCCTGCTCGACGCCGAAGCGCAGCGCTTCCGCTTCAGCGCCGACAGCGGCTTCAAGGTGCCTCATATGGGCTGGAGTCCGCTATTGCCGCGGCGCGATAGCGCGTTGTTGCGTGCGCTGGAGATCCGGTCCCGATTCTATTTCTGCCACTCGTATCACCTGGTTTGCCGCGACGGCGCCGATGTGCTGGCCGGGGCCGGTTACGGCGGCGAATTCGTAGCGATGGTCCAACGCGACAATGTATATGGGGTTCAGTTTCACCCGGAAAAGAGCCATCGCTTCGGTATGGAATTGCTGCATAACTTTACGGAGATGTGATGTTGCACGCTCGAGTGATTCCCTGCCTGCTGATGCGAAACCGCGGGCTGGTAAAGACGGTGAAGTTCAAGAACCCCCGCTACATCGGCGACCCGGTGAATGCGGTACGCATCTTTAACGAGAAGGAAGTCGATGAACTGGTCTTCCTCGACATCGGTATCGCCGGCGGACGCGGCGCTCCCGATTTCGAACTCCTGGCCGACATCGCGAGCGAAGCCTTCATGCCGTTCGCCTATGGCGGCGGGATCACCAGTATCGACCACATCAAGCGCCTCTACGCGCTCGGGGTCGAAAAGGTGGTGCTCAACACTGCCGCCGCCGACCAGCCGCAGCTGGTCGAGGAAGCGGCTGCGCTGGCTGGCCGCTCGGGGGTGATCGTGTCGATCGACGTACGCCGCAACTGGATGGGCAAGTACACGGTCTGCGTGGCCGGCGGCACACGCGACCTGAAGCGCGAGCCGGTCGAGTACGCGCGCGCGATGGAAGGGCTTGGCGCCGGAGAGATCCTGCTGAATGCGATCGACCGCGACGGCACGATGGAAGGCTACGACCTGGAACTGGTGGGACGGCTCTGCAAAGCGGTGTCGATTCCGGTGGTGGCCGCCGGCGGCGCGGCCGGCTTGCCCGATCTCCGTGCGGGGGCGGGCGCCGGCGCGTCCGGGCTGGCGGCCGGCAGCATGTTCGTTTTCCATGGGAAGCACAATGCCGTGCTTATCACGTATCCCGAGTATGAAGAACTCGAAAGGCTATTCAAATGACGTCCCTTACGCAAAACCTCACCTACCCGACCACTTCCGGGCAGACTTATCGGGCCTGTACCCGCTGCATCATGGATACCGTGGCCGATCGCAGCATCACGTTCGACGAACAGGGCCTGTGCTGCCACTGCCTCCGCTATGACGGACTGGTCAATGCGCGCCGGCTGCGCGGCATTCGCGGACGCGAGGCCTTGCGTACCCTGGTCGAGCGCATCAGTGCCGCCGGACGGGGACGTGAGTATGACTGCATCATCGGCGTCAGCGGCGGGGTCGACAGTACCTACGTGGCCTGGCTGGTCAAGCAGCAGGGCCTGCGTCCGCTTGCCGTGCACTTCGACAATGGCTGGAATTCCGAACTCGCGACAAAGAACATTGAACGCGTGTTGCGCAACATCGGCATCGATCTGCACACCCATGTCGTCGACTGGGAAGAGTTCCGCGACCTGCAGCGCGCCTTCCTCGAGGCCTCGACGCCGGATGGGGAGATCCCGACCGATCACGCGATCGGTGCCTTGTTGTGGAAAGAAGCGGCGGCTCGCGGCATCAAGTACATCATCTCGGGGATGAATTTCGCCACCGAATCGATCAGCGTCCCCGACTGGTCTTACGGACATTCCGACTGGCGCTATATCAGGGACGTGCACCGCCGTTTCGGCAGCGTCAAGCTGACGACCTATCCGCACTTCAGCTTGCCGTACCTCATCTACGTCAACGTCCTGCGCGGCATTCGCATCGTCTCCATTCTCAATTACGTCGACTACGACAAGGGGGAGGCGATGGAATTGCTGCGCAACCAGCTGGGTTGGAAGGATTACGGCGGCAAGCACCATGAATCGATCTACACGCGCTTCTACCAAGGCTATGTCCTGCCACGCAAGTTTGGCGTCGACAAGCGATATGGCCACTTGTCCGACCTGATCAATGCCGGGCAGATCACCCGGGCGCAGGCGCTGGCCGAGATGCAGAAGCCCCCTTACGCCGAAGAGCTGCAGCAGCAGGATCTGGCTTACGTCGTGAAAAAACTGCGCCTGTCGCACGAGCAGTTCGAGCACATCATGCGCACACCGATCAAGTCGTTCCGGGACTACCGCAACCTCTACGAGCCCGTGCAATGGTTGCGTAATGGCGTCAACCGATTGCGCAAGCACCAGCTCTATCCGCGCTAGCCCTTCAATTCGTCACTCAGCCTGGAGGACCGGATGGACATCCTGCTGATCAATCACTATGCCGGCTCTCCCCGGCATGGCATGGAATACCGCCCTTACTATCTGGCGCGCGAGTGGGTGCGCGCCGGGCACCGGGTCCGCATCATGGCGTCGGATAATTCACACATCCGCACCCATCAACCGGATCTGGCCGGAGCGCCGCGCCTGGACGAAACCATCGACGGCATCGAATACAGCTGGCTGCGGACGCCAGCCTACCGGGGCAACGGCATTGGCCGTGTCAGGAACATGGCCTCCTTCGTCATGAATCTGTATCGCGACGCCAGCCGGCTGGCACGCGATTTCCGGCCGGATGTGGTCATCGCTTCCAGTACCTATCCGATGGACATCTGGCCGGCACACCGCATTGCGCGGCTCGCTGGTGCCAGGCTACTGTTCGAAGTGCACGACTTATGGCCTCTTTCGCCGATGGAACTGGGCGGGATGTCGAAATGGCACCCCTTCATCATGCTCGTGCAGCAAGCTGAAGACTTCGCATATCGCAACGCCGACAGCGTCGTATCGATCCTGCCCAAGGTGCGCGAGTACATGGAATCGCGCGGATTGGCGCCGGACAAGCTGCATCTCGTGACCAACGGCATCGATCCGGCCGAGTGGCATGACACGGTGTGTGAGCTGCCGGAGGAGGCCGGCAACTTGCTGGCAAGACTACGCGCCCAGGGCATGGCCGTTGTCGGCTATGCGGGCAACCACGGCGTCTCGAACGCCCTGGACAACCTGCTCGATGCGGCCCGGCTGGTGCGTGGCGAGCCCATTGCGTTCGTGCTGGTCGGTTCAGGACCGGAAAAGACGCGCCTGCAGCAGCGTGCCGCTCTCGAAAACCTCAGCAATATCTGGTTCCTCGAACCGGTTTCCAAACGTGCCATTCCATCGTTGTTGCGATCCTTCGACATTGCTTACATCGGCTGGCATCGCCAGCCTTTGTATCGTTTCGGCATCGCACCGAACAAGCTGATGGATTACATGATGGCGGCTCGCCCGGTGCTGCATGCGGTGGCGGCCGGCAACGACCCGGTCAGCGAAGCCGGCTGCGGACTGACCGTCGAGCCGGAAAGCCCGCAGGCCGTCGTCGAGGGCATAAGCAGGCTACTGGCCCTGGACGCCAACGAACGGCGGGCGATGGGGCAGCGCGGCAAGGCCTTCGTGCTCGAGAATCTGACCTACCCGGTGCTGGGGAAGCGCTTCCTGGCCGCCTGTGGCATGCCATGAATCGGCGAAACATGACCATGACCACCTTCGATTTCTTCTGGAAGCGATTGTTCGACATCGTCTTCTCCATCATTGGGCTGGCGTTCCTGCTGCCATTGATCGCCGTATGCTGGACCGTCGCCGCGCTCGAGACCAGAAGCAACGGTTTCTTCGTTCATGAGAGGGTGGGACGGCGGGGAAAACGGATACGTGTCTGCAAGATAAAGACGATGCGGCCATCCAGTGCGGCGCGCAGCCCGATCACCGCGCAGAACCTGGCCGCCATCACCAGGTCGGGGAGGCTGTTTCGCAAATATAAGCTCGACGAGTTGCCGCAGCTATTCAATGTGCTGATGGGGAGCATGAGCTTTGTCGGCCCACGGCCCGACGTCGCCGGTTACGCCGACCGGATCGAGGGGCAGGACCGCGTGATTTTGCTGTTACGTCCCGGGATCACCGGCCCGGCCTCGATCAAGTACAAGGACGAGGAAACATTGTTGTCGACGGCCGAGGATCCCGTCTGGTTCAACGACCACGTGATCTGGCCGGACAAGGTGAGGATCAACAGGGAGTATTTCGTTAACTACTCGCTGCTGCGCGACCTCGTATACATCTTCAAGACCATCTTGGGTTGATGCCATGTTAAACACGAAATTTTCCCCCTGGCCGAGCTTTACCGATGAAGAGGCGGCAAAGGTCGCAAATGTCATCCTGTCGAACAGGGTCAATTACTGGACGGGCGAGGAATGCCGCGCGTTCGAAAGGGAGTTTGCCGACTGGGCCACGACCTCGCACGCAGTGGCGCTGGCGAACGGTACCCTGGCGCTGGACGTGGCGCTCAAGGCGATCGGCATCCGGCCGGGCGACGAAGTGGTCGTCACGCCACGCACTTTTTTTGCATCGGCCTCCTGCATCGTCACCGCCGGCGCTACGCCTGTATTCGCCGATGTCGACCGTGACAGCCAGAACATCAGTGCTGCAACGATCGCGCCGGTGCTGACGCATCGCACGAAGGCGATCATCTGCGTGCACCTGGCTGGCTGGCCATGCGACATGGACCCGATCATGGCGCTGGCCAAGGAACATGGACTCTACGTGATCGAGGACTGTGCACAAGCACATGGCGCGCGCTACAAGGGACGCATGGTCGGCAGTATCGGGCACGTCGGTGCATGGTCTTTTTGCCAGGACAAGATCATTACCACCGGCGGCGAAGGCGGCATGGTGACGACCAACGACGAGCGGCTGTGGTCGATCATGTGGTCGTTCAAGGACCACGGCAAATCGTGGCAGGCCGTGTACGTGCGCGAGCACCCGCCGGGATTCCGCTGGGTACACGAGTCGTTCGGGACCAATTGGCGCATGATGGAAATGCAAGCCGCGATCGGCCGCATCCAGTTACGCAGGATGCAAGGCTGGAGCGCACGACGGCGTGCCAATGCACAGCGGCTCGACACCGTATGCAGGGATTTCGCCGCTGTCAGGGTCCCGGTCGTGCCCGCGGAGGTCGACCATGCTTACTACAGGTTCTATGCGTTCGTGGAGCCTGACCATTTGCGGGAAGGATGGACACGGGATCGCATCGTGGACGAAATCCAGGCGGCGGGCGTGCCCTGCCTGGTGGGGACTTGCCCCGAGGTGTATATGGAACAGGCCTTCGCCGACACCGGGATGCGGCCGCGTGCGAGGCTGGAGGTGGCGCGGGAGTTAGGAGAGACCAGTATCGCCTTCCTGGTCCATCCTACCCTGACGGAGGAGGAAATGGCCAGGACATGCGAGGTTCTCAGGGACGTACTCGACAGGGCAAGCCTGCGATCTTATCGTTATCGCAATAGGCCGGCCTGGCGGCCGGCCCTGGTACTGCGTTAGTTGAGGTTGGTTTCGTATGCGCCCAGGTCGATCTTTGCGCCGCGGCGGACGCCATTGATATCGGTGGTGGGAGCGTAGTTGGTCAAGCCCTTGCTGATCGCAGGGGACGTGGTCTTCAGGCGATAGTCGCCACCACCGGTGCCGATGTAATTCACGAACTGCGGATCGGCGCTGATGAGGCCGGTCTTGGTCGAGGCGCTCGGGCTGGCCAGGTCGAAGTTGTTGCGGTTACCGTACACCAGGTTGTTGGCCACGCTGTTGCCGACGTCTTCGGACGTGATCGGGCCCTGGATGCCGCCGGCGTTCGCGTAGATGATGTTGTTGTTGATGATGATGCCGCGGGTCGGGCAACCATTGTTATAGGCTTCCTTGCAGCCGCCGAAATAGACGCCGTAGCCGGAGTTGCCGAACAAGGTGTTGTTCATGACGAGGATGTTGTGGTCGTCATGGCCCATGTTGATGCCCTGGCTGGTCGCGTACACGACGTTGTTGACGATCCGGCCCGACGACGAATGGTAGATACCCTGGATATAGCCGCAACCGCCGCCGACGTTGTGCACCTTGTTGCCGACGATGTCGTAGTTGCCGTAGGCCTTGCCGCGGCTCTGGTCGACGACGATGCCGGCGCCGCCGCGACTGTCGCAGCCGGAAGCGGTGGCGACGTCATGGACCCAGCTGTTCGAGACCGACGAGTTACCGCCGTTCATATAGATACCGGCACGCACGGTGGTGCTGCCCTTGCCGTTGATCTGGAAGCCGTCGATATCGGTG
>NZ_JBFTRV010000033.1:0-39561 GCF_056399665.1 Massilia sp. 01N410 | reverse complement strand
GCGCTCAGGTATCGCGCATGCGTGGGTGAACATGCAGGCGGGAGAGCGCACACGCGGCGCGATCCACGTGCAAAACGTGAACGGCTGGCATAGCCGGTTCAAGAGCTGGCTGGTGCGGTTTCGCGGCGTGGCAAGCCGTTACCTGATCAATTATTCGGGCTGGCAACGCATGCTGGATGCGCGGCGGCTGACGGCGCCCCGGCATCTGCTGCAAGCCGCCGTCCAGCTCAGCTAAATGGCGCAGTCACCGAATTAACGCGAACACAGCCTTTTCTGTTGATGCAGATTCAGTCCCTCCGCTCCCAAGGGAACCCTGCCGTTCCGCGCACAGTCGAACGGCTCAGATCATCATACGGGGGAGGCCATGCGCCGCCTGAACATCCTGCTGCGTGAGGCCTCCTGGCCATGAAGGCAGTCTTCCTGGACAAGGACGGCGCCCTGGTCGACGACCTGCCCGACAAGGTCGAGCCCGGGCGCATCACGCTGTGCAGCGGCGCCGGCGCGGCCCTGCGCCTGCTGTCGCGGCTCGACTACCGGCTGTTCGTCCTCACCAACCAGGCCGGCATCGCCTTCGGACGCTTCGGCGAAGCGGCAATGAGCACCGTCCACGACCGCCTGCAGGACCTGCTGTTCCGCGAACGGCTCATCCTGGACGGCTTTTATTACTGCCCCCACCATCCGGAAGGCAGCGTCGCCGCCTACGCCCGCGACTGCCTCTGCCGCAAGCCCCTGCCCGGCCTGCTGCTGCAGGCGGCGCACGAGCACGGCGTCGACCTGCGCGCCTCCTGGATGATCGGCGACATCCTGCACGACGTCGAAGCCGGCAACCGCGCCGGCTGCCGCACGCTGCTCCTCGATAACGGCAACGAGACCGAATGGCGGCTGGGCCCGCGCCGCATCCCGACCCGCATGGCACCCAACCTGTATGCGGCGGCGGTGCTGATCGCCAGCCATGGAGACCTCGCATGAAGCCGGACCCGCTGCAGTGCTGGCAGCAGGCTCACCGCATCCTCTGCGTGCGCCTGGACGCCCTCGGCGACGTGCTGATGTGCACGCCGGCGATGCGGGCCCTGCGCGACGCCGCCCCCGGACGCAGCCTGACCCTGCTGACCTCGCCGTCGGGCGCGGCGGCCCTGCCCTTCATTCCAGAGGTCGACGAGGCGATCGTGCACGCGGCGCCCTGGATGCAGAGCGAGCTTCCTGCCGGGCCCGCCGGCCTGACGGCGCTGGCATCGGAACTGGCAGCCCGCCGCTTCGACGCGGCGGTGGTGTTCACGACCTATACGCAAAGCGCCCTGCCGGCGGCAATGCTGTGCTGGCTGGCCGGCATCCCGCTGCGGCTGGCGCACTGCCGCGAGAATCCCTACCACCTGCTGAGCGACTGGGTCGAGGATCCGGAACCGCGGCGCATGGTGCGCCACGAGGTGCAGCGCCAACTCGAGCTGGTGGTCCGCGCCGGCGTGCCGCGCCAGGCGGCAGCGCCGCCGCTCTCCTTCGCGCTGCGCGCCGCCGACCTGGCCGCCGTGCGCGTACGCCTGTTGCGCCTGGGTATCGATGCCGACCGGCCCTGGCTGTTGCTGCACCCCGGCGCCAGCGCGGCTTCGCGCCGCTATCCGGCCGGCCACTGGGCGCGTGCCCTCGGCCTGCTGGTGCGCCGCACCGGACTACCGGTGGTGCTGACCGGCGGCGCCCTCGATGCCGCACTGGTGGAGGATATCCGTGCCGGCTGCGGCGTGCCGACGCATTCGCTGGCCGGCCAGCTGAGCCTGGGCGAGCTGGGTGCGGCGCTGAGCCTGGCCGCCGTGGCGCTGACCAACAACAGCGGACCGGCCCATGTGGCGGCCGCGGTCGGCACCCCGGTGGTCGCCCTGTATGCGCTGACCAATCCCCAGCACACGCCCTGGAAGGTGCGCAGCCGGGTGCTGTTCCAGGACGTGCCCTGCCGCTTCTGCTTCAGGAGCACCTGCCCGGCCGGCCATCATGCCTGCCTGGCGGGCGTGGAACCGGAGCGCGTGGTGGAGGCCGCGCTGGAATTGCTGGCGCCGCGCCGGCCCGCTCCCGTCATGCAGGCAGCCGAGGTCCGGCTCGATAGTGGCTAGGATTCGGCGCGAGCTCAGCCCTGGCGCTGCACCAGCTCCCTGGGCGTCGCCGCCTGCTGTTCCTGGCGCAGCAGCGCATCGAGGGCTTCGCGGTCGACGGTTTCCTTTTCCAGCAGCGCATGGGCGAGCGCGTCGAGCAGCTTGCGCCGCTCGCGCAGGGTCGCGCGCACGCGCTCGTGTGCCTCGGACAGCAGGCGGCCGATGTCGGCGTCGATCAGGCGCGCGGTGCGTTCGCTGTACTCCCTGCGCTGGCCCGGCGGCATGGCATAGAGGGTGGTGCCCGCCGCCTGCTCGAAGGCGGCCAGCCCCAGCTGTTCGCTCATGCCGTACTGCGTGACCATGTGGCGCGCCAGGTCGGTCGCCATCTGCAAGTCGTTCTGGGCGCCGGTGGAGACGTCGTTGAACACCAGTTCCTCCGCCACCCGGCCGCCCAGGTAGACGTCGATCCGGTCCAGCAGTTCGCTCTTGCGCAGCAGATAGCGGTCCTCCGTCGGCATCTGCTGGGTATAGCCGAGCGCGGCGATGCCGCGCGGAATGATCGAGACCTTGGCCACGCGGTCGGCGTAGCGGCGGAACTCGGCCACCAGCGCATGCCCGGCCTCGTGGAAGGCCACCGTCTCCTTCTCGAGCGGATTGATCAGGCGCGAGCGCTTTTCGAGGCCGGCGATGACCCGGTCGATGGCCTCGTCGAAGTCGCTGCGGTCGACCCGCTCCTTGTCGCGCCGCGCCGCCAGCAGGGCCGCCTCGTTGACCAGGTTGGCGAGGTCGGCGCCGGACAGGCCGGGCGTGCGCGCGGCGATGCGGCCGAGGTCGACGTCGTCGGCCAGCGCCACCGAGCGCACGTGGACCTGCAGGATCTGCTGGCGTCCGCGCAGGTCGGGACGGTCGAGGGCGACGTGGCGGTCGAAGCGGCCCGGGCGCAGCAGGGCCGGGTCCAGGATCTCCGGACGGTTGGTGGCGGCCAGGATGATCACGCCATTCCCGGTATCGAAGCCGTCCATCTCGACCAATAGCTGGTTCAGGGTCTGCTCCTGCTCGTTGTAGCCGCCGACGGTGCCGGCGATGCCGCGCGCCCGGCCCAGCGCATCGAGCTCGTCGATGAAGATGATGCAGGGCGCCACCTTCTGCGCCTGTACGAACAGGTCGCGCACGCGCGCCGCGCCGACGCCGACGAACATCTCGACGAACTCCGAGCCGCTGATCGAAAAGAAGGGCACCCCGGCCTCGCCGGCCACGGCCTTGGCCAGCAGGGTCTTGCCGGTGCCGGGCGCGCCGACGATCAGCACGCCTTTCGGGATGCGTCCGCCGAGGCGGCGGTAGCGCTGCGGGTTCTTCAGGAATTCGACGATCTCCATCAGCTCTTCCCTGGCCTCGTCGGCGCCGGCGACGTCGCTGAAGCTGATCCCGGTCTTGCTCTGCATATGGACCCGGGCGCGGCTCTTGGCGATGTCGAACAGCCCGGCCGTCATGCCGCCGCGCTTCAGCATGGCGCTCCACAGCCAGAACAGCAGCAGGATGGGCAGCATCCAGGACAGCAGGGTCGACAGCCACTCGCTGTTCTGCTTGCCGGTATAGCGCACCTTGGCCGCATCCAGGTCCTTGACCAGATCGGGGTCGCTCACGCGGGCGGTCGTGAACGGGCAGCCGCCATCCGCGCCGCACTTGATGGCGTCGAGGCGCGGCTTCGGCAGCACGGCGTCCAGCCCGCTCTGCTCGAGTGTGCCGGCGACCGTGGTGTCGGACAACGTGGCTTCCTTGACCTTGCCGCTGTGCAGGAGCTGCTTGAATTCGCTATAGGCCAGCGGCGATGTCGTCATCATCTCGAACAGCGACTGCGACAGCGTGAACAGCAGCAGCCCGAACAGCCAATACCAGAGGAAGGGGCGGATCGCTCCGCTCTTCTCGTCAGGCTTGCTGTCGCTGTCCTTCCCGGCTTTGCTGTCCACGCGTCTTCCCCCGGCGGCTGTACCGCGCAATGACACCGTGTCCTTTGGGGCGTTCACGACTTTGATATTACTCAAATCCGAGCCTACTTGCTTCACAGCGTGTCGCGCACCTGGCGTACGGCCTCGGCGGCATCGTGCGCGATCTCGGCGATGTCCTTGCTGCGGCGCCGCTCGAACCACAGCAGCAGTGCGCCGAGGAGCCACCAGGCCGGCAGGCCGGCCAGCACCAGGAAGGGCGCCGCCGCCAGCAGCACGCCGAGCTCGGCCGGTGCGCCGGCCAGCACCGCGGCCTGCCCCGCCGAGGCGAACAGGGCCGGCCACCAGCAGTAGGCGGCGATCGCCAGGAAGGGTCCGGCGACCATACAGGCCAGCAGCGTGCAGGCAAAGCGCGCGACCGCCTCGCGGCCCGACTTCGGCCACAGCAACAGGAAGCCGAGGCCGGTAGCCGCCAGGCCGGCGGCAAACGGAACAGCGGCGAGCTCGAGAAAGGTGATCGCGTGCATGGCGGGTCTCCAGTGGTTGATGTTTGCCTTGCAAAGGTTTAGTATTTGATACGAGTATAGAACTCTAAACTGATCCAAGTCAAGAATACTACACCTATCGAGTTTAGGATGCTAAACATGAACTCTCTCGCAGATCGCCTTCTTACCATCCATCGCCACCTGCCCCAGCTGGAGGGCGAGCGCGGCCAGACCGGCCTGGTCAAGGCTTCCGGCGCGTCCAAGAGTGTCGTCAACCAGTGGCTGACCGGAAGGATCAAGTCGATGGATATCCGCTATGCGCTGAACCTCGAACGCGAACTCGGGTTTTCCCACATCTGGCTGATGACCGGCGAAGGCGATCCCCGCCACGCGCCGCTGCATGGCATCGGGAACGTGCTGCCGGTCCACGCCGCCGCCAACGACGACGCCGACTTCGTCCAGATCGAGATGGTCAAGCTGCGCCTGTCGGCCGGCATCACCGGTTTCCAGACCGAGCCGGAGCGCCGCGACGGCGGCACCCTCGGCCTGCGCCGCTCCTGGATCGAGCGCCACCAGCTGCGTCCCGAGCACCTGATTGCCATCCTGGTCAAGGGCGAGAGCATGGAGCCCTCGCTGTACGAGGACGACATCGTGATCGTCAACACCCTGGACACCAAGCCGGTCGACGGTGCCGTGTATGCCTTCAACTACGAGGGCGAAGCGGTGGTCAAGCGCCTGGCGCGCGACGCCGGCCAGTGGTGGCTGACCTCGGACAATCCGGACCAGCGGCGCTATCACCGCAAGCTGTGCAAGGGTGCGGAATGCCTGGTGATCGGGCGCGTGGTGCGCAAGGAAAGCGACCGGATCTGAGTCATGAAGATCGAGGTCGCGCTGGCGGTACTGAAGGGAGTGCGGGTAGCGCTGGCTTTCCCGCCCCCCGCATGGGTCGTGCCCGGCATCGGCGATGCGCTGCTGGTGCGGCTGCAGCCGCACTTTCCGGCGCTGCCGGTGATGCTCGTATCGCGCCAGCCGCATGGAGTGCGCGCGCATGCGGTCTTCCAGGCCTGGGCCCTGGTCGAAGGGGCCGAGCTCGATGGGCTGCTGCGCTTCGAGATCGACCTCGACCAGCCGCCGGCGGCGCCGGACGAAGCGCCGCCTTTCTAGCGCCGATGCATGAGAGCACGTCTGGCCGGATCGCACGGCAACCGGTATGATGACTGCCATGCGCCGCTGGGTCCTCATCATCCTGTTGCTCGTCTATCCATTCCAGCTTGCGCTGGCAGTGGCGGACCAGTGCTGCGTGACGACTTCCACCGGCGTGACCCACCACAGCGAGGATCGAAACGCCAGCGAAGCCCGGGCCGCATCCGCCTTCGTGGCCGGTGACGATGCCTCCGGTGTGTCCGACCCTCACTGCCCGGCCTGCAGCTTCGGCCACAGTTTCTGCATTCCGACCGACCTGCTCGTGACGCCCGCCGGGCCGCATGCAAGCCAGGCCGTCGCCTTCATCCCCCTCTTTCCGACTTCGCCGCCGGCGGACCGTTTCGAACGGCCGAAGTGGCCGTCCGCCGCTTAAACAGCGCGCGGATTCCCCATACGTCGAGCCACAGGGCTCGCACGCTCACGCGCGCCTGAAACCATCCATCTTCAGGAGCACGAATGAACACCCCATCGAAACGACTGGCGGTGCTGGTCGTCGTATCCGCACTGGCGTGGCGCTGCGGCGCTGCCGAACCGGTGCCGGCGGCGGAGTCCGGCCTCGCCCCCATCGACCTGCCGACCGCCATCCGGCTGGCGCTCGCCCAGCCCGGCGTGCGCGCGGCCGGCCATGAACTGGCGGCCGCCGAAGCCGCCAGCGCCCAGGCCGGCCGCCTGCCGAATCCCGAGCTGCAGATCCTGCGCGAAGGCCAGGAGGCCGGCAAGCGCACCACCACCGTCCAGCTCAACCAGCCGCTCGAACTGGGCGGCAAGCGCCAGGCCCGCGTCGCCCTGGCCCAGGGCGCCCTCCGGCTGGCCGACAGCGAGCTGAGAATCCGGCGCCTGGACGTCCGCGCCGACGTCATCGCCGGCTTCCACGAAGCCGTGGTGGCGGAACGCAAGAAGGAACTGGCGGAGGCCCTGGCGGCGCTGGCGCGGCGCAGCGCCGAGGTCGCCGGCAAGCGGGTTGCCGCCGGCAAGGTCTCGCCGATCGACGAGACCAAGGCGCGCCTGGCCGCGCTCGACGCCACCGCCGAGCTGCAGCAGGCGGCGGCCGCGCTGGCCGTCGCCAAAGCCAGACTGTCCGCACTCACCGGCCAGCCCGCCGATGCCCTCGTTCTCGCGCAAGCGCCCGATGAACCTCCCACGCCCGAAGCGCTGGCGGCGCTGCGTGCGCGCGCCGGCGAGGCCGGCAGCATCCGCCGCGCGCGCGGCCAGCTGGCGGTGCAGGAAGCCCAGGCGCAGGTGGAACGCGCGGCCCGCATCCCCGACCTCACGGTTTCGGTCGGCACCCAGCGCGACGAGCAGGCCGGCCGGCGCCAGGCGGTGCTCGGCCTGTCCCTGCCACTGCCGCTGTTCAACCGCAACGAGGATGCGCTGCGCGCGGCCCTGCGGCGCAGCGATCGGGCCAGGGACGAACTGGCCGCCGCCGAAACCGCCACCGCGGCGGCGCTGGCGGCCGCGCACGCGCGCTACGACGCCGCCAGGAACGAGGCCGTGCTGCTGCGGCAGGATGTGGTCCCGCAGGCGCTGTCCGCCTACGAGCTGACCCTGAAGGGCTTCGAGCACGGCAAGTTTTCCTTCCTCGACGTGCTGGATGCGCAGCGCACCTGGTTCCAGGCGCAGTCGCGCCGCTGGAACAGCACCCTCGAAGCCTGGCGCGCCCTGGCCGAGATCGAGCGCATCGCCGGCCCCGCCGAATCCAACGAATAGAGAATAGCGAACAGTAGCCATGACAAAGAAACAGAAACTGACGATCGGGGCAATGTGCGCGATCGCCGCCATCCTTGCCGCCCTGCTGCTGTGGCGGCAACCTTCCGCACCCGCCACGCAGGCCGTCGGAGAACATGACGGCCACCAGGACTCGCACGGCCATGACGACCGCCATCCGGACGAGAATACGCAAGCGGAACATGCCAACGACGAGCGCAGCGTGGCGATGACGGAGGCGCAAATCAAGGCCAACGGCATCGCCATCGAGTCCGCCGGACCGTCCACGATCCGGGAGCGGCTGCACCTGCCGGCCCAGATCCGCGTGGACGCCGAACGCAGCGTGGCCCTCGCCGCGCCGGCCGAAGGCATCGTGCAGTCGGTGCTGGTAACGCCCGGCGCCGCGGTCAGGCGCGGCCAGGCGCTGCTCACCATCCAGAGCCCGGCGGTGGCCCAGTGGCGCGCCGAATTGGGCAGCGCGCTGGAGCGCGTGAAGCTGGCCAGGACCACCTGGCAGCGCGAGAAAACCCTGTGGGAAGAAGGCGTCTCCGCCCGCCAGGACCTCGACGCCGCGCAGTCGGCGCTGAAGGAAGCCGACATCGCCGCCCAGGCCGCGCGCCAGCGGCTGCAGGCGCTCGGCATTACGGCAGACGCCGGGGTGTCGAGCATCGTCACCGTGCGCGCGCCGCTGGACGGCGTGGTGATCGAGAAGCCGGCCGTCGCCGGGCAAGCCGTCGATGGCGGCAAGCCGCTCTTGAGCATCGCCGACCTTTCGCAGGTGTGGATCGAAGCGGCCGTCCCGGCCGACAGTCTGGCGCAGGTCGGGACCGGCATGCCGGCCAGGGTCAGCGTCAACGGCCTGGGCGCGGCGCTCGACGGCGCCGTGTCCTTCGTCGGTCCGGTGCTCGGCGAAGCCACGCGCATGGCCACCGCCCGGATCACGCTGCCCAACCGCGGACTGAAGCTGCGGCCGGGCATGCTGGCCACGGTCGACCTGCTCGGCACGCCGGCGCATGCCGCGGTGACGGTCGCCAGCGACGCCATCCAGACCATCCACGAACACGACGTCGTCTTCGTGCGGACCGCCGGGGGCTTCCGCGCCCAGGACGTCACGCTCGGACGCTCGGACGGCAAGCGCACCGAGGTCGTCAAGGGCTTGCAGGCCGGCGCCGGCTACGCGGCGGGCGGCAGCTTCCTGCTCAAGGCGGACCTCGGCAAGGCCGAAGCCGAACACGACGACTGAGCGAGGCCACATGTTCCAGAAACTCATCGAATTCGCCATCGCACGGCGCTGGCTGATCCTGTTCGCCGTGCTCGGCCTCGCCGGCCTGGGCGTCTACAACTACCAGCGCCTGCCGATCGACGCGGTCCCGGACATCACCAACGTCCAGGTCCAGATCAACACCGGCGCCGCCGGCTACTCGCCGCTCGAAGTCGAGCAGCGCATCACCTTCCCCATCGAGACCGCGATGAACGGCCTGCCCAGGCTCGAGCAGACCCGCTCGCTGTCGAAGTACGGGCTGTCGCAGGTGACCGTGGTGTTCAAGGAAGGCACAGACATCTATTTCGCGCGCCAGCTCGTGGGCGAAAGGCTGCAGCAGGCCAAGGCCGCGCTGCCGGCCGGGGTGGAACCGGCGATGGGACCGACCGCCACCGGCCTGGGCGAGATCTTCTACTGGACCGTCGAAGCTACCGACGAGGCCCGCAAGCCGGACGGCAACCCTTACACGCCGGCCGACCTGCGCGAGATCCAGGACTGGATCGTGGCGCCGCAGCTGCGCGGCGTGGCCGGCGTCACCGAGGTCAACACCATCGGCGGCTACCTGAAGGAATACCAGGTGGCGCCCGACATGGCCAGGCTGTCGGCCCACGGCCTGTCGCTGGCCACGCTGGTGAATGCGATCGACCGCAACAACGTGAATGCCGGCGCCGGCTACATCGAACGCGGCGGCGAACAGTTCGTGGTGCGCACGCCGGGCCAGGTGAAGTCCCTGGAAGAGATCCGCAACATCGTGCTCGACGTCGTGCAGGGCGCGCCGATCCGCGTGCGCGACGTCGCCGACGTCATCCCCGGACGCGAGCTGCGCACCGGCGCGGCGACCGAGAACGGCCGCGAAGTCGTGCTCGGCGCCGTCTTCATGCTGATCGGCGAGAACAGCCGGGCGGTGGCCGAAAGCGCGCGCCGCAAACTGGCCGACGTCAGCCGCTCGCTGCCGCCTGGCGTGCAAGCCCTGCCCGTCTACGACCGCTCGGTGCTGGTCAACAAGGCCATCGCCACGGTGCGCAAGAACCTGGTCGAGGGCGCCCTGCTGGTGGTCGCCATCCTCTTCCTCTTCCTCGGCAACCTGCGCGCCGCCCTGGTGACGGCGCTGGTGATTCCGCTGTCGATGCTGATGGTCTTCACTGGCATGGTCAAGGCCGGCGTCAGCGCCAACCTGATGAGCCTGGGCGCCCTCGACTTCGGCATCATCGTCGACGGCGCCGTGGTCATCGTCGAGAACTGCATCCGCCGCCTGGGCCTGGCGCGGGATGCCGCCGGCCGCGACCTGACACGCGAGGAGCGCTTTGCCGTCGTTGCGGAAGCCGCGGCCGAAGCGCGCCGTCCGCTGCTGTTCGGCCAGCTGATCATCATGACGGTCTACCTGCCGATCTTCGCCCTGTCCGGCGTCGAAGGGAAGATGTTCCATCCGATGGCGATCACGGTGGTGATGGCGCTGGCGGCGGCGATGCTGCTGTCGGTGAGCTTCGTGCCGGCCGCGGTCGCCCTCTTCGTCGGCAAGCACGCAGGCAGGCACGAGAACAGGCTGATGGACCAGGCCCGGGACTGGTATCGGCCGCTGCTCGACTGGACCCTGCGCAACCGGCCGGTGGCGCTGACCTTCGCTGCCTTGAGCGTTCTGCTGTCGGGATTGCTTGCGACCCGGCTGGGCACCGAGTTCGCGCCCAACCTGGACGAAGGCGACCTGGCGGTGCTGACCATGCGCATTCCGGGCACCAGCCTGCAGCAGTCGGTGCGGATGCAGCAGCATCTCGAAGCCAGCCTGCTGAAGCAGTTCCCGGAAATCGAGCGCATGTTCGCGCGCATCGGCACCTCGGAAGTGGCGACCGACCCGATGCCGCCGAACGCCGCCGACAGCTACATCATCCTGCGGCCGGAAAAGGACTGGCCGAAGCCGCGCAAGTCGCATGCGGAACTGGTGGCGGCGGTCACGGAAGCCGCTAACGCGATCCCGGGGAATAACTACGAGTTCTCGCAGCCGATCCAGCTGCGCTTCAACGAACTCATCTCCGGCGTGCGCAGCGACGTCGCGGTGAAGGTCTTCGGCGACGACACCGCGGCGATGACGGCCACCGCCCAGCAGGTCGCCCAGGTGCTCGGCAAGGTGGGCGGCGCGGCCGAGGTCAAGATGGAACAGCTCGAGGGGCTGCCGGCGCTGACCTTGACAGTGGACCGCATCAAGGCCGCGCGCTACGGCCTGAACGTGGCCGACGTCCAGGAAGCCTTCGGCACCCTGGTGGGCGGACGCGAGATCGGCATGGTGTTCGAAGGCGACCGCCGCTTCGCCATCACCGTGCGCCTGCCGGAAGGTACACGCAACGACATCGACAGCCTGCGCCAGCTGCCGATCGCGCTGCCGGCCCGGGATGGCCGCGCGGCCAGCATTCCGCTGTCCGAAATCGCCACCTTGAGCTTCGTGCCGGAAGCGAACCAGATCAGCCGCGAAAACGGCAAGCGCCGCATCGTCGTCACCGCCAATGTGCGCGGGCGCGACCTGGGGTCTTTCGTCGGCGAGCTTCGGTCTCGTCTGGGCACCGTGAAGCTGCCGCCGGGCGTGTGGCTCGGTTTAGGCGGGCAGTTCGAGAATCTGCAGGCGGCATCAACACGCCTGGCCATCGTGATCCCGGCCGCGCTGGCGCTGGTGTTCGCCCTGCTCTACCTGATGTTCAACAGCGTCAAGGATGGACTGCTGGTGTTCAGCGGGATCCCCTTCGCGATGAGCGGCGGCGTGCTGGCGCTGTGGCTGCGCGGACTGCCGCTGTCGATTTCGGCGGCGGTCGGCTTCATCGCGCTGTCCGGGGTCGCGGTGCTGAACGGGCTGGTGATGATTTCTTTCGTGCGCTCGCTGCGCGAGCAGGGACATGGGCCAGAAGAGGCGATGCGCAAAGGCGCGCAGGTGAGACTGCGGGCGGTGCTGATGACGGCGCTGGTGGCCTCGCTTGGCTTCGTGCCGATGGCGCTGGCGACCAGCACCGGGGCCGAGGTGCAGCGGCCGCTGGCGACGGTGGTGATTGGCGGGATTCTGTCGTCGACGGCGCTGACTCTGCTGATCCTGCCGGCGCTCTATACCTGGGCGTATCGGAGTACCAACGGAAAATCGTAGCAGGCGGCGGCGCGCGCTTTGCCATCCTATTGGGGATGCTTGTCCAGCCGGGCATCGATCCAGGCGCGCGCCAGCTTCATTGCCGCTTCCCTTGCTTCGGCTTCCGTGGCGTAGGTCTTGATCTGGTCACGCGGATGTTCGTGCAGGGTTCGCGTGAACATCGGGTTGGTGGTCGGCTCCAGGATCATGAAGGCGTCCGTCAGGGCGTCGCCAGGTTTGCCGGAGGAATGGATGAGGATGGTGTGGTCGCGGTACACGGCGGTGTTGGCGTCTTGGGTTTCCATGGCGGTTCCTTTGCGTGAAAGACAATCCTAGCACGCTCTACGCCGGTATTCGGGAAGCGAAAAAGGCCAGCCCGAAAGCTGGCCTGCCACATTGATTCTCCGCCCCTACTTCAGCGGCCAGAACCACACATCTTTGCTCGTCCAGTAGCAATCGATCCCGCAGGCCAGCGCCCCGGCCCCGCCGAGTAGCGGCGAAACGATGTCGATATGGCCGCCTTCGTAGATGCCCCCTTCGCCAATCGCCGGACCGCCGCTGAACTTCTCGGGAGCGCCCAGCATGGTCGGCCTGGACAGGATCATGGACAACCTGGCCTGCCCGGGCTCGATCATCTTCCCCTTGTGTGGCCCGATCTTAACCTGAAGTCGGCCGCCGGGAATGTGGACGCCAGAGCGCAGCAAAGCGAGACTGAGCCGAATCGAGCAGGTATTTGCATAGAAGGTAATCGCTCGCATGGCTAGCTCCCGGCCGGGCAAGGGAAGCGGGCGGCATACAGGCGCACCAGCTCGGCGGCGCTGCCTGGCATGGTGCCGGCAGGCTGGCGCAGCTCGCTCCATATCCGGTCGTCCACCTCGGACGGCTTCATGCCCGGCGGCGCACACCATAGCCGTCCCTGGGTGGCATCGACCACCCCAGCCTGATAACCCTCCGCGTAGCGCTGCCGGTAGGCCGCGTCGGCGCTCTGCTTCCACTTGTCCACGCCCGGCTGACCGGCCACTTGCGCCACAAAGTCATTGCCGGACAGGTGCCAGGGGAAGACGCCCAGGGGACGCGCCGCTGCGGCGCAGCCGGCCGACAGTACCAGAGCAGAAAGAAGGGATCGTCGCATCGGTTTCTCCATCGTGGTGTCATGGAGAAGTTTCCTGTTGCTGGTTTTACAGCAACTTATTTACCGTCAACCTTAGGCTGGCGGTGGGTCAACGGCGCTTGCGCGCCGTGGCCGGATTCGGCAACTACGGGACAGGTGAGGGAGAGCCCGGCGCCGCGCCTTACATGGTGCCGAGGCAGCTGTATTGAGGCTAAAATTTACACCCTGCTTTTTTAGGTAAGCAATACTGCTGTGTGGCAACAAAAAATATTAGGCGACTGATGTGACCTGATCGGCTAACACCGTGGCGATAAGAAAAGCGGCGTAGCTTACTGAGTGAAAAACGCCTTAAACATGCTCTATCGCACGACAAGCCTCCGCGCTGCCCACGGCCGAGCGTGACCGACCACTACCTACACCAGGCCGTCCTCAGCTTTTCCTTCACTCCTGCGCCGCGCAGCCCGATCCCGCCATAGCCGCCGAACAGGATCACCGCCACCGCGCCGAAGGATAGCCAGAATCCCGGCCACAGCATGGCCCAGGGATCGAGCAGCACGACCAAGGCCAGCGCCGCGCACTGCACGTAGTGACGCTCGATAGCCTGCCCATCCACGGCGCCAGCGCGACCACCGTCAGCACGTACAAGAGCGCGACCACCGCCCGCTCAAGTCCACACCTTTGGTGCCGGCGGCCGCAGCGGGAGCTGGGCGGCGATGAAGAAGGACCGCCGCCAAAGGCTGGAGACGACCAGTGCAGCCAGCCCGGCAATCATCGTGATATGCAGGCCCGAGATGGGGATGTTGATGGCATGAATACAACAATTGGCATGCATTGAGAATATGTAAGGTCGGAATCTTGGCGCGGCTACAACCACCACTCCCAGTAGCCGAGCTTTTCATTGGTGGATTCTCAGGCTCGACTGGGGAGGGCAGCCTCACTATAGATACTCGCAGGAAACCAATCGGGATTGAAGAGCAATTTATAAGGGTGAAGCGTAAAGCGTCAATTAAAACCGTAGGCTGAATTAGATGTAGGCAACAGAGAGAAGGTTGTGCGATCGAATTACCGAATTTGCTAGGCCGAGTCTACACATTTTGAAAACCTATCGCTTGAAATTGCCTAATGCAAATTAATCGAATATACAACGATTAGGAAGCTCCCGAAATTTTTTCTTGCCCCCCTTCTGAATGCGCAGTAATTTAAATGCTATTTAAATTAATATTTGGCTTGGCGGGACCCACCTGTCCGGGCGATTTATATTGCCTAAAGGAATATCTACAAGAAAAATTAATCCCAGAAAGGAACGCGCCTATGAAACCGAACTGCATATTAACTTTCATTTCCTCATTGATATTTTTCGCTACCGTCCTTTGCATGGAGACTGCCATGGCCGAGCAAGATGTTTCTTCGCCGAACAATAATCCTGACCTAACTTTAGAAGATCAAAGGAAAAAAATTGAAGCAGAAACGCTACTCAACAATGCAAAAAAGAGTCTTTCCGATAGTCAAAAAAGTCTCGCCGCAGCCCTCGTTTCACCTAGCGCGAGCAAAATAAGCAATGACGAAGAGCTCGCGCGGCTCACAAGCGAATTAAACTTAACCAAGGCAAAATCGGATAAGACAGCGGCAGAACTAGAACTTGCCAAGAGTAAAATAGGAAATATTCCAGACGGACCGTTTACCGGGACAGTTACCCTGGGAGAAAAGAGCGGCAATGCGGAGGCTGCATTATTAGCTGCTGTGGCAATAAAACAGATTGCAACTCGCATCGTTACGCATATGGATGCGGCTTATGCTGAGCGCACTCAGCGAGCGACCCCGAGAAACATAATTATAATGTCGACAGCAGACATTCCAAGTTTCAGTGCAGTACAAAACTTCAGAATCCAAAAATCTGTTATAGAGCAGGCTTATAAAGACTCGGAAAAAAAAGCTGAAGATGCCGATGAACGCGCTGCTCCACCCGCAACTCCAGAGTTTGTCGCCCCGCAAACTATTGGCCTCGCATTAGATGCGACCAATAAGCTACTGAATTTTTTTCGAACCGACTACTCGATTAAGGGCGTAGATATTACTGTTGAGGATTTAATGCTCGTAAACGCTCTTGGCGGGGAGATTACAAATACGCGCAAAACAAAGTATCAGGTAACCTTACCGACAACGTTCAACGGAAATGCACTTGCAACCGCCGGGTCATCAGTGATTTCGGTTTTCTTCGGCTTAGCACAGAAACGTGACGAATGCGTCGCGCGTTCAGCGCGGCACAGCCGCACTGCGGACTTCTATGTTGCGGAAAGTAAAAAGCCTGAGAAAAACGAACCCGACCGCACAATCGACGCCGAACGAGCCAACGTTCAAAAAGCGGCAGCCGATCAATGGAAATCAACCGCCACGTTAATAGATGCATTTCTCACTAAAATAACTACGCCAGACGAAAAAGGGATTATACCACTGTCTGCACTAACTAAAGAAAATTCAATTGCCGATGCGCTAAGTAAGGATACCGATATTTTGATTGTCAAAATTCATAACGCAAACGGAAGTCTTTACACAAAGAAAAATCTATTGACCGCGTTAGGAAAGATGCCTTTCTTCATTATGGGCAGCGCCGTTGCGAGCTTTTCCTTATTCGACGGACGGGACGGGAGGCTGTTATCAGCGGATTTAATTCCCATCCACGGCGGATATACTTCGGTCCAGGATGTAAAGAACACTGTAGAGATAAACGAAAGCCAGGAGCATCAAAATGACACAAAACAAAACGCAGCGGATAATTGAAAACGTGCAACGCATTACGCAACGCGATGGCGTTGGCCCATATGAGCTGTCGAAGATAATGGACACGAGCAATGGAGGAAAAGTCGGGTTTGATCAATATGAGAAGGCACTCGCCACTTCGTCTTTGGCAGCATTAAAAACGGGACAGAATCTTAATCCAGATCAGGTAATTAGCCTCGAAAAAATACTATACCCGACGTTGCGGCCGTCGGCAGATATCACCTATGATACTTTTGATGACCTGGACTCGAACTGGAACGATGTTAATGAAGCTCGTCCCGCTCTGGTACCACTTATTAAAGGTATAGGTAGAGTAAGTGTAAAAGGAAATCCTTTAGGAACTGTTGTAGGTACAGCGTTTATAGTTGGCGAGAACGTGCTGATGACCAATCGGCATGTCGCAGAGGTCTTTGTCAGTGCGCCGAATGAAAGCAAAGAACTGTCCTTCAAACCCGGGATGAGCGCCAAAATTGATCTGAAGCAAGAAGTCGCAATTCCCGACTCAATTGTTCTAGATGTAGTTGCGCCCGTCCAAATACTACATCAATGGGACGTCGCGATATTTGAAATCGCCAGCTCTCCAACCGGGGTTACCCCCCTCCCTTTATGCAGTCGAAAACCCGCAATTATAGAAAACAAAACGGTAGTTACTATAGGATACCCTTCATACGATCCTGATGAGGACTCGACGGCACAATCCCTGGTTTTTAGAAACACATATTCAAAGAAACGTATTATGCCGGGAAAGGTCAACGGATTAGGTTTGATTGAATCCTATGGAACTCAAGTAAATGCTCTAATGCACGACTGTTCTACACTAGGTGGTAACTCTGGCTCTGCTGTAATTGACATAGAGCTAGGACAAGTCACCGGACTGCATTTTCTAGGAAGTGCCCATGTATCTAATTATGCGGTTCCCCTGTGGGAATTAGCATCCATTCCAGAAGTAAAATCCGCAGGGGTGATCTTCGCCTAACCAAAATGGCGGTGCTACGGCGTTAGTGAAGGTGAAAGTGAAGGTAAAGGCGACGGTGACGGTGGCGGTGACTGTGATGGTGAATCGCCACTATTTTCCTAGATACTCTCCAGCCGTAAGAAATGTTGCTTTTCAAATTCGACTGGTGACAGTCGTTCGTTGAAGCTGTGGCGCCGCTTCGGAATGTAGAACATCTCGATGTAGTCGAAGATGTCCTGCCTAGCTTCGTCGCGGGTAGCATAAACCTTGTGGCGAACGCGCTCCTGTTTCAGCAGCTGGAAAAAGCTCTCCGCCACGGCATTATCATGACAGTTGCCGCGTCTGCTCATGCTCTGCACCATGTTGTGTGATTCGAGGAAGTCGCGCCAGTCGTAACTGCTGAATTGACTTCCTTGATCGGAATGTACCAGCATTGGGGCTGACTGTTTTCGACGCCATTCCGCCATCAATAAAGCACTCATTGCCAGCTCTTTGTCGATGCGCGAACTCATGGACCAGCCGACACTTGGCGCGAAAACAAGTCAATAACGACAGCCAGATACAGCCAACCTTCGTAAGTGCGCAGGTACGTGATGTTCGTTACCCAGACTTTGTTTGGCTCGGTCACATTGAATTTTCGCTGCAAATGGTTCTGCGCCACGACGGATGGCGCACCGCCGTTCTTGTACTTGCGCTTGGCGTAGCCAGTTTGGGATCGAATTGCTTCACTGCGCATCAGGCGATGAACCTGATTGATGCCGCAACGTTCGCCCAGTTCCTGCAAGTCGTCGAAGACTTTACGATATCCATAGACTGCAGCGCTTTCCAGCCACGATTGCTTGATGTGACCAAGCAGGCGCCGGCTATCTTTCGCTCGCAGACTTTCAGGATTGCTGCGCCAGGCATAGTAGCCGCTGGGATGGACTTTCAGCACCTTGCACATGCGCTGAACCGAAAACATCGCCTGATGCTGATGAATGAAGGCGTACCTTACCCTGACGTCTTGGCAAAGTACGCCGCGGCCTTTCGCAGAATGTCGCGCTCCTCGGTGACGCGCTTGAGCTCAGCTTTCAGTCGCCGTACTTCATCGGCCTGTACGTCCTGCGCCTCGCGCTCATCCGCAGGGGCGCTGTAGTGCATCGTCCAGGCATAGATGCTATGAATGCTGACCCAGAGCCGTTCGGCCACCTCTGCCGTTGGGTGTCCACGATCGGTCACTTGTTTGACCGCCGCGATCTTGAATTCTTCCGTGTACCGCTTTCCACTCATATTGACTACTTTTGCCTAGGATTATGGCTCAGGAGTATCTAGTGTAGTGGTGGCGATTCAGTCCAGTGTATCCATCCCAGTCGACCTGACTCGTAGCGCAGCGTGGACAAGAGGAAGCGCACGCCACATTCGCTTCCTCCAACGACCTGTACAAACCTCTTGTAGACGAATGCTCAGTTATCTGCGAAAGCACATAGGTCACGCCCAGCCTTGGCCAGTGGGTCGCCTTCGGTCCGCGATGCCAGCCGAGCACACAATACGCCGGCGGTGTCCACGTACGTGTACGCTGCTGGCCTACAGACCGCTCATTTCTTGCGGGAGACCGTCGCAATGAACAGTTAGTGTGAAGAAAAAAGTTCGTCATGACGAACTCAAATTTCGTCGCGACGAAATTTGCGAGCTGCCACGGTACTTGGAACGATGATGTATCGGTACCGCGCCCGTTTGTCCCAAAGTGCAAGGCGACGGAAACGCCTGAAGGCTTACTAGGCCCTAGCCAGCACCGCAAACAACAGCGGCGGACGCTGCAGGATGCCCAGATCAATCAGCAGCCACTATGTCAGCGCGGTGTCGGCCAACCTCACCCTGCGTCTTGACGTTAGCTGGTGTACCCATAGGTGTACCCATTGGGCTCAGCGGCTGCAAACGAAAAAGGGCTAGCTTCCGCTAACCCTTTGAATTCATTGGTCGGGGCGAGAGGATTCGAACCTCCGACCACCTGCACCCCATGCAGGTACGCTACCAGGCTGCGCTACGCCCCGACTCGGCCTGCAATTATATCAGAGCCCGACGCAAGGGTTAAGCTTTTTGTCACACAGCATCTATTTCCACTCGCCGCGCAGCGCCAGCACCTCGTCGTACAGCCCCTCCGGCGTCACCTCCTGCGGCGGCACCGGCCGGCCCACCGCCAGCGCCAGCCGTGAACGCCAGCCGCGCGAGAACGAGCGCTCGAACACGTTCGACGGATCGCGCGAGAACAGGCTGCCCCACAGGCCGCGCAGCGCCATCGGGATCACCGGCACCTTGCTGCGCTCGATGATCTTGGCGACCCCGCCGCGGAACTCGCCGATCTCGCCGTCCCGCGTCAGCTTGCCTTCCGGGAAAATGCAGACCAGTTCACCTTCGTGCAGGGCCTGGGCGATGTCGACGAAGGCCTTCTCCATCAGCCACGGGTCTTCCTTGCTTGGTGCGATCGGGATCGCCTTCGCGGTGCGGAAGATGAAGCCCAGCAGCGGCGTCCTGAAGATGCGGTGGTCCATCACGAAGCGGATCGGGCGCGGGCTGGCGGCCATGATCACGATGGCGTCGACGTAGCTCACGTGATTGCAGACCAGGACCGCCGCGCCCTCTTCCGGGATGCGGTCGGTGTCCACGGTCGAGACGCGATGGATGGTGTGGATCAGCAGCCAGGCCAGGAAGCGCATCAGGAATTCCGGCACCAGCGAGAAGATGTAGATGGCCACCACCGCATTCAGCAGCGCCGTGGTCAGGAACATCTGGGGAATCGAGAAGCCCTGCTTGTACAGGAACACGGCGACGCCGGCCGCCGCCACCATGAACAGCGCGTTCAGGATGTTCATGCCGGCGATGGTGCGCGAGACGTGCTTCGGATCGCAGCGGGTCTGGATCAGCGCGAACAACGGCACGATGAAGAAGCCGCCGAACACGCCCAGCAGCAGCACGTCGGCCAGGATGCGGAGCACGCCCGCCTGGCGCAGCAGGCCGATGAAGTCCACCGTCGCGGTGTTCGTATAGCCCAGGCTGGCGAAGTAAAGGTCGATGCCGAACAGCGACAGGCCGATCGCGCCGAAGGGCACCAGGCCGATCTCGACCTTGCGGCCCGAGAGCTTCTCGCACAGCAGCGAGCCGGCGCCGATCCCCAGCGAGAAGATAGTCAGCAGCAGCACGAACACGCTGTGGTCGCCGTGCAGGTAGTCCTTGGCGTACAGCGGGAACTGCGACAGCACCAGCGCGCCGTAGAACCAGAACCAGGAATTGCCGAGCATGGACAGGAACACCGTGCGGTTCTGGCGCGAGTAGCCGATATTGCGCAGCGACTCGGCGATCGGGTTGCGGCTGATGACGAGGTCCGGCGCCGGCGCCGGCGAAGCGGGAATGCGCCAGCTGGTGGCCAGGCCCAGCACGGCGACCAGCAGCGTGCCGATCGCGACCAGGTGGATGCCCAGGGTGCCGTGGCCGGCCAGTACCGCGCCCATCACCTCGCCCAGCAGGATGCCCACGAAAGTGCCCATCTCGATCACCCCATTGCCGCCCACCAGCTCTTCCGGCTTCAGGTGCTGCGGCAGGTAGGCGTATTTGACGGGGCCGAACAGGGTCGAGTGCACGCCCATGCCGGCCACCGCCGCGATCAGGAGCCACAGCGTATGCGTCCACCAGCCGACGGCCGCTAGCGCCATGATGCCGATTTCGAGCAGCTTGACCCAGCGCGCCAGCCTGCCCTTCTCGACCTTGTCGGCGATCTGGCCGGCGGTCGCCGAGAACACGACGTAAGGCAGGATGAACAGGCCGGGGATCAGGTTGTTGAGGATGGCCGGCGACAGCGTGGTCCAGGACAGCGCGTCGTAGGTCAGCACGACCAGCAGCGCGGTCTTGAACAGGTTGTCGTTGAAGGCGCCGAGGAACTGGGTCCAGAAGAAGGGACCGAACCGGCGCTGGGTCAGCAAGGCGAATTGGCTGGGATGGCTGGAGTGGCTCATGCGGTCGGGTCGCGGTGTTGTGAGAGATGCGTAATCTACCGCACAACACCGGACTTGAATACACGATGTTGCCAAACACTAGATATAGTCGCGCAAATCGATACCATTCCACCAAAAATACGCAACATCATCGACACAAAGCAGCGTCATACGCCACTCGCGGAAGCCCCGCGCAAGCGCGCCCAGGTCCGGTACAGCGGTCCGATCGCCAGCACCACGACCACCATGCGCGACACGTGGAAGGCCGTCACCACCGGCACGCCCAGGTGCAGTACGCGCGCCGTCAGCGACATCTCGGCGATGCCGCCCGGCGAAGTCGCCAGCAGCATGGTGCCGGGATGCAGGTCGGTCACCTCGGCCACGCACAGGGCGAAGATCGCGGCCAGCAGCATGGTGCAGACGGTGCACAGGGCCACGCTGGCCAGGTAGCGCGGCGCCGTGTGCACGAAACGCGGCGTGAAGCGCGTTCCCAGCGAGACGCCGATGAAGAGCTGGCCGGCGCGGATCATCCATTCGGGCAGGCGCGACAGCTGGATGCCGGCCGCGGTCAGCAGCAGCGCCACCAGCAGAGGGCCGATCACCCAGGCGTTCGGCACCTGCAGGCGCTTGAGCAGCAGCGCGGCGGCCGACGTCAGCGCGATCAGCACCAGCAGGCCGCCGAGGTGGACGCTGGCGGCGAGCGGCACGAACATGTCCAGCCCCGCGCCCCAGCCATGGCTGCTCCACCAGCGCACCGCGAAGGGAATCGTGCCGACCACCATCATGATGCGCAGGCTGTGGGCGGCGGCCACGCGTTCGACCACGGCGCCGTGGCGCTCGCCCTGCACCGCCATCTCGGAGGCGCCGCCGACCGCCATCGCGAAGAAGGCGGTGGCTTCGTCGCTGCCGGACAGGCGGCGCAGCATGGCGCCTCCCAGCATGCCCAGGCAGATCGCGAAGACCACCGCCAGCGCGATCCACGGCAGGTTGCGGCCCAGCGCGGCCAGCACCGGGGCGCTGAAGTAGAGGCCGAGCGCGGTGCCGATCGCCCACTGCCCTGCCTCGCGCGCCTGCACCGGGGCGCCGAGGCGGACGCCCAGCATGCAGGCCAGCGCGGTCGAGAACAGCGGCCCGATCATCCACGGCAGCGGGGTGTCGAGCGCGATGCAGGCTTCGGCTGCGCCGAAGGCCAGCAGCAGCGCTGGCAGGAAAGTGCGCAGCGTTCCTTTTAGAACACCCACAGCTTCTCGGCCGGCATCTCGAGCCAGTACTGGCCCGGGTCGATGCGGTGCTTGGAATAGGCGCGCACGCTGGACGAGCCCTGCTTGAACAGGCACTCCCAGCGGTCGCCCAGGTACATGCAGGTCGACAGCGGCAGCTGGATGCCGTTCTCCACCGGCTGGCGGCCGATGCGCACTTCCTCGACGCGGATCAGGGCCGCAGCCTCGGCGGCCTCGCTGCCGGCGCCGCGCGCGGTGGCGTTCAGCGCCATGCCTTCGACCTGCAGGCGGGCCGCCTCGCCGTTGCGCGACACCACGCGCGCCGGCAGGCGGTTGTTACTGCCCATGAACTCGGCGGTGAACAGGGTGTCGGGCGACTCGTACATCGATTGCGGCGTGCCCTGCTGCTCGATCTTGCCGTTGTTGAGCAGCAGGATGCGGTCCGAGATCGCCATCGCCTCGGCCTGGTCGTGGGTCACCATCAGGGCCGACAGGCCCAGGCGCACGATCAGCTCGCGCAGGAAGGCGCGCGCTTCTTCGCGCAGCTTGGCGTCCAGGTTCGACAGCGGCTCGTCCAGCAGGATCACGGGCGGGTTGTAGACCAGGGCGCGGGCGATCGCCACGCGCTGCTGCTGGCCGCCGGACAGCTGGTGCGGGAAGCGCGCGCCCAGGTGGCCGAGGCCGAGCTGGGACAGCACTTCATTCACCGTCGCCTCGATCTCGCGCGCCGGCGTCCTGCGCAGCTTGAGGCCGTAGGCGACGTTGTCGAACACGGTCTTGTGCGGCCACAGCGCATAGGACTGGAACACCAGGCCCAGGTTGCGCGCCTCGGCCGGCAGCTCCAGCTTCCTGCTGCCGTCGAAGACGCGGCGCTCGCCGATGTCGATGGTGCCCGACTTCGGGCTCTCGAGGCCGGCGACGGCGCGCAGCAGCGTGGTCTTGCCGCTGCCCGATGGGCCCAGCAGGGCCACCACTTCGCCGCGCTGCAGGTGCATCGACACGCCTTTCAGGATCGGGTTGGCGGTGGCGCCGCTGCCGTAGTCGAGGTGCAGGTCGTTGACGGTCAAAACGTTCATGGTGAGGTCTCGCAATTCGTTAGTCATGGTGCTTAGTTGTGCAGCTTGACGCCGAAGCGCAGCGCAATGCCCAGGCCGATGGCCACGAGCGTGATGTTGATGAAGGACAGCGCCGCCACCAGGTCGGTCGAACCGCCGGCCCACAGCGACACCAGCATCGCGCCGATCACTTCGGTGCCCGGCGAGAGCAGGTACACGCCGGTCGAGTATTCGCGTTCGAAGATCAGGAACACCATCAGCCAGCCGCCCAGCATGCCGAACTTGATCAGCGGGATGGTGACGTCGCGGGTGACGCGGCCGCGGCTGGCGCCGGCCGCGCGGGCCGCCTCTTCCAGTTCCGGTCCCACCTGCAGCAGCGAGGTCGAGATCAGGCGCATGCCGTAGGCCAGCCACACCACCGAATAGGCCAGCCACAGCGCGAAGATGGTGGAGCGGACCTGGCGCAGTTGCGGGATGAAGTGTGCGGACAGCCAGCGCGCCACGTCGTTGTCGAAGTTGTGCAGGAAGCCGTCCAGCCAGCTCGGCACGAACAGGAAGACCCACAGGAAGGACAGGCCGGCCAGCAGGCCCGGCACCGCACGCGGCACCAGCACGCTGTAGTCGAGCAGGCGGGTCACGCCATCCGGCTTGCGGTGCATGGCCAGGGCGATCGCGGTGTAGCACAGCACGGCCAGGCCGCCGCCGATCACGCCGATCAGGATGGTGTTGACGATGCCGCGCACCAGCGACGGCTGTTCCCAGATGTCGCGGAAGTGCTGCAGGGTCAGCACGTCGGACAGGTTCACGCCCTCGCCCCAGTACTGGACGAAGGAACGCAGCACGATGCCGGACAGCGGCAGCACCACGGTGACCAGGATCCAGGCGCCCAGCACGGCCAGCGCCACCCATTTCCATTTGCCCAGCGGGAGCGGCTTCTGGCGGGCGCCCTTGCCCTTGATCGACACGTATTTGTTGGCGGACTTCAGCAGCCAGCGCTGCAGCATCACCAGTGGCATGGTCACCGCCACCAGGCACACGGCCACCGCCGCCATCAGGTGGTAGGACGGGGTACCCAGCTTGTTGGTCAGCTTATACAGGTAGGTGGCCAGCACCAGGTGGCCTTCCGGATCGCCCAGCACCAGCACCAGGCCGAACACCTCGAAGCCGAGGAAGAACACCAGCACGCCGGCATAGGCCAGGGCCGGCATGATCATCGGCAGCGAGACGTTGAGCATCACCTGCCACGGCGAGGCGCCGGAGACGCGCGCGGCTTCCTCGACGTCCGAGCCCAGGCTCTTCAGTGCCGACGACGCATACAGGTAGACGTGCGGCACGTGGGTCAGGCCGGCGATCACGACGATGCTGGGAAAGGAATACACGTTCCAAGGAATGACGCCCAGCAGCTGGTGCACCCAGGTAGTGTAGAAACCGACCGGTCCCATCGACACCACATAGCCGAAGCCCATCACCATCGGCGACACGAAGATCGGCACCAGCAGCACCGGCGCGATCCAGCTGCGGCCCGGCAGGTCGGTGCGCACCATCAGGAAGGCCAGCATGCCGCCCAGCGGCACGGCGATGGCGGCCAGGCCCGAGGCCAGCAGCATGCCGTTCTTGAAGGCCAGCCAGAAATCGCTGTCGTCGAAGATGAAGCGGAAGGCGTCCAGCCCGAGCACCTTGTCGGGCATGAAGAAAGGTGCCGACAGTACGCTCTGGTAGAACACCAGGAACAGCGGCAGGAAGATCGCCAGGCAGGTGAGCAGGACGACGATGGCGCGGGTCCAGTTCAGGCGCGGCTTGCGGGCGGCCGCAGCGTCATGCGCGGCGCCGGACTTCGCGCGTGCGCCCGGCAGGGAAAAGGTAGGCATGATGAGATCCGATCGGGAGGGTGAAACCGGTAACACAGAGCAGTGCGCATGGCGCTGCCCGGCAGGCGGAGCGCAGCCGCGCCCCGCCTTCGACACTTACTTCTTGCCGGCGGTGGCTTTCCACTCCTTCAGGAAGGCCATGCGGATCGCCGGATCCAGGTATTCCGCCACGCTCGGGTTGACCGGCAGCGGCTTGATGTTCTTCTCGCCCACCATCTTGATCAGGTCGCTCGACGTGGTCTCGCCGGTGACGTCCGAACGGATCGCATACAGCTTGGAGCCGTTGGCGATGACGGTCTGGCCGCGCTGCGACAGGATGTAGTCGGTCCACAGCTTGGCGGCGTTCGGGTGCTTGGCGGCCTTGTTGATGAAGTGGACGCGCGAAATCACCAGGGTGTAGTCCTTCGGCAGCACCACGCCCAGCGAGGGGTCGGTCTTGGCGCGCACCAGGGCGTAGGAGCCCAGTACGTTGTAGCCGATCAGGTTCTCGCCCGACGAGATACGCTCGAGCATGGTGCCGGTCGAGGACTGCACGCGCACCTTGGCGGTGCCGAAAGCCTGCTCCAGCTGCTTGAACTGCGGGAAGTCATGCTCGTCCTGGGTCATGAACATGAAGCCGACACCGGACTTCTCGATGTCGTAGGTGGTGACCTTGTCCTGGAACTTCGGCTTGCTGATGAGGCTCACGAATTCGGCATGGGTATGCGGGACTTCCACTTCGCTCACCAGGCGCTTGTTGTAGACGAAGGCGGCCGGCTCGAAGGTGGTGCCGTAGGCGGTGTCTTTCCACACGGCCCAGCCCGGGATCTTGGACGCTTCGACCGATTTGTAGGGCATCGCGTAGCCGCCGGCGGCCAGCTTCATCTGCAGGTCCATCGCCGAGGACCACAGCA
Source organism: Massilia sp. 01N410 (assembly GCF_056399665.1). NCBI lineage: Bacteria > Pseudomonadati > Pseudomonadota > Betaproteobacteria > Burkholderiales > Oxalobacteraceae > Massilia > Massilia sp. 01N410. Next base: position 13,942 of record NZ_JBFTRV010000033.1, on the reverse strand, counting down.
CGTCGGCGGTGTCGCCGCCGGCCGCGTTCTCGGAGATGAAGCGGTTGTACACTTCGGTCGAGTTCATGTCGTTGTACTCGACCGAGATGCCCGGGTAGAGGGCATTGAAATCCTTGATCAGCGGCTGGGCGGCCTTGCTGTCGGTGGCGCCGTAGATCACCAGCTTGGCTTCCTTCTTGGCGCCGTCGACCAGTTGCTGGTAGTTGGCGGGATAGCCGGCCGGCACCTGGGCCAGGGCCAGCGGAGCCGCCAGCATGGTTACGGCGGCGGCGATGAGGGTCTTGGTGAAATGCATGTCGTCTCCTTGATTTATTGGTCTGCTCAGCGGACCAGGTTGAACTGCCTGGCCTGCCGGTTATAGTCGGCTACAGCCTGTTTGATATAGTTGCTCAGCGCATCGCCGGTCAGCGAGAAGGGATGCAGGCCCGCTTCCGCGCGCATCTTCGCGAAACCGGGGTCGGTCTCGATGTGCTCGAAAGCCTGGACCCAGCGCCGGTAATCGGCATCCGAGACCCCCGGCCCCATCCACAGGCCGCGGATGATGGGCCAGACCACGTCGTAGCCCTGCTCGCGCGCGGTCGGCACCTTGGACAGCACGCCCGGCAGGCGATGGTCGGCCAGCACCGCCAGCACGCGTATCTTGCGCGGGTCGACGTACAGCGTGGCCTCGGAGGTGTCGCCTGAGATCACCTGCACGTAGTCGGCTTGCATCGCGGTGAACTCTTCGCCGCCGCCTTCCAGGGCGACGAAGCGCAGCTGCCTGGGGTCGACCCCGGCCTGGCGCGCCAGCAGCGCCATCTTGATCCAGTCCTGGCTGCCGATGGTGCCGGACATGCCGATCAGGACCTTGGCCGGGTCGCTCTTCAGGGCATCGACCAGGTCGCCCAGCTTGTGGTAGGGCGAATCGGCGCGTACCGCGATCATGCCGTAGTCGGCGCCGAGGGCGGCGACCCAGCGCACGTCGTTCGCGGTGGCCTTGCCGAACTTGCCTTGCGCAAGATTGAGCAGCGAGCCGCCCGAGAACGCGACCAGGGTGTCGGGTTCCGCGCGGCGCTGCGATTCCATCGTGTGCCAGGCAACCGCGCCGATCCCGCCCGGCATATAGCTCAGCTTCAGCTTCGGCGCGTTCGGTCTCGCCTGCAGGGCTTTCTGGGCCAGCTTGCAGGTGATGTCCATGGCGCCGCCCGGCTTGGACGGCACCACGCATTCGGCATCGGCGGCAATTGCCGGGATGGCGGCCGCAGCCAGGGAGTTAACCATGGCCGCGGCGATCAGGATTCTGAGTGTCTTCATGAATCGCATGATACTGGCGCGGATGGCCGGCGGCGATCAGAAGCGGTGCTGGATGCCGGCCGTGAAGCCGTTCTGGGTCGAACCGAAGCCCGGATCGTCGCGCGACAGGCCCACCAGCTGGCCGTGGTCGGCCTTGGCGTGGGCGGCGACCATGTACAGGTCGGTGCGCTTGGACAGCGCGTACATCGCGCGCGCCACCAGCATGGTCGGGTCGGCGTCCTTGGCGGCCGGCAGTTCCTTGGTGTTGACGTGGTAGACGGCGCCGGTCAGGGTCCAGGCCTGCACGTTGTAGGTGATGCCGCCCCAGTAGGTGTCGCCGCGCAGGTCCGGGGTCGCGGCCTTGCCCGACTCCAGTTTGTAGCCGCGCATGCCGGCCACGTAACGCCACTGGCCGGCCTTGTAGTCGGCGCCCAGGTGGTAGGCGGTGGTCTTGTCGCGGTTGCCGGTGGTGGCCACGGTGTTGCCGTTGACCTGCTCATAGGACGCCATCACACCAAAGCCGCCGCCGAACCAGGAGCCGCCGACCGCGTACTTGCGGCCGTCCGCCTGGCTGTTGGCCTGCTCGCCCAGGCCGATCGTGGCGCCGTAGGTGAAGCCGCCGGTGTGGCCGGTGTACTTGATCAGGTTGTCGAACGCGGTCGTCATGCCGTACTTCGACGGGCCGGTGGCGTTGCCGCTGGTGGCCCAGGAATAGTTGGGCGCGAAGCCGAGCGGGTCGAACTTGATCACCAGGTCGTAGGTCGTGGTGAAGGAACGGCCGATCACCACGCGGCCGAAGCCGCCTTCCAGACCGACGTTGGCCTGGCGCTTGAACAGGGTGCCATCCTGGGCGCCGGTATCCAGCAGGACGCCGCCCTCCAGGTTGAACACGGCTTTCAGGCCGCCGCCCAGGTCCTCGGTGCCGCGGAAGCCCCAGCGCGAGGTGTTCTTGCCGCCCGAGACCACGCGGGTCATGCTGTTGCCATTCGGCCCGGCATTGGTGACGTACTCGACGCCGGCGTCCATCAGGCCATAGACCTGGACGTTGGATTGGGCTTGGGCTTGGGTGTTCAGGGAAAACGCTGCCAGGACGGCGAGCGCGAGGGCCGACTTCTTCATGGTGTCTCCGGTTGTAAAAATTCTTTTTTGTAACTACTTGTTGGAGCCAACTATATGCGGGCCCAGCTTTCAATCAGCTTTCAGTCGCCGAAAGCTGCTGAAAGCTGCCCACTATCCGCGGCCGGCGGTTTCGGCTTACACTAAAAAAATGCGAATCCTGTTAGTCGAAGACCACGTCGAGCTGTCCCATTGGGTATCCAAGGCGCTGCGCGATGCCAAACTCAGCGTCGAATGCGCCACCACCGGCGCCGATGCCGACGCCCTGCTCCATACCCAGGACTACGCCCTGGTGATCCTGGACCTGACCCTGCCGAAGATGGACGGGCTGGAAGTGCTGCGCCGCCTGCGCGCCCGCGGCGGCCAGCGCGCACGCACGCCGGTGCTGATCCTGACCGCGCGCGGCGGCCTGGAAGAACGGGTGCAGGGCCTGAACCTGGGCGCCGACGACTACCTGGCCAAGCCTTTCGAACTGGCCGAACTGGAAGCGCGGGTCAAGGCCCTGCTGCGGCGCAGCGTCGGCAACGAAGCCCTGGTGCACCGCTGCGGGCAGCTCAGCTTCGATACCGTGGCGCGCATGTTCAGCTACTGCGGCGAGCCGCTGCAGCTGACGCCGCGCGAGCACGCGCTGCTGGAGACGCTGATCGCGCGCAGCGGCTGCGCGCTGTCGAAGGAAAAGCTGTTCGACGCCGTGTTCGCGCTCGACGACGACGCCAACCTCGACGCCATCGAACTCTACATCCACCGCATCCGCAAGAAGCTCGACCGCCATCCCGAGGGCGGCGCCGCCATCGTCACCCTGCGCGGCATCGGCTACCTGCTGCAAGAGCGGCCGGCCTGAGCGATGCACGCCGCGCGGCTGCCTTCCCTGTTCCGCCGGCTGGCCGGCGCGGTCCGCCGTCCCGTCACGGCGGCGCCGCTCGGCAGCCTGCGCAGCCAGCTGCTGCGCTGGCTGATCGTGCCGCTGGTGGCGCTGGTGGCGATCAACGCGGTCTCGCTCTACCGCGACGCGCTGGACGCCGCCGACATGGCCTACGACCGCTCACTGCTGGCCTCGACGCGCGCGCTGGCCGAGCGGGTCTCGGTCCATGACGGCAAGGTGGTGGCCGACGTGCCCTACGTGGCGCTGGACAGCTTCGAGACCGATACCCTGGGCCGCATCTACTACCGGGTCGGCGGCCTGCACGGCGAGACCGTGTCCGGCTACGACGACCTGCCGCCGGTGCCGAAGAACGTGCCGCGTTCGGAACTGTACCCGGCCCTAGTGCGCTTCTACCACGCCGAATACAACGGCGAACCGCTGCGCATCGCCGCCCTGCTGCAGCCGGTGTACGACGATTCGATGCGCGGCATCGCCCTGATCCAGGTCGGCGAGACCCTCGACGCGCGCCGCGCGCTGTCGCGCCGCATCCTCCTGAACACCCTGCTGCGCCAGGCCCTGCTGGTGCTGGCGGTGGCGACGCTGGTGTGGTTCGCGGTGCGCCTGGTGCTGCAGCCGCTGATGCGCCTGAAGCAGGTGGTCGAGACGCGCGCGGTGTCCGACCTGTCGGACGTCGACGCCTCGCTGGTGCACCGCGAAGTGCGGCCGCTGGTGGCGGCGATGAACGGCACCATGGCACGCATGCAGAGCCTGATCGCCAGCCAGCGGCGCTTCATCGGCGACGCCTCGCACCAGCTGCGCACCCCGCTCACGGTGCTCAAGACCCAGGCCGAGCTGGCGCTGCGCGAAGACGACCCGGCCGCCCTGCGCGCGATCGTGCGCTCGATGGCGGCCACCACCGATTCCACGGTCCACCTTGCAAACCGCCTGCTGACCCTGGCCAGGCTCGAACACGGCAACGGCGGCGCCGACAACCGCCCGGTCTCGCTGGCGGCGCTGGCGCAGCAGGTCGGCCTCGAACTGGCCCTGCCGGCGGTGCAGAAGAACATCGACCTGGCGCTCGAAGCCGAGGACGAGGAAAGGACCACGGTGCAGGGCCAGGAGCTGCTGCTGCACGAACTGCTGACCAACCTGGCCGACAATGCGATCCGCTACACGCCGCCGGGCGGCAGCGTGCTGCTGCGCGTGCGCCGCGTGGCGGACGGCGTGCTGCTGGAAGTGCAGGACAGCGGCCCGGGCATCGACGAGGCCGAATACGACAAGGTGTTCATGCCCTTCTACCGCGCCCAGGCGGCGCTGGAGATCAATCCCGGCGGCACCGGGCTGGGCCTGGCGATCGTACGCGACATCGCCGGCCTGCATGGCGCCAGGCTGGCCATGCAGCGCGCCGACAGCGGCCGCGGCCTGAAAGTCTGCGTCCTGTTCGCCGCCACGCCGGTAATCGCACCCGCGGACGAGCTTGTTCTACATTAAAGAAAGGCTGGGTTTCTCGCAAGGGAATGGCAGGCACTACCAGACTGGACTTGAGGTAGCGGCAAATGCCGCCAAACAGGAGCTGTTTAGCAACGCATATTGCGCGTAACCAAGCATGCGAAACGGCAAAACTTGGTGGATTTGAGCAAGCACAAGCTTTCCTGAAGCACGGGCTTTTTGTGCAGTGCAGCGCGGGTAGAATGCGCGCATGGATACGACCCGTCACCTCTACCACGAGTACGGCGCCGCCGATGCGCTGTTCGACCAGATCGAGCAGGAACTGCTCGCCCTCACCACGGCCCCGCTCGAGGGCCGGGAGGAAGCGCCCCGCTGCGTCGACGAATTCGCCGACGACTTCTTCAGCTGCTGGAGCCGCCCCCCAGTCATGCCGAGGGGCCGGGACTGACGCGCTGAGCCTTTCAGCCCAGGGTTTCGAGGCGGATGCGGACCACCTTGCCCACCACCGTCGACAGCTGCTCGAACTTCTCGATCGCGGCGTTGACGTATTTTTCGCGGGTCTGGTGCGTGATGATGACGATGTCGGTGCGGGCCTTCTCGCCCGGCTCCTTCTGCAGCACGGCGTCGATCGAGATGCCGGCTTCGGCCAGGATGCGGGTCAGGTCGGCCATCACGCCCAGCTGGTCCTGCACATAGACGCGCAGGTAGTAGGCGGTGCGGATCTCTTCCATCGGCAGGATCGGCAGGTCGGCCAGCTCGCCCGGATGGAAGGCCAGGTGCGGCACGCGCGAATACGGATCCACCGTCGCCAGGCGGGTCACGTCGACCATGTCAGCGATCACGGCGGATGCGGTCGGCTCGGCGCCGGCGCCCTTGCCGTAGTAGAGCGTGGTGCCGACCGCGTCGGCCTTCACCAGCACCGCGTTCATCGCGCCTTCGACGTTGGCGATCAGGCGCGTCGACGGAATCAGGGTCGGGTGCACGCGCAGCTCGATGCCCTCGGCGCCGTCGACCACGGTACGGCGGGTGATGCCCAGCAGCTTGATGCGGTAGCCGAGCTGTTCGGCATAGCGGATGTCGACCGCCTGCAGCTGGCTGATGCCCTCGACGTGGCTGCCGGCGAACTGCATCGGGATGCCGAAGGCGATCGCGGCCATGATGGTCAGCTTGTGGGCCGCGTCCACGCCTTCGATGTCGAAGGTCGGGTCGGCTTCCGCATAGCCCAGCTCCTGGGCCTGCTTCAGCACGGTGTCGAAGTCCAGGCCCTTGTCGCGCATCTCGGACAGGATGAAGTTGGTGGTGCCGTTGATGATGCCGGCCACCGATTCGATGCGGTTGGCGGACAGGCCTTCGCGCAGGGCCTTGATGATCGGCACGCCGCCGGCCACGGCCGCCTCGAAGGCCACCATCACGCCCTTGGCATGGGCCGCCTCGAAGATCTCGTTGCCGTGCATGGCCAGCAGGGCCTTGTTGGCGGTCACCACATGCTTGCCGTTGGCGATCGCCTGCAGCACCAGTTCGCGCGCCAGTTCATAGCCGCCGATCAGTTCGACGACGATCTCGATCTCGGGGTTGTTGACGACCGCGAAGGGGTCGGCGACCACCTCGACGTCTTCGCCGACGATACGGCGGGCGCGATCGAGATTGCGGGCGGCCACCATGGCCACTTCGATGCCGCGGCCTGCGCGGCGGCGGATTTCTTCCTGGTTACGCTGGAGCACGTGCCAGGTACCGGCGCCGACGGTGCCGATGCCTAACAAGCCTGCTTTGATGGGTTTCATATACTGTTCTATCTACTCTATCGTTCTCAGCGCGCGTAGCGGCGCCGGTAGCCGTCGAGGAAGCGCGCAATGCGGCCGCACGCGTCGGTCAGGTCGTCGGAATTGGGCAGGAACACCAGCCGGAAGTGATCCGGGGCGATCCAGTTGAAGCCGGTGCCTTGCACCAGCAGGACTTTTTCCTCGGACAGCAGCTCGCAGATAAATTGCTGGTCGTCAGCGATCGGGTAGATCTTGGGGTCGAGGCGGGGGAACATGTACAGCGCCGCTTTTGGCTTGACGCAGGACACCCCCGGAATGTCGGTGAGGAGTTTGTGCGCGAGGTCGCGCTGGCGCGCCAGGCGGCCGCCGGGGGCCACCAGGTCGGCGATGCTCTGGTAGCCGCCGAGCGCGGTCTGGATCGCGTACTGGCCCGGCGCGTTGGCGCACAGGCGCATCGAGGCCAGCATGTTCAGGCCTTCGATGTAATCCCTGGCATGGCGTTTTTCGCCGGACACCACCATCCAGCCGGCGCGGTAGCCGCAGGAACGGTAGTTCTTGGACAGGCCGTTCAGGGTCACGAACAGCACGTCGTCGGCCAGCGAGGCCAGCGAAACGTGTTCTTCGCCGTCGTAGAGGGTCTTGTCGTAGATCTCGTCGGCGTAGATGATCAGGCCGTGCTGGCGCGCCAGCTCGACGATTTCCAGCAGCACGTCGCGCGAATACAGCGCGCCGGTCGGGTTGTTCGGATTGATGACGACGATCGCGCGCGTGTTCGGCGTGATCTTCTTGCGCATGTCGGCAATGTCCGGCATCCAGCCGGCCTGCTCGTCGCAGATATAGTGCACCGGGTTGCCGCCGGCCAGGCTGACCGCCGCCGTCCACAAGGGATAGTCGGGCGCCGGCACCAGCACTTCGTCGCCGCTGTTCAGCAGGCCCTGCATCGCCATCACGATCAGTTCGGAAGCGCCATTACCCAGGTAGATGTCGTCGATCTTCACCCCGGTAATGTTCTTTTCCTGGGTGTAGTGCATGACGGCCTTGCGCGGCGCAAACATGCCCTTCGAGTCGGTATAGCCGGCGGCGCCGGACATATTCCGGATCATGTCCTGCACGATCTCGTCCGGCGGGTCGAAGCCGAATACGGCCAGGTTGCCGATGTTCAGTTTGATGATCTTGTGGCCGTCGTCCTCCATCTGGCGCGCTTTTTCGAGCGCGGGGCCGCGGATTTCGTAGCAAACGTCGTCCAGCTTGTTCGATTTCAGGATCGGTCGCAAAATGTCACCCTGCCAATGTAATTTGTTGCAATGCGAAAAATCCCATTCTGCCCAATAAGGAAGGATTAATCAACCCGGCCGCTGGTGTAGCGGAAAAACCAATTACAATATGCGGCTTGCGCGCTCCCGCGCATCGTTTGTTTTTACGGCACGCACACTCACGGCTTTCACATGAAGCTACATTCCAGTAATACCGAAAAATACCAGACCGTTACCGGCTACGACCAGTCCGGCGTCGAAATCAATGCCAAGCGCTACGACTACAGCGTGCTGGTGATGCCCGAGACGCCGCCGCGTCCCTGGAACGTGACCCGGTTCGAAGACCTCACCGCCGAACATTTCGAAGAGATCGCCGCCGACAAGCCCGACGTGGTCGTGCTGGGTACCGGCGAGCGCCAGCGCTTCGTGCATCCGCGCCTGGTCGCCAGCCTGTCGAACCAGCGCGTGGGGGTGGAAAGCATGGACAGCCATGCCGCCTGCCGCACCTATAACATCCTGATGGGCGAAGGGCGCAAGGTGACGCTGGCGTTGATCATCGAATGAAAGAACTCCACAAGAACAAGACCCTTGTCTGGACCCTGTTCATCGCTTTCGCCGCCGTACTGCTCGGCGTGCTGAGGGCGCGTACGCTGGTGCCACCCGATGAAGGGCGCTACGCCGAAATGGCGCGCGAGATGTTCGCCAGCGGCGACTGGATCACCACCCGCCTGAACGGCATCAAGTATTTCGAAAAGCCGCCGCTGCAGACCTGGATGAACGCCCTGACCTTCGAAGTCTTCGGGCTCGGCGACTGGCAGGCCCGTCTCTGGACCGGCCTGTGCGGCCTGCTCGGCGTCGGCCTGACCGGCTATGCCGGCATGCGCGTGTTCGGCGCCCGCATCGGCTTCTACGCCGCGCTGGTGCTGGGTTCCTCGCTCTACTGGGTGATCTGCAGCCAGGTCAATTCGGTCGACATGAGCCTGTCCGCCATGATGACGATCGCCCTGTGCGCCCTGCTGGTGGCCCAGCGCGACGACGCCACGCCGAGCGAGCAGCGCAACTGGATGCTGCTGTGCTGGGCCGGGATGGCCCTGTCGGTGCTGGCGAAGGGCCTGATCGGCCTGGTACTGCCGGGCGGCGTGCTGGTGTTCTACACCCTCTTTTCGCGCGACTGGAAGATCTGGACCCGCCTGCACCTGGTCAAGGGCCTGCTGCTGTTCTTCCTGATCGCCGCGCCCTGGTTCGTGCTGGTCGGCCTGAAGAATCCGGAACAGCCGCACTTCTTCTTCATCCACGAGCACTTCGACCGCTTCCTGAAGAAAGAACACCACCGCGAAGCCGCCTGGTACGTGTTCTTCGTCCTGCTGGCGGTGGGCAGCCTGCCCTGGGTCGGCGTACTGGTGCAGGGCCTGGTGCTGGGCGCAAGGGGAGAAAGAGGCGGCCAGGACGCGCCGGCCCGCTTCAAGCCGCGCCTGATGCTGCTGGTCTGGACCGCCTTCATCATCCTGTTCTTCACAAAGTCGAATTCCAAGCTGCCCGGCTACATCGTGCCGGTGTTCCCGGCGGTGGCCATGCTGATCGCGAACTACCTGGACGTCGGCACCCGCCGCAGCCGCATGCTGACCGCTGCCCTGACCGCCCTGTTCGGCGCCGGCCTGCTCGGCTTCGTGCCCTTCATGCTGCGCCTGGCGCGCCATCCGGGCGAGGACCTGCTGTACGCGGCCTACCAGCCATGGGTGCTGGCGGCCGGCCTGGTGCTGCTGATCGGCGGCGCCCTGTCCATGCTGTACGCGCGCCAGATGCAGCGCGACCTGACCGTGCTGGTGCTGGCGATCGCCGGTTTCGCCGGCACCCAGCTGCTGCTGGCGGGTTTCGAGCCGATCGGCAAGGTACGCGCCGGCACCAACCTGATGCCGGCCCTGGCGGCCGCCGGCGCCACCGATCCGGCCACCCGCGTCTACTCGGTCGGCATCTACGAACAGTCGCTGACCTACTACCTCAAGCGCACCGTGACCCTGGTCGACTACTGGGACGAATTCACCTTCGGCCTCGAGCAGCAGCCGCAGCTCTCGATCCCGACCATCCCGGCCTTCGTGCAGCAATGGCGCGCCGACGCGGCGGCCGGTGTCAGGAGCGTCGCCATCACCCGTCCCGAGATCGCCGCCGACCTGCAGCGCCAGGGCGTACCGCTGCGCATCGTCGCCGCCGATGCGCGCCGCACCGTGATCGCCACTCAGTGATGCTCACCTCTGAACTATGAACCTCACCACTTTCGCTTTCATCATTTCCGGCGTGCTCCTGAACGCCTGCGCCCAGGTGCTGCTCAAGGCCGGCACCAACGCCCTGGGCGGCGCCATCCACCTCACGGTGGGCAACGCCTTCGAGACCTTCATCCGGGTCGCGTCCCAGTTGCCGATCCTGGCCGGCCTGGCCTGCTACGCCCTCTCGCTGGTGGTGTGGATCATGGGCCTGTCGCGCACCGACGTGACCATCGCCTACCCGATGCTCTCGCTGGGCTATGTGGTGGCGGCGCTCGGGGCCTGGATGTTCCTGGGCGAGACCATTTCGCCGCAGCGCCTGCTGGCCATTGCCGTGATCATGGTCGGCGTCGCCCTGCTGGCGCGCTCCTGAGGATCGGCCGGTTCATCCGACTGATAGAATGACAACCGCATTTTTACCAATAACAATTCGATCGAGCTTCCCATGACTGCCGAGCTGCCCTTCCTGCCCTTTTCCCGGCCCACCATCGACGAGGACACCATCACCGCCGTCGGCGAGGTGCTGCGCTCCGGCTGGATCACCACCGGTCCCAAGAACCAGGCTTTCGAGGCGCAGCTGTCCGAGTATTTCGGCGGGCGCCCGGTACGCACCTTCAACTCCGGCACCTGCACCATGGAGATCGCGCTGCGCATCGCCGGCGTTGGACCGGGCGACGAGGTGATCACCACCCCGATCTCCTGGCCGGCCACCGCCAACGTCATCATCGAAGTCGGCGCCACCCCGGTATTCGCGGACATCGATCCGGTCACCCGCAACATCGACCTCGACAAGCTGGAAGCGGCGATCACCCCGCGTACCCGCGCCATCATCCCGGTCTACCTGTCCGGCCTGCCGGTCGACATGGACCGCATGTACGAGATCGCGACGAAGCACAAGCTGCGCGTGGTCGAGGATGCCGCCCAGGCCATCGGCTCGCTGTGGAAGGGCAAGCGCATCGGTTCCTTCGGCGACTTCGTCTCCTTCAGCTTCCAGGCCAACAAGAACATCACCACCGGCGAAGGCGGCTGCCTGGTGCTGAACAATCTGGAGGAAGCGCGCCTGGCCGAGAAATACCGCCTGCAGGGCGTGACCCGCAGCGGCGTGGACGGCATCGACGTCGACGTCCTCGGCGGCAAGTACAACATGAGCGACATCATGGCCACCATCGGCCTGGGCCAGATGAAGAACCTGGACAAGCTGACCGCCCATCGCGCGGCGCTGGCCCGGCACTACTTCGACTGCTTCGGCGACGACTTCGAGGAAAAGTACGGCGCCCAGCTGCCGATCAAGGCCTTCGGCAGCAGCAACTGGCACCTGTTCCAGATCATCCTGCCGGACCACGGCCCGGGCACCCGCGCCGAGTTCATGACCCGCATGCAGAAGGAACACAATATCGGCACCGGCTACCACTACGCGCCGATCCACCTGTTCACGATGTACCGCGAACGCGGCTTCAAGGAAGGCATGTTCCCGGTGTCCGAGAAGATCGGCCGCCTGACCGTGACCCTGCCGATGTTCAACGCCATGACCATCGCCGACGTCGAGCGCGCGGTCAAGGCCGTCAAAGCGGTGCTGGCAAAATGACGCTGGCTGCCGTGAAACCGGAGCTGTCGATCGTCATCCCGGTCTATAACGAGGAAGCCGGCCTGGCCAACCTGTTCGCGCGCCTGTATCCGGCGATGGACAAGCTGGGCCTGCCCTACGAGATCATCTACATCAACGACGGCAGCCGCGACAACTCGGTGTCGATCCTGGCCGAGCAGTACCGCCAGCGTCCCGACGTGACCCGCGTGGTCCTCTTCAACGGCAACTACGGCCAGCACATGGCGATCCTGGCCGGCTTCGAGCAGACCCGCGGCGAGATCGTCATCACCCTCGACGCCGACCTGCAGAATCCGCCGGAAGAGATCCACAAGCTGGTGGCCAAGATGCGCGAGGGCTACGACTACGTCGGCTCGATCCGCCGCAAGCGCCAGGATTCTGCCTGGCGGACGGTGGCATCGAAGATGATGAACCGCCTGCGCGAGAAGATCACCAACATCCACATCACGGACCAGGGCAATATGCTGCGCGCCTACGGCCGCAACGTGATTGACCTGGTCAACCAGTGCGCCGAAGTGAACACCTTCGTGCCTGCGCTGGCCTATAAATTCTCGCGCAAGCCGACCGAGATCGTGGTCGAGCACGAGGAACGCGCGGCCGGCGAATCGAAGTATTCGCTGTACAGCCTGATCCGCCTGAACTTCGACCTGATGACCGGCTTCTCGCTGGTGCCGCTGCAGTTCTTCTCGATGCTGGGCATCACGATGTCGCTGCTGTCGGCGCTGCTGGTGCTGTTCCTGCTGATCCGCCGCTTCGTCCTCGGCGCCGAAGCCGAAGGCGTGTTCACCCTGTTCGCGATCGCCTTCTTCTTCATGGGCGTGATCCTGTTCGGCATCGGCCTGGTGGGCGAGTACGTCGGCCGGATCTACCAGCAGGTACGCGCACGGCCGCGCTATGTGGTGCAGACCATCCTGCAGGGCATGCCGGCCGGGGCCGAGGTGGAGGCGCTGGAGAAGCGGCAGGTGGTGCGCTGAAAAGCAGTCGCAGATGAGATACGTCGTCCCCGCGAAAGCGGGGCCCCATGCTGAGGCGCCGAAGTCGAACAAGAATTCGATCGGCAGATGGACCGAATTCTGATGCTCAGTATGGGTTCCCGCTTTCGCGGGAACGACCATGAATTAATCCGACCTATCGACTTCCTGACATGAACAACCCACAAAAACGCGCAGTCGTCTTCGCCTACCACAACGTCGGCGTACGCTGCCTGAAAGTCCTGCTCGCCGGCGGCGTCGACGTCGCCCTGGTCGTCACCCACCAGGACAGCGCCACCGAGAACATCTGGTTCGAGTCCGTGCAATCGCTGTGCGAAACCGAAGGCATTCCCTTCGTCACCCCGGACGATGCGAAGTCGCCGGAGCTGCTGGAACGGGTGAAAGCCGCCCGGCCGGACCTGATGTTCAGCTTCTACTACCGCCACATGCTGCCGCAGGCCATCCTCGACGTGGCGCCGGCCTACAATATGCACGGTTCGCTGCTGCCGGCCTACCGCGGCCGCGCGCCGACCAACTGGGCGGTGCTGCATGGCGCGCTCGAGACCGGCGCTTCGCTGCACGAGATGACCGTCAAGCCGGATGCCGGCGCCATCGTGGCCCAGCAGGCCGTGCCCATCCTGCCCGACGATACCGCCTTCGAGGTGTTCGGCAAGGTGACGGTGGCGGCCGAGCTGGCGCTCTACAATGTGCTGCCGCAGCTGCTGGCCGGGACCGCGCCGCGCACGCCCAACGACCTGACCAGGGGCGGCTACTTCGGCGGCCGCAAGCCGGAAGACGGCCGCATCGACTGGTCCCAGCCTGCCAGCCAGGTCTATAACCTGCACCGCGCGGTGGCCCCGCCCTACCCCGGCGCCTTCACGGACGTCGGCCCGCGCCGCTACGTGATCGAGCGCGCCCGCCCCTACCGCGGCGACATCCAGGCCTTGGGTTTGCCGCCCGGGCTGGCGGTAGTGGATAATGCCATCCTCGGCGTCTGCGGCGACGGCCGCGCGATCGCCATCCATAGCCTGCTGGCCGACGGCCTGCGCATCTCGCCGGCCGAACTGAAGGCCCAACTGTCCGCCGAATAACGCATACCAAAACACACCATGAAAAAAGTCCTCATCCTCGGCGTCAACGGCTTCATCGGCCACCACCTGTCCAAGCGCATCCTCGAGACCACCGACTGGGAAGTCTACGGCATGGACATGAGCACCGACCGCATCACGGAGCTGCTCGCTCATCCGCGCATGCACTTCTTCGAAGGCGACATCACGATCAACAAGGAATGGGTCGAGTACCACGTCAAGAAGTGCGACGTGATCCTGCCGCTGGTCGCCATCGCCACGCCCTCGACCTATGTGCAGCAGCCGCTGCGCGTGTTCGAACTCGACTTTT
>NZ_JBFTRV010000032.1:0-44147 GCF_056399665.1 Massilia sp. 01N410 | reverse complement strand
CGGTACCACCCCTTCCCATCCCGAACAGGACCGTGAAACGACTTTGCGCCGATGATAGTGCTGCAACCAGTGTGAAAGTAGGTTATCGTCAGGCTAATTATTCGCAGAAGCCCGCTCAATTCGATTGAGCGGGCTTTTTGCTTTTCTGCGCTCTACATAGCTGCAGCTAACTTGTATAGGCAAATCCGCAACAAATTCTTATATAGGGAAAGTTTTCGCTGGAGTCAGCAGGTGTATGTACGGTAGCATTGCGCTCTTTTGTTATCCGACACTCAATATGACTGACAGCAGCGACACCATTCCGCGGCCCAGGCGGGCCAGATATTTCCGCCTTGCGGCATTGCTGGTGTCCTTCTCCTGCCTGACAGTCGCGATCACGGTGCTGCTCCAGCTGCTGCTCGTCGATCACTACGCCAACCAACACGCTTCCGAACAGGCCAGACTGCGCCTGCAGCAGCTGTCCTGGCAGATGCGGGACTCGCTCGACCGCACCCTGGACCAGGCGGTGCGCGACGTCTACCTGCTGTCGGCCCTGCCGCAACTGCGCCATCCCGCCGATCCGGCCGCAGCGCGCGAGATTCTCGAGAACCTGCAGCGCCATTTCAGCAATTACGCCTGGATCGGCATCGCCCAGCCCGACGGCAAGGTGCTGGCCGCGACCGCTGGACTGCTGGAAAATCGCGACGTCAGTTCGCGCCCCTGGTTCCATACCGGCGAGCAGGAGGTGACGGCCATCGATTATCATCCGGCCGCCCTGCTCGGCAAACTGCTGCCGCGGTCAAGCGATCCCTGGCGTTTCGTCGACATCGCCGGGCCGATCCGCGACGACGAAGGCGCCCTGCGCGGCGTGCTCGCCATCCACCTGAGCTGGACCTGGGCGCGCAGCCTTGCCCGTGAGCTGCTGACGCCGGCGCAGCGCGATATCGGCGCCGAGATCATCGTCGTGCGCAGCGACGGCGTGGTCCTGCTCGGCCCCGACGATATCCTCGAGAAGTGCATTTCGACGGAAAGCCTGAGGCTGGCCCAGCAGGGCAAGACGGGCGCCATCACGGAGCGCTGGCCGGACGGCCATACCTATGTGACGGGTTACAGCCAGAGTGGACGCAGCCGCGAGCGCGCTTCCCTGCACTGGGCGGTCCTGGTGCGCCAGACGGAACAGGCGGCGATGGCCTCGGCCCACCGTTTCGAGCGCCGTGCAATGTGGTTCAGCCTGCTTCTTGCCGGGGTCCTGGCCGCACTGGCGGCCCTGATGGCCCGGCGCATCGTGGCGCCCCTGAAGTCGCTGAGCGGCGCCATGGAAAATATCGCCCAGGCGCCCGAGCAAGCGGTGCCGGAAGCGATTCCCGCAGCCGGCGGCTTCCATGAAGCACAAGTCTTGTCCAAGGCCTTGCGCGGCTTGATCCGCAACGAACGCCGCCACCGCGCGGCGCTCGAGCAGATGAACGCGCATCTGGAGGAAACGGTGGCCGCGCGCACCGCCGAGCTGGAAGGCTTGCTGATGCGCGACCTGCTGACCGGCCTGCCGAACCGGCGCGCCCTGATGCAGACACTGCCGGAAGCGATGGCGCGTGCGGCCCGCCTGCGGCGTCCCTGCGCGGTCCTGTTCCTCGACATGGATGGCTTCAAGCTGGTCAACGATACCCGCGGCCACGAAGAGGGCGACGAGCTGCTGCGCCGGTTCGGCGGCCGCATCCTGGCGGGCATCCGCGAGACCGATATGGCGGCGCGGCTTGCGGGCGACGAGTTCGTGGTGATCCTGGAGATGTTGAGCGACGAGCTGGACGCCGCCGCCAAGGCGGAGATCCTGCTGGCCCAGCTCACCCGGCCCTATGCCCTGAATGGCGGCAGCGTGCAGGTGGGGGCGAGTATCGGGGTGGCCCTGCACATGCCGGACCAGGCGCCGGATCCGGCGCGCCTGCTGGCCCGGGCCGACCAGGCCATGTACGAGGCCAAGCGCAAGGGCAAGAGCCGGATCGCGGTCGCGCCGGCGGAAGCCGTGTCCACCGAGGCGCGCTGACGCCTCGCTGTAGAAGAAGACGGCTCAGACGCCCCAGAGGACGTCGGCGCCCTGGTCGCGCGCCGCGCGCAGCATTTCCAGCAGCGGATAGGCGCGGGTCGGGAAGCTGACCATTTCGATCGGTTCGTGTTCGGCATCTTCGCCATCGCCGGCATGGGCCTTGACGTCCTGCTCGACTTCGTCCGTGACCTGGTGCTTGCGGCTCTCCTCGATTTCATGCTCGAGCAGTTGTACAGCCTTGGTGGCTTCGGCCGCCGTGATGACGCCGCGCTCCGGGTCCTTGCGCAGCAGGTCGAGGATGCGCATGGCATGTTCCTGCATCATCAGGACGTTGGGATAGGCTTTGGATTTGAAGGTGATTAGCATAGCTTTCTCGTTCATTCATGAGTAACCAAACGATAACACGACTCGCCGCGCGATGTCGGTGCGCGGCGCCACTTTGGACTCATGCCCGGCGCCGCAGCAGCCAGGCCAGCAGCAGCGCCAGCAGCGCGGCCGCCAGCACCCCGGCCGCGAACAGGGCGGTCGACCCGGCCGCCACGCCTTGCTCGGCCGCCAGCGATACCAGCAGCCAGCTGAGCCCACCCCAGCAAAGCGTGTTGACGATCTCGAACACCGAGCACAGGAAGTTCTCCTTGCCGCGCATTTTGAAATCGCTGCGCAGTCCCGGGCGCCCCAGCCATTTCACGATCAGGGCCGCACTCAAGATGGTGCCCACCACGACGAAGCCGATCAGCACCGCGGCCAGCGGCGCACGCGCCATCAGCCACAGCAGGGGCAGGGCGACCAGCAGCAGCGGCGGCATCACCACGGCGGCCAGCTTGGCCAGGCCGATCGTGCGCGCGGCGGCGGGGGAGGATTGCAGCAGGTCCGGCGCATCCTCGGCCGAGACGATGATCCAGGCCAGGGAACTGGTGAGTGAGCTGCACAGCAGCGCCAGGCCGGCGCCGATCGCCGGACCCGGCGAATCGTTCTTGCGCAGGATGAGGAACAGCAGCGGCACCAGGTACACCAGCTGCAGCAGGACCTGCGAAATCAGGTGCGGATCGCGTGCGATCAGGCGCCACTCCTTGACCACCACGGTATCGAACAGGCTGCGCCGGAAGCGCATCCGCAAGGCCCCCTGCGGCCTGGCGATCGCACGTGCCGTACTGGCCGCCTCCTGCACGCCATGCACGAAGAAGCGGTGGGTGCGGTCGACCGTCAGCATGAAGGCGGCGATGCCCAGCACGGCCATGCCCAGCATCGGCAGCGGCTCGCCGAGCACGGCACGGCCAGGTAGCCACAGCGGGCTGCCGGGTGCCAGCCATGGGGACTCCGCGAGGTGCTGCAGCGTGCGCTGGGCCGCACCTCCGCCGGCCGTCTGCGACACCAGCGAAAACGACTGCGACAGCAGGAACAGCAGCGCGCCCGCCACCGCACTGAGCACCTGCGCCAGCACCCGCGTGCGGCGCGCGCCGAGCAGGCGTACCAGCGCCAGCGTGAGCAGCATGCCGAGGCAGGCCATCAAGGTCGACGTGGTCGCAATCGCCACATACACGCCGATCCAGCGGAACTGGCCGAGCGCCACGCCGACGTGGACGAGTGGCCCGAGCAGGAACAGATAGAGGGCGGCGCAAGCCAGGACCACGCCCAGCAGGCGCACCGTGAAGATGCTGCGCGAGGGCAGGGGTGAAGACAGCAGCAGGTCGAGGTCGCCGCGCTCGAACAGCGCCAGCACGCTGGCCTTGAGTGAACTCGAGAGCATGAAGGTGCCGATCGCCGCCAGCGCCAAGGTCGCCAGGATCGCCATGCGCGGATCCATGACGCCGTCCGGCCCGAGCTTGCGGAGGACGGCAAAGGCTCCCACGTGCAGCAGCGTCCAGGCCAGCACCCACACCGCGATGCTGACCCAGCTCATGCGCCGCTTGCCGCCCGCATTCACGGCGGCGCCATACCAGGCCATGCGCAGCTCATGGCGCAGCAGCCAGCGGCTCGATCCCGGCGGCGCGCTCACGCCTGCTCCGTCAGCTGCAGGAACACGTCTTCCAGGCTGCCGCCCAGGGTACGCTCGCGCAACTCGGCCAGCGTGCCTTCGGCGATCAGGCGGCCCTGGCGGATGATGCCGATGCGTTGCGCCAGGCGTTCGGCCACCTCGAGGATGTGGGTGGTCAGGATCACGGTGCCGCCCTGGTTGACGTGGGAGACCAGCAAGTCCTTCACCTGGCGCGCGGCGGCCGCGTCCAGGCCGGTCAGCGGCTCGTCCAGGATCAGCAGCTGGGGTTCGTGGATCAAAGCCCCGGCCAGCGCCAGCTTCTGCTTCATCCCGCGCGAAAAACCCTCGGTCAGTTCGTGCGCGTGCTTGGTCAGGTCCAGCCAGTCGAGCAGGCGGCGGGCGCGCGGCTCGGCATCCTCGGGCGTGATGCCCCACAGGCCGGCCACGAATTCGAGGTACTCGGTGGGCTTCAGCTTTCCGTACAACATCGGGTCATCGGGGAGGTAGGCCATCTTCTGCTTGGCCGCGGCCGGGTTGGCCGCGAGATCGATGCCGAGCACCTCGATCTGGCCGGCATCCGGCGCCAGCAGGCCGGTCACCATGCGCAGGGTGGTGGTCTTGCCGGCGCCGTTGGGGCCGAGCAGGGCATAGAGTTCGCCGCGGCGGACGCTCAGGTCGATGCCGTCGACGGCCGGGCGGCCGAAAGCCTTGCGCAGGGAGCGCAGCTGCAGTGCTGGGGTATCGCTGTTCATGGTAGCGGACGTATCAACGGAGGGTGAAGGAAGTGAGGAACTGCTCGACCTGCTCGGACGGCATGGCGTTCGTCTTGCCGAGCACGATGACCTGGTAGAAGCGCTTGCCGCGCGCCTCGAAATGGCCGACCAGGCGCACCGGCTGGCCGTTGCTGCTGCCGGCGACGTCGATGTCGCTGACCGATCTGCCGCCGGATTCGGCGTGCGCGGCGGCCCGTTCGCCGACGGCGCCGATATTGCGCGTCAGGGCCCGCACCATGGCCGGCACCGCGGCGCGCGCATGCTCCTCGTCCGGTGCCTCGGCCGAGCCGACCGCGAAGGTTGCGCCGTCGACTTCGGCAGCCGTCATCGTCATGCTGACCTGCATGCCGTCGAGGTCGACGGTGCGGGTGACACTGGCTGGCTTGGCCGGGAACATGACCCGGTAGGGCGCATCCTGGCTGGCGTAGTCGCGCCAGTTGTACTTGGGGCTGCAGGCGCCGAGCAGGGCGCTGGCCAGCAGGACGGAAATAACCGGCAAGGGGAGACGGATTTTCATGGGGCGATGGTATCAGCGCCCCGCGTCGTCGGCCAGTAGAATGTTGCAATAATTTAATCTCGTCAGCGCCGCTCAGGCGTCGAGCAGGCCCCTACGGTACTGGATCGCCTCGGCCACGTGTTCGGACTGCACCTGGGAAGCCTCCGCCAGGTCGGCAATCGTCCTCGCCACCTTCAAAACCCGGTGATAGGCCCGCGCCGACCAGTGCAGGTGGCGCATCGCATTACGCAGCAACTGCTCGGCGGCATCGTCGAGTTCGCAATGGCGGTCGATCTCACGGGTCGACAAACGCTGGTTGGCCTTGCCCTGGCGCGCCACTTGAACAGCGTGGGCGCGCGCCACCCGTTCGGCGATGTGGCTGCTCGCCTCGCCGTCGGCCTGGGCCGCCATCGATTCCGGCGCCATCGCCAACACCGGCACCTGCAGGTCGATGCGGTCGAGCAGGGGACCCGAGATCTTGTCCTGGTAGCGCAGCACCGCGTCATGACTGCAGCGGCATTTGCCGGACGGGTGGCCGAGCCAGCCGCAGGGGCAGGGATTCATGGCCGCGATCAGCTGGAAGCTGGCGGGAAAGTCGGCCTGGCGGGCCGCGCGCGAGATCGTGATGTGGCCGGATTCCAGCGGTTCGCGCAGCACTTCCAGCACGTGGCGGCTGAACTCGGGAAGCTCGTCCAGAAAGAGTACGCCATGATGGGCCAGCGAGATCTCGCCCGGGCGCGGCACCCCGCCGCCGCCTACCAGGGCCATGCCCGAGCTGGTGTGGTGCGGACTGCGGAAGGGCCGGCGGCGCCAGCGCTCGATCGAAAAACGTCCGGCCAGCGACTGGATCGCCGCCGACTCCAGCGCTTCCTCGTCGCTCAAGGCCGGCAGCAGGCCGGGAAAGCGCGAGGCCAGCATGCTTTTGCCGGCGCCGGGCGGGCCGACCATCAGTACCGAATGCAGGCCCGCCGCCGCAACCTCGAGGGCACGCTTGACGTGCTGCTGGCCTTTCACGTCCGCAAAGTCGGGATAGCGCGGCGGCGTCAGGGCTTGCGGCGGCCGGTGGCGGGCCAGGCGGGCCTCATTGGCTCCATTCGCAGCCTGCGCAGCAAAGTGCGCACAGACCTCGAGCAGGCTGCGCGCCGGATAGATGGCGGCATCGGTGACCAGCGCCGCCTCGTCGGCGTTCGCATGCGGCAGCACGAAGGCGCGCCTGGCGCCGCCAGGGCTGCGATGCATGGCGAAGGTCATCGCCAGCGCGCCGCGGATCGGGCGCAATTCTCCGGACAGCGAGAGCTCGCCGGCGAACTCGTAGCGGTCCAGGCCCTCGCTGGGAATCTGTTCCGAGGCCGCCAGGATGCCCAGCGCGATCGGCAGGTCGAAGCGCCCCGATTCCTTCGGCAAATCGGCCGGGGCCAGGTTGATGGTGATACGGCGGTTCGGCAGCTCGAAGCCGGAATTCTGCAGCGCGGCGCGGACCCGGTCCTTCGATTCGCGCACCTCGGCATCCGGCAGGCCGACGATGGCCAGGCCGGGCAGACCGTTGGCCAGGTGCACTTCGACGCTGACGGCGGGCGCGTCCATGCCGGCCAGGGCGCGGCTGCGCAGTACTGCGAGACTCATGGCGGTCTACGGGAAGGTTGAAGATTTGCAGATGGTGCGGCCGAGGGCATTGCGACTGTTGAGTGCGCTCAAACGTGCGCTCTCTTAACGAGTTTGAGCCACAAGCCCAAGTGAAAGCCAAGTTGAAGGGTGACATGGGATAGTGATTGGATTTCCATGTGGCAACTTGTTATGCTTGGGTTTTCTGCATCCGGATTGCTCGCAATGACTAGAAATCGAATCCTCTTCGCTTATTGCGAAGAGCTGAAGGAATCCGTCAACATCGATACTGCGCGTCGTCACTTTCTTTCGGAGGACCCTCGCCCCGAGTGTTATCACTTTTTTTGCGATGACCCCCACTGCGGAAGTCAAAAAGTACGTATATCAGGGGTGAACTATCGTACGGCCGCAAATGAATCACCGAAGTATGTGACTGCGCACTATCGCAACTGGGACGAGCACAGCCCAGATTGCATGTGGGAGTCGGATTTGGACGAAGCCGGCCGCTTACGCGGTGAAACAGAAGCCGAGACAAAGCAGCGAAAACTGCGACTTAAGCTCAAAGACCTGGTTACTGACTTCGATCCATCGCTTGATGAAGGGGATGGCCTCGTTCGTCCACATGTGCAAGGTCCTGCTGGGGATGATGGCCCGGAAGTCGGAGATGGTAACGGACGTAATCGCAACGGCCAGGGGCAGCCAGGGCTATTGGGAGGGCGCACAAAAACAAATCAGCTGAGCCGGTTGGTTGAAACATATCGTGAGGCTAAGGTAACCTTGAGCCCGGAAGAGTTTTCCCAATTGGAGCTGCGCGTTACCAATGAAGGAGTAATGCCTCTTCACCAATATTTTTGCCGTATCAGCAGAGCAAACTATGACACTACGAATCGTGTAATCTTTGGCGGCGCTACGTTTGCCGAGTGGTACGGAGCCGGGTTCAAGCTGAAGTTCTATGACCGGGTCGATAAGAAATTCGTTTTTTTGTATGTGAGCCCGGCAAAAATGGAGGCTTACCGTTTCCGCAAGTACTTTAAAGAGATCCTATCCGACACAACGGTTGCCTACTTCACGGTTTTTGCTCTCGGAAGGTTAGAGGCTAGTCCGAAGGGCAATTCGGTAAATCTCATAGTCGATGATTTACGTCACTTGGACATCGTTCGTGGGAAAACGAAGGAAGCTGGAGCCAACGAGGTGTCAACTTAGACAGCAATCGACGCTTTGGATGGATGAAAGCGTCGAACGCCTCTGGCACCAAATCACGCCCCCTGCAAGCGTAAAGTTATTGATGCACGGAAAAAGGCTTCATCCGTCGATTCCAATAATGATGTTCAGGAGGACTTAGTTTCCCATTATTCGTTTCTAGCCCGTCGGCTTACTCGGCCGATATCTATTTGACGGCCAGATCCGTGGCATCGCGTATAGTCTTGCGATGCCTAAACTACTTCTGACCTTCGCCATCCTGGCGCTGCTGTTCTGCCTGCTGTGCGGGCCGGTGCTCTATGTGGCGCTCCGGTTCAGGCGGCGGGGGGATGTGGCGGCATTGCGGCCGCTGCGCGTCGTCTGGCTGGCGCAGCTGGCGCTGGCCGCCATCCTGATCTTCGTGGCCGACGATGCCCGGCTGGGCAATCCGGTCGGCGTCATGCTGGGCATCGTCATCGGCGTGAGTGTGGGCGGTGCCGTCCTGTTCGGGCTGTGGCGGCTCACGCGCCGCCTCGTGCTGCGTTAAACCTCAGACCTTCTGTTCCGACGTCACCGACGCCAGCTTCGCTTCCAGTTCCGCCACGCGCAGTTCCAGGGCGTCGAGCTTGGCGCGGGTCTTGGCCAGCACCTGGGCCTGGATGTCGAATTCTTCGCGCGTCACCAGGTCCAGCTTCGAAAAGCCCTGGGTCATCATGGCCTTGACGTTGCGTTCGATGTCCTTGGCCGGCGAATTCTCGATCGCCTGGTTGATCTTGCCCTGCAGATCATTAAAGAAGTTATTCATGTCCATTTCTGTCCTTGGTGAAGCCGAGTGGTGCGCACTCATTTTGTGCGCGCCTCGCTGATTTAGTGCGTGCACCTGCGTGGCGCACGCCCTTGCGGCGTCATTTATGTTTTTGGCATATCAAAAATGGGGGCAGAGGCCTGCGAATACAAGGTCTGCCGCTCCATTCCGGGGTGGCACGCATCCTGCTAAAGCAAACATACAACATAGAAAAACAGGAAAGCGAAGTACGGATTGTAAACCCATCAGGTCCAAAGTTCATTTACCAGGGAGTGTCGTATGAAGCGTCGAAGCAGCAAGTGGCAGCACATCGCGATGGTCGCGGCGGGTTTGTGGAGCCTGGGCACCGGGCTGGCCGGGGCACAGGAGCAGGAGCAGAAGCCCGAGCACGAGGTCAGCTTCAACGCGGCGGTGACGAGCGATTACCGTTACCGCGGCCTGTCCCAGAGCCGCCTGGATCCGGCGGTGCAGGGCGGCGCCGACTATGTCCATAACCCGACCGGCCTCTACGTCGGCACCTGGCTCTCGTCCATCAAATGGACCAAGGACCTGGGCGGCAGCGGCAACGTCGAGTGGGATATCTATGGCGGCAAGCGCGGCAATCTCAGCGCCGACATCACCTACGACGTCGGCGGCCTGTACTACTTCTATCCGAATAACGGCCTGCATCCGAACGCCAACACCTTCGAGCTCTACGGCCAGCTGGGCTACGGGCCGGCCTACGTCAAGTACTCGCATTCGCTGACCAACCTGTTCGGCACCGCCGACAGCCGCGGCAGCGGCTACCTCGACATCGGCGCGAACGTCGACGTCGGTGGCGGCTTCGTGCTGAACCTGCACGCGGGCCACCAGGAAGTCCGCCACAACGGCGCGGTGTCCTATACCGACTACAAGGTCGGCGTGACCAAGGACCTCGGGGTCTGCTCGGTGGCGCTGGCTTACGTCAAGGCCAATACCAGCGGCTACCTGAGCCCGTCCGGAGAAAACCTCGGGAAGTCCGCGGCCCTGCTGTCTGTTTCAAAAACTTTCTGAAGAGGCAATCGCATGAAAATGATCACCGCCATCATCAAACCCTTCAAGCTCGATGAGGTCCGCGAGGCCCTTTCCGAGATCAATGTCCAGGGTATTACGGTGACCGAAGTGAAAGGCTTCGGCCGCCAGAAGGGCCATACCGAACTCTACCGCGGCGCCGAGTACGTGGTCGACTTCCTGCCGAAGACCAAGATCGAGGCGGCGGTCGACGACGCCATCGTCGACCAGGTGATCGACACCATCCAAAGCGCGGCACGCACCGGCAAGATCGGTGACGGCAAAATTTTCGTCTCCGATCTGGAGCAGGTAATCCGTATCCGTACCGGCGAGACCGGCAACGATGCGCTGTAAGGGGAATCCGATGATCCGCACACTCACCAAACTGATCGCAGGCTTCAGTGTCGCCATGGCGCTCGGCGCTGCACTGCCGGTCCTGGCCCAGGATGCCGCTGCACCAGCCGCGTCGGCGCCGGCCGCCACCGCAGCCGCCAATGCCGGCGCAGCCGCTCCTGCTGCCCCGGCCGCTCCCGCCGCGGCAGCAGCGACGGCCGCGCCGGCAAGCCCGGCCGCTCCCGCCGCCGCACCCACGCCGCAGAAGGGCGACACCGCCTGGATGTTCGTCGCCACCCTGCTGGTGATCATGATGACGATTCCGGGCCTGGCCCTGTTCTACGGCGGCCTGGTGCGCTCGAAGAACATGCTGTCCGTGCTGATGCAGGTCTTCATGATCTTTTCCGTCATCATCGTGCTGTGGTGCCTGTACGGCTACTCGCTGGCCTTCACCGAGAACAATGCCTTCATCGGCGGCCTCGACCGCGTATTCCTGAAAGGCATCTGGGATCCGGCCAAGGCGAGCTTCTCGACCGCCGCCACCTTCAGCAAGGGCGTGGTGATCCCCGAGTTCATCTACGTCGCCTTCCAGGGCACCTTTGCCGCCATCACCTGCGGCCTGATCGTCGGCGCCTTCGCCGAGCGCGCGCGCTTCGCGGCCGTGCTGGCCTTCGTGGCGCTGTGGTTCACCTTCGGCTACCTGCCGGTGGCCCACATGGTCTGGTTCTGGACCGGTCCGGACGCCATCACCAGCGCTTCGCTGGCGGCTGAAACCGCGAAGGGCGGCTGGCTGTGGCAGAAGGGCGCCCTCGACTTCGCGGGCGGCACCGTGGTGCACATCAATGCCGCCGTCGCCGGCCTGGTCGGCGCCATCATGATCGGCAAGCGCATCGGCTACGGCCGCGAGCACATGGCGCCGCACTCGCTGACCATGACCATGGTCGGCGCGTCCCTGCTGTGGGTGGGCTGGTTTGGCTTCAACGCCGGCTCGGCGCTGGAAGCGGGCGACGTCGCCGCGCTGGCCTTCATCAACACCCTGCTGGCGACCGCCGCGGCCACCGTCTCCTGGGTGCTCGGCGAATGGTTCACCAAGGGCAAGCCGTCGATGCTGGGCGGCGCCTCGGGCGCGGTGGCCGGCCTGGTCGCCATCACTCCGGCCTGCGGCTTCGTCGGCCCGATGGGCGCGCTGGTCATCGGCCTGGTGGCGGGCGTGGTCTGCCTGTGGGGCGTGAACGGCCTGAAGCGCATGATCGGCGCCGACGACTCGCTCGACGTGTTCGGCGTGCACGGCGTGGGCGGCATCCTGGGCGCGCTGCTGACCGGCGTGTTCGCCGCGCCGCAGCTGGGCGGGCAGGGCATCTTCGACTACACCACCAACAAGATGTCGGCCGACCCGTACTCGATCGCCGGCCAGGTGCTGGTGCAGCTCGAGGCGGTCGGCACCACCATCCTGTGGTCGGCGGTGGTCTCCCTGATCGCCTACAAGCTGGTCGACATCGTGATCGGCCTGCGGGTGCCGGAAGAGCAGGAACGCGAGGGCCTGGATATTACCAGCCACGGCGAATCGGCTTATCATTCCTGATCAGGCCCCGTGTCGCTAAAAGCGCCCTGCGGGGCGCTTTTTTATTTCCGATGGGATAATTGGTCTTTAAAAAGGGGGCGCGAGCCCCCATGTCGCATTTCCCACATCGCTAAGAAGCCCCAAGGACGTCACCATGGTTCCCCACCTTGCCACAGCCCTCAACGGTCCCCTGCTGGACCTGGAAAAGAAGATTCTCGAAGCCACCCCCGCCATCGAGCGCTGGTTCCGCCTCGAGTGGCAGGAGCACACGCCGCCGTTCTATTGCTCGGTGGACCTGCGCAACGCGGGCTACAAGCTGGCGCCGGTGGATACCAACCTGTTCCCGGGCGGCTTCAACAACCTGTCGACCGAGATGCTGCCGCTGACGGTGCAGGCCGCCATGGCCGCGATCGACAAGTATTGTCCGGACGCGCGCAACCTGCTCCTGATCCCGGAAAGCCATACCCGCAACCCCTTCTACCTGCAGAACGTGCAGCGCCTGATGCAGATCTTCCGCCAGACCGGCCTGCACGTGCGCCTCGGTTCGCTGTCGCCGGAAGTGACCCAGCCGACCCCGCTGGCGCTGCCCGACGGGAACATGCTGGTGGTCGAGCCCCTGGTGCGCTCGCCCAACGGCCGCCGCGTCGGCCTGGCCGATTTCGATCCCTGCACCATCCTGCTGAACAACGACTTATCAAGCGGCATCCCGAGCATCCTCGAAAACATCCACGAGCAATCGCTGCTGCCGCCGCTGCACGCCGGCTGGGCGGTGCGCCGCAAGAGCAACCACTTCAAGGCCTTCGACGAAGTGGCCAAGAAGTTCGGCAAGCTGATCGACATCGACCCCTGGCTGGTGAACCCGCTGCACAGCAAGTGCGGCGAGGTGAACTTCCAGGAAGACGTGGGCATGGAATGCCTGGCCGATAACGTCTCGGCCCTGCTGTCGAAGATCAAGAAGAAGTACAAGGAATACGGGATGAAGGACCAGAAGCCCTTCGTCATCGTCAAGCCGGACGCCGGCACCTACGGCATGGGCATCATGACCGTCAAGGATGCCTCCGAGGTGAAGGACCTGAACCGCAAGCAGCGCAACAAGATGTCGGTCATCAAGGACGGCGTCACCGTCACCGACGTGCTGATCCAGGAAGGCGTGCCGACCTTCGAGTCGATCAACGACGCGGTGGCCGAGCCGGTCGTGTACATGATCGACCGCTACGTGGTGGGCGGCTTCTATCGCATCCACGCCGAACGCGGCATCGACCAGAACCTGAACGCACCGGGCTCGCAGTTCGTGCCGCTGGCGTTCTCCCAGCAGCATGCGGTGCCGGATCTCAAGGCCAAGCCGGGCACGGCGGCCCCGAACCGCTTCTACGTGTACGGCGTGGTGGCGCGCCTGGCGTTGCTGGCGGCGTCGCTGGAGCTGGAACGAACCGATCCGGATCCGGAGATTTATTGATCCGTTTCCGGACCTCCGGGACGTCCTTCTTCGCCATGTAGACGAAGTGCGAGCGCAATAGCGGCAGCATTGCGCCCAGCAGTTCCGGCACCAGCCAGGGCAGGCGCGACATCATCCGGTTCAGCGGCGACGCCAGGATCAGGGTGCGGTACAGCCTCTCGTCGGTTGGCCAGAAGCGCAGCAGTTCGACATCGCTGACCTTGCGCACGCCCGGGTTGCGCGGGCTGCCATAGCGGACGTCGAGGATCATCGTCCAGCCGCCCGGTTTCAGGACCCGCCACATCTCGGCGGCCAGTTCGCGCCGCTGGTCTTCGTCGGGGATGGCCGAGAACACGGCATCGGCGCTGACCAGGTCGGCGCTGTTGTCCGGAAAGGCGTCCAGCCGCCCCAGGTGCCAGCGCACCCCGGGCGCCGTGTGCAGGCGGGCGTGCTCGAGGCGCTCCTGCTGCAGTCCGGTGCCGGTCAGGTGGGCGGGCGAGGCGCCCCATTCGATCAGCTGGCGCAGGAAGCCGCCGTTGCCGCAGCCGACGTCGAGCACGCGCAGCGCCGACAGATCCTTCCCCACCGTAAATGCCAGCAGCCGCGCCAGCACGCGCGAGCGCGCCGCCGCCTCGCTCACGACGTCCGGCCGGTGCCAGTCATGGCTCGCCGGCGCGGCGCTGTCCTGCCACTGGCGATAGACCTGGTTGATGCGCTCCTGCTCGGCCTGGTTGCTCATCGTTTAACCCCCTGGCCGCCCATCATCCGCAAGCCATCTGCGCGCACGCTTGAGAGCCCGCAAATGCGTACCGAATAAATGCTTCTTTGCCAATGGGAAGTGGTCCGGCGGGCAAGGCCGGCGCCGCGGGCCGCCTTTCCGCGAGAATCCGCGTTTCCGGCTAAAATCGATGCATTGTCCCGACTGGAACCAACATGAAAATCGCTTTTCTCGCCGACCCGCTGTCCGGATTCAAGATTTACAAGGACTCGACCTTTGCGATGATGCGGGAGGCGGCGCGCCGCGGCCACCAGATCTACGCCTTCGAGCAGCGCCACATGGTGCTGGAGCAGGGCGTGGTGACGGCCGACGTGGTCGAGATCACCCTGACCGGCGACCCCGACGAGTGGTACGAAGCGGGCCAGGCGGATACCGTGCGCCTGTCCGAGTTCGACGCCGTCATCCAGCGCAAGGATCCGCCCTTCGACATGGAATACGTGTACGGCACCTATCTGCTGGAACTGGCCGAACGCCAGGGCGCGCGCGTGTTCAACAAGCCCTCGGCGATCCGCGACCACAACGAGAAGCTGACCATCGCCCAGTTCAGCGAGTTCACCTCGCCGACCCTGGTGTCGTCCTCGGGCACCCGCCTGCGCGCCTTCCACGCCGAGCACGGCGACGTGATCTTCAAGCCGCTCGACGGCATGGGCGGCGCCGGCATCTTCCGCGTCAAGATTGATGCCCTGAACCTCGGTTCCATCATCGAGACCCTGACCGAGAACGGCGCCCGCACCATCATGGCCCAGAAGTACATCCCGGCCATCGTCAAGGGCGACAAGCGGGTGCTGGTCATCGACGGCAAACCGGTGCCGTTCGTGCTGGCGCGCATCCCGCAGGGCGGCGAAGTGCGCGGCAACCTGGCCGCCGGCGGCGTCGGCGTGGCCCAGCCGATCTCGGCGCGCGAGCGCGAGATCGCGGAAGCCCTCGGCCCCACACTGGCCGAGCGTGGCCTGTTGCTGGTAGGATTGGATGTGATCGGCGATTTCCTGACCGAGGTGAATGTCACCAGCCCCACCTGTTTCCAGGAGATCCACGACCAGACCGGCTTCGACGTGGCGGCGATGTTCATCGATGCCGTCGAGCGGGCAGCTGACAGGAAATGACATGGTAGGCATTCTGCTGATGACCCACGCTCCGCTGGGACAGGCATTCATCGCGGCGGTCGCGCACGTATTCCGCGGCCCGACCGAACGCTTCGAGGCGATCGACGTGACCGCGGACCAGGATACGAAAGAGGTCAACCGCCTCGCGCACGAAGCCATCTGTCGCCTGGACGAGGGCGACGGCGTGCTGGTCATCACCGATATCAAGGGCGGCACGCCGTCCAATTGCTGCAATGCGCTGGCCGAGGCGGGCCGCGTCGAAGTCATCGCCGGCATCAGCCTGCCGATGCTGCTGCGCGCCATCACCTATCGCCGCGACACGCTCGACGTCGTTGTCGAGATGGCGCTGGCGGGCGCCCAGAACGGCGCGGTCAGGGTCGACAACCGGATCCGCGTAGGTAGCTGAATTCTTACTAAAACGAGAACATGATTCAACAGGAACTCGAGATCATCAACAAACTGGGCCTGCATGCCCGCGCCTCCGCCAAATTCACCCAACTGGCCGCGAAGTACAAGAGCGACGTCTGGCTCACCCGTAACGCGCGCCGCATCAACGCCAAGTCCATCATGGGCGTGATGATGCTGGCCGCCGGCAAGGGCGCCAAGGTGACGCTGGAAGCCGACGGCCCGGACGAACAGGATTGCATCGCCGCCCTGACGGCACTGATCAACGACAAGTTCGGCGAAGGCGAGTAATGCCGGATACCCGAGGCGGCCGCTTCCCTCCAGGAATATCGATGGCATCGTTCACACTGCATGGCATACCGGTTTCGCGCGGGATCTCGATCGGACGCGCGCACCTGCTCACGCCGGCGGCGCTGGACGTCAAGCACTACCTGGTGCCGGAAGAGCAGGTCGAGGCCGAGGTCAAGCGCCTGCGGGACGCGATCGCCGAGGTGCACCGCAACCTGCAGGACCTGTGGACCGAGCTGCCGAAGGACGCCCCGACCGAACTGGGCGCCTTCATCGACGTCCACGTGCTGATCCTGTCGGATCCGATGATCTCCGAAGCCCCGCTCGACATCATCCGCACCCGCCACTACAACGCCGAATGGGCGCTGGTGACCCAGATCGACGAGCTGTCGGCGCAGTTCGACGAGATCGAGGACGAATACCTCCGCGAACGCAAGCAGGACATCCAGCAGGTCGCCGAGCGGGTGCTGAAGGTCCTGATGGGCACCGCGCTGGACGTGCCGCCGGCCAAGCCGGCCGGCGAGGACGAGTTCCAGCCGCAGATGATCGTGGTCGCCCACGATATCTCGCCGGCCGACATGCTGGCCTTCCGCGACCGTTCCTTCGTCGGCTTCGTCACCGACGTCGGCGGCCAGAACTCGCACACCGCGATCGTCGCGCGCAGCCTCGACATCCCGGCGGCGGTCGGCATGAGCCAGGCTTCGCGCCTGGTCGAGCAGGACGACTGGGTGATCGTCGACGGCGACGCCGGCGTCGTGATCTGCAATCCGAGCGCGCTGGTGATGGAGCAGTACCGCGCGCGCCAGGCCGCGCTGCTGAAGGCCCGCAAGCGCCTGCTGAAGCTGAAGAAGACGCCGGCGATCACGAAGGACGGCACCCCGGTCACGCTGCTGGCCAACATCGAGCTGCCGGAAGACTGCGCGCCGGCGCTGGACGCGGGCGCGGCCGGGGTCGGCCTGTTCCGCTCCGAATTCCTGTTCATGGGACGCGGCGCCCACGGCCTGCGGGTCCCGGACGAGGACGAGCAGTTCGAGCAGTACCGCAAGGCGGTGCTGGCGATGAAGGGCCGCCCGGTCACGATCCGCACCCTGGACGTCGGTGCCGACAAGCCGCTCGACCCGAGCGAGCACACCGCGCTGAATCCGGCCCTGGGCCTGCGCGCGATCCGCTACTGCCTGGCCGAGCCGCAGCTGTTCCTGACCCAGCTGCGCGCGATCCTGCGCGCATCAAGCTTCGGTAAAGTACGGATCCTGATCCCGATGCTGGCGCATGCCTTCGAGATCGACCAGTCGCTCAGCATGATCGAGCAGGCCAAGCAGCAGCTGCGCGAACAGAACGTCAAGTTCGACGACGGCATCGAGGTCGGCGCCATGATCGAGATCCCGGCCGCCGCGCTGGCGCTGCCGATGTTCGTCAAGCGCATGGATTTCCTGTCGATCGGCACCAACGACCTGATCCAGTACACGCTGGCGATCGACCGCGTCGACTATGAAGTGGCGCACCTGTACAATCCGCTCCACCCGGCGGTGCTGCACCTGATCGCGATGACCATCGAGGCCGGCCGCAAGGCGGGCATCGACGTTGCCGTATGCGGCGAGATGGCGGGCGACACCAAGCTCACCCGCCTGCTGCTCGGCATGGGCCTGCGCGAATTCTCCATGCATCCGGCCCAGCTGCTGGCGGTCAAGCAGGAAATCCTGTCCAGCGACCTGGCCCTGCTGGGCCCACGCACCCGCCGCATCCTGCGCGCGATGGAACCGGCGGCGATCGCCGAGGCCGTCGAGCAGCTGCAAACCCTGTAACCAAGAAGCTCATGGGATCGATTGGAATAGTCTCACCCCAGGCGATGCACTTCGCCGAACCGCTGCGCCTGCAAAGCGGCGCCTCCATCGGCGACTACACGCTGATGTATGAAACCTATGGCACCCTGAACGCCGACAAGTCCAACGCGGTGCTGATCTGCCACGCGCTGAACGCCTCCCACCACGTGGCGGGCCACTACGCGAACGAGCCGAAGAGCGCCGGCTGGTGGGACAATATGGTGGGCCCGGGCAAGCCGGTCGACACCGACCGCTTCTTCGTCATCGGCGTCAACAACCTCGGCTCCTGCTTCGGCTCGACCGGCCCGATGCACGACAATCCGGCCACCGGCAAGCCCTATGGCGCCGCCTTCCCGCTGGTGACGGTGGAAGACTGGGTCGCGGCCCAGGCGCGCCTGGCCGACCGCCTCGGCATCGAACAGTTCGCCGCCGTGATGGGCGGCTCGCTGGGCGGCATGCAGGCGCTGGCCTGGAGCATCATGTTCCCCGAGCGCCTGCGCCATTGCATCGTGATCGCCTCGACGCCCAAGCTGTCGGCCCAGAACATCGCCTTCAACGACGTCGCCCGCACCGCCATCCTGTCCGATCCGGACTACCACGGCGGCGATTTCTACGAACACGGCGTGGTGCCGAAGAACGGCCTGAAAGTGGCGCGCATGGTCGGCCACATCACCTACCTGTCGAACGACGACATGGCGGAAAAATTCGGCCGCAAGCTCCGCAACGCCGCCGAGACCGACGAGTACAAATTCGACTTCGGCGTCGACTTCGAGATCGAGTCCTACCTGCGCTACCAGGGCGACAAGTTCTCGGAATACTTCGACGCCAACACCTACCTTTTGATCACCAAGGCGCTCGACTACTTCGATCCCGCGCGCGAGCACGGCGGCAACCTGGCCAAGGCGCTGGCGAACACCAGGGCCAAGTACCTGATCGCGTCCTTCACCACCGACTGGCGCTTCTCGCCCGAGCGCAGCCGCGAGATCGTCGAGGCCCTGCTGGCGAACCGCCGCAAGGTCAGCTACGCCGAGATCGACGCCCCGCACGGCCACGACGCCTTCCTGCTCGAGGACCCGCGCTACATGAACATCGTGCGCGCCTACTACGACCGGATCTGGGAAGAAAGCACTGCTAGGGACGCCGCATGAAATTCGAAGACCTGAACACCCTGCGCCCCGACCTGGCCTTCATCACCCACTGGGTCCGGTCCGGTTCGCACGTGCTGGACGTCGGCTGCGGCGACGGCGCCATGCTGCGCTACCTGGAGCGCGGCAAGCGCTGCACCGGTTACGGCGTCGAGATCGCCGACGACAAGGTGCTGGAGAGTACGAAGCGCGGCGTCGACGTGATCCAGCACGACATGGAGCAGGGCCTGGACCTGTTCGGCGACGATACCTTCGACATGGTGCTGTGCCTGTCCTCGCTGCAGATGATGCAGCACGTCGAGGCGCGCCTGCGCGACATCGTCCGCGTCGGCAAGGAAGCCATCGTGTCCTTCCCGAACTTTGCCTACTGGCCGCACCGGATGGCGCTGCTGAAGGGCCGCATGCCGGTGTCGCGTTCCCTGCCTTACCAGTGGTTCGACACCCCCAACGTGCGCTACGCCACGATCCACGACTTCAAGGACCTGGCCGAGAAATGCGGGCTGGAAGTGCTGGAGTACGTGGCGCTGGCCGAAGGGCAGGTGGTGTCCTTCCTGCCCAACCTGCGCGGCAGCCTGGCGGTTTTCCGCCTGCGCAAGAAGGATCTGGTCGTTACCTAACAGTGTGCTTTCATATGCTTGTGTATGATGCGCCGTAATGACAGCTATCCGCATCGGAGACGACCATGACCAAGTTCAAGCAAGCAGTGGCCGTGCTGGCCTTGTGCGGCATCGTGCAGGCGGCGCCGGCCCAGGATCGCGGGCAGCAGGGCCAGGTGGTGCAGGACGGCATCGCGGTCAAGCCGCTGAAAGGCGGCGCCCTGCGCGACCTGCTGGCGCCGGAAGGCGCGATGGACCAGCAGGCCGCCCAGCAATACGCGGCGCTGCTGGGCCAGGCCCAGCAGAAGGGTGTGCTGGTGCCGGCCGGCGACCCGCAGGTCAAGCGCCTGCGCGCCATCGCCGAGCGCATCATCCCGCATACCACGCGCTGGAACCAGGATGCCCAGCAGTGGAAATGGCAGGTCAACCTGCTCAAATCGGACCAGGTGAACGCCTTCTGCATGCCGGGCGGCCGCATCGCCTTCTTCACTGGCATCATCGACAAGCTCAAGCTCACGGACGACGAAATCGCCGCCGTGATGGGGCACGAGATCGCCCACGCCCTGCGCGAACACGGGCGCGACCGCCAGGCCAAGGCCACTACCACCGGCCTGGCCACGTCCGCGCTCGGGGCGCTGTTTTCCGCCTGGTCGGGCTACGACGTGCGCGGCCTGGCCAACACCGCGGGCCAGCTCTACGTGCTGAAATTCTCGCGCGACGAAGAGCGCGAAGCCGACCTGGTCGGCCTGGATATTTCGGCTCGCGCCGGCTACGATCCGCGTGCCGGCATCGCCCTGTGGAACAAGATGGCGGCCCTGGACCAGAGCGGCGCGACGATCGACCTGCTGTCCACCCACCCGGGCGGCGCCAACCGCATCCAGCAGATCCAGGATCACATGAACGTGCTGCTGCCGCTGTACGCGCGCAGCAAGGGCACTTCGGTCGACCGCCTGCCGCCTTACCGAAGCAATGTCGCGGTTCGTTAGGAAGGGCCACCAGGCCGAAGCCAATGCCCATGTGCCGCTGCCGGTGCGCGACGGCGTCGCTCCCAGCTACCTGTGGATCACGGAAACCCGCCCCGGCGGCATGCTGGCCTTCCTGAACGAACGCTTCCCCGAGGTCGCCGGCCCGCCCTGGGCCGAGCGGCTGGCGCGCGGCGACGTGGTCGACGCCAGGGGCGAGCGCCTCGACGCCGGCAGCCATGTGCGCCAGGGCATGCGCATCTGGTACTACCGCGAGCTCGAGGAAGAGACGCCGATTCCCTTCGAAGAGAAGATCCTGTTCCGGGACGAGCACCTGCTGGTGGTCGACAAGCCGCACTTCCTGCCGATGATCCCGACCGGGCGCTTCCTGCGCGAGACCTTGCTGGTGCGCCTGAAGCGCGCGCTGGCGCTTCCGCATCTGACGCCGATCCACCGGCTCGACCGCGAGACGGCCGGCGTCGTGATCTTCTCGCACAATCTGGAAACACGCGGCACCTACCAGTCGATGTTCCAGAAGAGGACGATCCGCAAGACCTACGAGGCGCTGGCGCCCATGCTGGAGGGACGGGAATTCCCCTTCACCTACCGCAGCCGCATGGTCGACGGCGAAAAATTCTTCGTGATGAAGCAGGAAGAGGGCGAGCCGAATTCGGAGACCGTGGTCGAGCTGATCGAGCGCCGCGGCGCGCTGGCGCGCTACCGTCTGCACCCGCATACGGGCCGCAAGCACCAGCTGCGCCTGCACATGGCCTCGCTGGGCGTGCCGATCCTGAACGACGCCTTCTATCCGGTGGCGCTGCCCTGCAAGGGCGACGACTTCTCGGCGCCCCTGCAACTGCTGGCGCGCAGCATCGCCTTCGAGGATCCGCTCACCGGCCAGGCGCGCAGCTTCGCCAGCGAACGCATGCTGGCGTGGCCGAAGGATTACAGCGCGTAGTCGATGATGAGAGGCGCGTGGTCCGAGAAGCGCTCGTCCTTGTAGATCGAGACGGCATGGGCCTTGGCCGCGATGCCCGGGGTGGCGACGTGGTAGTCGATGCGCCAGCCCACGTTGTTCGCGTAGGCCTGGCCGCGGTTGCTCCACCAGGTGTAATCGACGGCTTCCGGCGCCACCACGCGGTGCACGTCCACCAGGCCGACTTCGTCGAAGATGCGGGTCATCCAGGCGCGCTCTTCCGGCAGGAAGCCGGAATTCTTCATATTGCCCTTCCAGTTCTTGAGGTCGATTTCCTTGTGCGCGATGTTCCAGTCGCCGCAGATGACGACCTCGCGGCCCTCGGCCTTCAGTCCCTGCAGGTGCGGCAGGAATACCTCCATGAAGCGGAACTTGGCTTCCTGGCGCTCGGGTGACGACGAGCCGGACGGGCAGTAGACCGAGATCACGGTCAGGTCGCCGACGTCGCAGCGGGTGTAGCGGCCTTCATTGTCGAACTCGACGCAGCCGAAGCCGATCCTGACGGCATCCGGCTTCATGCGGCTATAGACGCCGGTGCCGGAGTAACCCTTTTTCTCGGCGTAGTGGAAATGGCCGTGGTAGCCGTGCGGCGCAAGGAATTCCTCGGTCATGTCGGCTTGCTGGGCTTTCAATTCCTGCACGCAGATGAAGTCGGCGTTCTGGCCGGCGAGCCAGTTGAAGAAGCCTTTCTTGTGGGCGGAGCGGATACCGTTCAGGTTCGCAGAAATAATTCTTGGCATGGGTCAAAAAGAAAAAGGCAGGCGGGAGTTCAAGGTGGAGAGTGTAACGTGTTTTGATCTGACTCAACATATTGCCGTTGTTTGGCCGCTGGGAAGCATCTTTGTTTACTGTGCATGGATGACTATGCTTGTCGCCATGATTGTTAAGTCCACTGTTTCAACGTGTTAAACTTTCCGATGGAGTCCGCGTCCTGCGGGCGCTTTTCATGCATGCACAGGAGCTTACGTGCTGATCAAGACCGACGACATTCTGTCCGGGAAACACGGAGAAAACAGGCATTTCGTCCGTTTTTATGACAACGACGACATGCTGCTCGACGAAGTCGCGGCTTTCGTCGACCAGGCCCTGGCCGCCGGCGGCAAGGGCATCGTGATCGCCACCGCCGTCCATTGCGAGGCGCTGCGCCGGCGCCTGGATGCCCTCGCGCTCGCGCAAGGCCGCGCCATGCCGCAGCCCGGCCAGCTCGCCTGGCTCGATGCCGAGGCGACGCTGGAAAGCTTCCTGGTCGACGGCTGGCCGGACCGCCGGCGTTTCGACGAGGTGGTCGGCACCCTCGTGCGCGATACCTGCGCCGGCGGCGCCCGCCTGCATGCCTTCGGCGAGATGGTGGCGCTGCTATGCGCGCGCGGGCATTACGACGCCGCACTGGAGCTCGAGCGCCTGTGGAACGAGCTGGCGCAACGGATCGAGTTCGCCCTGTTCTGCGGCTATCCCTGGAGCCTGTTCCCGTCGAACAAGATGGCACACGCCTTCCAGCAGGTCTGCGCCGAACACGACCACGCCTGCGCCGACGTGGCGATGGACCTGCCGGCTGGCGGCGACGTCGACCCGAAGCTGCTCAGGCTCGAGCAGAAGGTGCGCATGCTGGAAGCCGAAGTGGAGCGCCGCAAGGATACCGAGGCCGTCCTGCGCCAGAGCGAGCGCGAGCTCATGGATTTCGTCGAGAACGCGGCCGAGGGCCTGCACCGGGTCGGCGGCGACGGCACCATCCTGTGGGCCAACCGCGCCGAACTGCAGATGCTCGGCTACCGCTGGGAAGAATACGTCGGCCACCACATCGCCGAATTCCACGTCGACGCGCCCGTCATCGGCAGCATCCTGTGCCGGCTGTCGAGTGGCAAAACCCTGTACGACCAGCCGGCCCGCCTGCGCTGCAAGGATGGCTCGATCCGGCATGTGCTGATCCACTCGAACGGCCACTTCGAAAATGGCGAGCTGCGCTACACGCGCTGCTTCACGCGCGACGCCACCGAAAGGCGCGAGCGCGACCTGGCGCTGGCCCAGCGCGACCGCATGCTGCTCAACGCGCCGGTGGCCGCGGCCCTCCTGGCCGGACCGGACTTCACCTTCCGCCTGGCCAACCGCAGCTATACGGAGCTGGTCGGCCGCAGCGGACTGGAAGGGAAGACCTACCTGGAAGCCTTCCCGGAACTGCGCGACAGCGAGCCCCTGCACCTGCTCGAACAGGTCTACCGCAGCGGCCGGATGGTGCGCGCGGAAGAGATGCGGATCGTTCTGAACGATGCCAATGGCCAGCCGCGCGAACGCTTCCTCAAGTTCAGCCTGGAACCGCACGAGGTGAACGAGGACGACGAGCGCGGCGTGATCCTGGTGGCGGTGGACGTCACCGAGCATGTGCGCAGCCGCCAGCAGATCGAACGCGCCCACGCCGAGCGCGCCGAACTGCTGGCCGAGCTGACCGCCGCCAGCCAGGCCAAGGACGAGTTCCTGGCCATGCTCGGCCACGAGCTGCGCAATCCGCTCTCGCCGATCGTCACCTCGCTGCAGCTGATGCGCCTGCGCGGCGAAGAAGCCGCGCTGCGCGAGCGCGAGATCATCGAACGCCAGGTCGGTCACCTGGTCCGCCTGGTCGACGACCTGATGGACATCTCGCGCGTCACGCGCGGCAAGATCGACCTGAAGTTCGAACACGTCGACATCGCCCAGCCGCTGAACAAGGCGGTCGAAATGGCCAGCCTGCTGCTGGAGCAGCGCCGCCATCGCCTCGACGTCGAGATCGAACCGGGCCTGCGCTGGGAAGGCGATCCAGTGCGGCTGGCGCAGGTGGTCTCGAACCTGCTGACGAACGCGGCGCGCTACACCGAACCGGGCGGCCACGTGCGCCTGACGGCGGCGCGCGAGGGCGCGGGTGAAGGCGAGCCTTGGCTGCGCATCGGCGTGGTCGACAACGGCGTCGGCATGACGCCTGAACTGCGCGCCCAGGTGTTCGGCCTGTTTTTCCAGGGGAAGCGCAACATCGACCGCGCCGAGGGCGGCCTCGGCATCGGCCTGGCGCTGGTCAAGAACATCGTCGAACTCCACGGCGGCAAGGTCGAGGCGCGCAGCGAAGGGAAGGGCAAGGGCAGCGAGTTCGTGGTCCTGCTGCCGCTGCGCACGCCCGGCGCCGACGCCGCGCCCAGCCTGCCGGCGCCGGAGCCGGCGGCGGCGACCGGGCGCAGCCGCATCATGCTGGTCGACGACAACGTCGACGGCGCCGAGACCCTGGCGCGGCTGCTGGCCGCCCACGGCCACGAGGTGAAGGTCTTCCACGAGCCGATCGCGGCGCTGGCCGCGGTACCGGGCTTCCGTCCCGACCTGGCGGTGCTCGACATCGGCCTGCCGGTACTCGACGGCTACGAGCTGGCGCGCCGCATGCGCGCGCTGCTGGACGGCCATCCCTGCCGCATGGTCGCGCTGACCGGCTACGGCCAGGAAGCCGACAAGGCCAGGAGCGGGCAGGCCGGCTTCGAACACCACCTGGTCAAGCCGGTCAATCCCGACCTGGTGGTGCGCCTGGTGAGCTCCGGCCCCGTAGGCCACGGCGCAGGCCCCGGTTAAAATACGGGTTTTATCGTACAGATCAGGGGTAAGTCGTGGACAATCTGCGCCAGCAGTTCATTGCGTTTTCCGTCGAGGCCGAAGTATTGAAGTTCGGCCAGTTCGTTACCAAGGCCGGCCGCCAGTCGCCGTATTTCTTCAACGCGGGCCTGTTCCACGACGGCGCCACGCTGGGCAAGCTGGCCCAGTTCTATGCCCAGACCCTGCTCGATTCCGGCATCGAATTCGACATGCTGTTCGGCCCGGCCTACAAGGGCATCACCCTGGCATCAAGCACCGCGGTGGCGCTGGCGGCGAAGGGCCGCGACACTTCCTTCGCCTACAACCGCAAGGAAGCCAAGGACCACGGCGAGGGCGGCACCATCGTCGGCGCCCAGCTCAAGGGCAAGGTCGTGATCATCGACGACGTGATCTCGGCCGGCACCTCGGTGCGCGAATCGGTGGCCATGATCCGCGCCGCCGGCGCCGAGCCCTGCGCCGTGCTGATCGCGCTGGACCGCATGGAGCGCGGTGGCAAGGACGGCGTGCTGTCGCCGCTGTCGGCGGTGCAGGAAGTCAGCCAGAACTACGGCATTCCGGTGATCTCGATCGCCAACCTGTCCGACCTGTTCACTTACCTGTCGGCCGACCCTTCCATGGCCGAGCACAAGGATGCGGTGGCGGCTTATCGCGCGCAGTACGGCGTGGTCTGAGAGGCCAGCCGATGATTCCCGAGCCGGTCCGCCTCGACATTCTCGATCGGCTCAAGCGCGCAGAGGCGGAGCACGACGTCAAGGTGCTGCTGGCGGTCGAATCCGGCAGCAGGGCCTGGGGTTTCGCGTCCCCGAACAGCGACTTCGATGCCCGCTTCATCTACGTCAACCGGCGCGACTGGTATCTGTCGGTCAGCCTTGAAGAGCAGCGCGACGTCATCGAGTATCCGATCGTCGACGAAATCGACATCAACGGCTGGGACCTGCGCAAGGCCCTGCGCCTGTTCTGGAAATCGAATCCGGCCTTCGTCGAATGGATCCAGTCGCCCATCGTCTACAGCGAGTGCGGCGGCTTCGCCCAGGCCGTGCGCGCCATGCTGCCCCAGGTGTATTCCTGCGAGCGCGGAATCCATCATTATCGCAGCATGGCGAAGACCAATTATCGCGGCTACCTGAAGGCCGAGCGGGTCCCGCTGAAGAAGTACTTCTACGTGCTGCGGCCTCTGCTGGCGGTACGCTGGCTCGAAAAATACGGCACCGTGGCGCCGATCGAATTCCAGACCCTGCTGACGCTCATTGCGGACCAGCCGGCGCTCACCGGCGCCATCGATGCCCTATTGGAGCACAAGCGGAAATCACCCGAGATGGGATTGTCGCCGCAGATCCCCGAGATCCACGGCTTCATCGAACGCGAGCTGGAACGGCTGGAAGCGTTGAAGCCGGCGCGGCACGAGCGCCAGGAAATGGTCTCCGGGCTGTCGCGCCTGTTCCGTGCCACGGTCGACGAGGCATGGCGGGCATGAATGCGCATCGCTGCCTGGGCCGGCTGGGCGGGGCTGCTGCGGCTGCACTCCTGGGCCTGGCATTCGCGCTGCCGGCCCGCGCCGCCGGACAGGAGTCGGCGGCGCCTTATCCCTGCGCGGGCGTGACGGCCTGGAGGACGGCCCATCCCGACGATACTTATCAGGCCATGGTCCGGCGCGACGCCACGCGTACGCTTTCCGATCCCGAATTGCGCGCCGAACTGGACGAGCGCTTCACGCGCGACCAGGACGCGCGCATCGCGTGGATGGCCAGGCGCTGGGATCGGCAGCTTGGCCGCGCGGTGACGCTGTCCGACCGAAACAACCTGCGCTGGCTGCGCGAACTGGTCGCCGGCAAGGGATTCCCCACCGCGGCCCAGGTCGGCGAAGTGGGCGTCAACCGCGCCTGGCTGCTGATGCAGCACATGGACGACGATCCGCAGTTCCAGGCATCGCTCCTGCCGACGCTGGAACAGCGCTTTGCGGACCATGAGCTGAGCGGCGATGACCTGGCCCGCTTCACCGACCGCATCCTGAAAGCGCAAGGCAAGCCGCAGCGCTACGGCACCCAGTTCTCGCCGGAAGAGATGGGAGGCGAACACTTCGGCCTGCCCGACGAGGCGAGCGTGCGCGAGGTCGAGGCCCACCGGCGCGACCTCGGCGTCATGCCGCTGGCGGACTACGCCTGCATGATGCGCGTGGCCCGCATCGGACATCCCTGAGCCGGACAGGTTTCATGCCGCCGCAGCGGCCGGCGCCTGCGCCTGCGTAAAATGCGCCACCTGGTCGGCCAGCGCCTTCCGGAAGGCCGGGCGCGCCATGCAACGGTCGCGGTAGGCCCGCACGCGCGCGTAGCGTTCCACCATCTCCATGTCGTCCAGCAGGCGCAGCACGGTCGTCATCAGGATGTCGGCCGCGCTGAAGCTCTCCGCCAGCCATTCCCGGCCATCGAGCCAGTCGTCGAGGTCGCGCAGGCGCTTGTCCACCATCGCTTCCGCCGAGGGACGGGCGCCCGCCGCCCAGGCTTCGCCAGCGGAAAACACCACCAGGCTGACGAGGTTGCCGACATAGGGCTCGACCGAGTTCAGCGCCGCGAACATCCACGCCGTCACCCGCGCCCGCTCGTCGGCGTCGTGCGGCAGCAGGACAGGGTGCCGCTGCCCCAGGTGCATCAGGATCGCGCCGGTCTCGAACAGGGTCAGGCCGCCGTCCTGCAGTACCGGGATCTGGCTGAAGGGCTGTTCGCGGCGGTAGGCGGGCGTGGACGCTTCCTGGAATTCGAGCGCGCGGAGCAGGTAGGGCAGGCCGGCTTCCTCCAGCGCCCAGCGTACGCGCAAATCGCGCACATAGCCGATGGCGAACGGCGGCACGCTGCGGAAAGTGGTCAGGGTGATCATTTGGTCTCCTCCTTGTCATGGGATGGGAGCAGAATACGTGAGACCATAATATGTTCAAGAACATAATTTCGGAGACACGCCATGCCCTACAGCAGCGAGCACAAGGCCCAGACCCGCGAGCGCATCGTGCATGCCGCGCGCAGGCTGTTCAACCGCCACGGCTTCGAGCAGGTATCGATCGACCGCGTGATGCTCGAGGCCGGCCTGACGCGCGGCGGCTTCTATCACCACTTCGGCAGCAAGGACGAGCTGTACGCGGAGGCCGTCGCCAGCTTCAGCAGCTGCAATCCCTTCAAGCCCGATTTCAGCAGCAGCCCGCCGCCCGAGCCGGCGCAGCTGGCGCGCATGCTGATCGACGTCTACCTGAGCGACGAGGTGTTCGACAACCCCGACCACCACTGCCCGCTGTACGCGCTGCCGGGCGACGTGGCGCGCGCCGGGCTGTCGCCGCAGAAGGCCTATACGCAGCTGATTCGCAACCTGACCGCGGTGTACGCGGCGGCGCTGGCCGGGGTGCCGGATGGCGAGCAGCGGGCCCAGGCCATCGTGTCGCTGTGCGTGGGCGGGATGGTGCTGGCGCGGACGACCGACGATGCGGGCTTGCGGCGTTCGCTGCGCGGCGCGGCGCGGGCGCAGGCGCTGATCTTGCTGGGCGCGGGGGCGCCGGAGCTCAGTCGTCGACCTTGAGCACCGTGAAAGCGATGTTTTTCAACGCAGCACCGGGCCGCCAGGGTGGATTGATGACCGAAATGTCGTGGATGCCCATGCGGTCGAAATCCTCAAGCGAGTAGGTCCAGCCGACCACTTTCGGATCGTCGCGGTAGAGCTTCTGGTAGCGCTCTTCCTGGCCCAGCGTCACATAATCCGCGCGTACGCCGAGCGCTTTCAGGTAGGCCTGTTCCTTGACCGAGTCGCCCTTGATCGATGCGTTGATCTGATCGATCAGCGCCTGGCGTTCCTTCGGCGGCATCGCGGCGAGCGTCTTTTTCGTGGCTTCGTCGAAGTTGAAGCTGGTGCTGCTCAAGCCGCCGTGCAGGCCGATGATGGCGAAGTTGCTGACCACCTTGTGCTGCCCTGCAGGGAACACATAGTTGGCGCAGGACGACATGCAATACTCCAGCACCTTGACGTCGAGCTTATGGTCGCGGACCCATTGGCCCAGCGCCAAGCCTTGAGTAGTCGGCCCGCCCTCGCTACGAATCGCCAGCCGGGCCGGCTTTTCCTTCAGGCTGTCGTACAGGGCAAACAGCTTTGCATTGGCCTGTTCGTCGAGTGGCCCCACGTAATTCAGTTCATCGTGGTCGAGATAGACCTGGGTGGAGGTGGCGTCTGCGGCGCAGGCCAGGAAAGAGACGAGCAGGAGCGGCAGAAATCCGGAGCGGGCAGGATGGCGCATCGATGGCTTCGCAGAGAAATGGAACATCGATTATAGGCAGGCACGATCCGGCCAAGGCTCACCAAATCTCACGCAACGGGCATAAAAAACCGGGGATGCCCCCCGGTTTTTTACAAGGTCAAAACTTCTGAAAAATCAGGCAGCCAGCTTTTTCTTCAGCAGCTCGGTCACCTGGGCCGGATTCGCCTTGCCCTTGGACGCCTTCATGCATTGGCCGATCAGCGCGTTGATCGCCGCTTCCTTGCCGGCGCGGTACTGCTCGACCGATTTCGCATTGTTGGCCAGGACTTCGTCGACGATGGCTTCGATCGCGCCGGTGTCCGAGATCTGCTTCAGGCCTTCACGCTCGATGATGGCGTCGGCAAGCTGCTCGTCTTCCGACTCCGCTTCCCACATCAGGCTGAACACCTTCTTGGCGGCGTTGTTCGAGATCGTACCGTCGGCGATGCGCTTCAGCAGCAGGGCCAGCTGCGAGGCCTCGACCGGCGAGGCGGCGATGTCGAGGTCGGCGCGGTTCAGGGCCGAGGAGACATCGCCCATCATCCAGTTGGCGGCGGCCTTGGCGTTCTCCTTGCCGGTCTTGGCCACCACGGCTTCGTAATAGCTCGCCATGCCCTGCGACGAGGTCAGGATCAGCGCATCGTATTCGGGCAGGCCGTAGTCCTTGATGAAGCGGTCGCGCATCGCGCCCGGCAGTTCCGGCATGTCGGCCTTCACACGCTCGATCCAGTCCTGCGCGATCACCAGCGGCGGCAAGTCCGGGTCCGGGAAGTAGCGGTAGTCCTGCGCGTCTTCCTTGCTGCGCATCTGGCGGGTTTCCTTCCTGTCCGGGTCCCACAGGCGGGTCGCCTGCACGACCTTGCCGCCGTCTTCGATCAGTTCGATCTGGCGCCGCACTTCGTAGTGGATCGCCTCTTCCATGAAGCGGAAGGAGTTCAGGTTCTTGATCTCGCAGCGGGTGCCGAATTCCTTCTGGCCGACCGGGCGCACCGAGACGTTGACGTCGCAGCGGAAGGAGCCTTCCTGCATATTGCCGTCGCAGACGCCCAGCCACATCACCAGCGAGTGCAGGGCCTTGGCGTAGGCGACCGCCTCGTTCGCGCTGCGCATTTCCGGCTCGGAGACGATCTCCAGCAGCGGCGTGCCGGCGCGGTTCAGGTCGATGCCGCTCATGCCGGCATAGTCCTCGTGCAGCGATTTGCCGGCGTCTTCCTCGAGGTGG
This sequence comes from Massilia sp. 01N410, assembly GCF_056399665.1. NCBI lineage: Bacteria > Pseudomonadati > Pseudomonadota > Betaproteobacteria > Burkholderiales > Oxalobacteraceae > Massilia > Massilia sp. 01N410. Next base: position 13,780 of record NZ_JBFTRV010000032.1, on the reverse strand, counting down.
GCCCGGGTCAGGTTGACGGTCTTCGTCACCATCTTGCCGTCCTTCTCGTAGGCGAAGCTGATGGTGCCGCCCTGGACCACCGGGTCCTCGAACTGGCTGATCTGGTAGCCCTTCGGCAGGTCGGGGTAGAAGTAGTTCTTGCGCGCGAAAACGGAGCGCGGGGCGATTTTTGCGCCGACCGCCAGGCCGAAGCGGATCGCACGCTCGACGGCGCCGCGGTTCAGTACCGGCAGCACGCCCGGCAGCGCCAGGTCGACCGGGCTGGCCTGGGTGTTGGCCTCGGCGCCGAACTGGATCGAGCTGCCGCTGAAGATTTTCGAATTGGTCGTGAGCTGGACGTGGTTCTCAAGACCGATGACGACTTCCCATTGCATGTTCTTCTCCTTATACGCCTTCAGGCGCGCGCGCGTGCCAATCGGTCGCTTGCTGGTACTGGTGCGCGATGTTCAGCAGTTTGGCTTCGCTGAAGTAGTTGCCGATGATTTGCAGGCCGACCGGGCGCTTGGCGTTCCGCATTGCTCCTTCCTTGCCTTGGCCGAAACCGCATGGGATCGACATGCCGGGCAGGCCGGCCAGGCTGGTCGACAGGGTGAAGATGTCGGCCAGGTAGTTGGCGACCGGGTCGTTCGATTTCGAACCCAGGTCCCAGGCCACGGTCGGGGCCACCGGGCCCATGATGACGTCGCACTTGTCCTTGAAGGCGGCCTGGAAGTCGTCCGCGATCAGGCGGCGGATCTTCTGCGCCTGCACGTAGTAGGCGTCGTAGTAGCCGTGGCACAGCACGTAGGTGCCGACCATGATGCGGCGCTGGACTTCCTTGCCGAAGCCTTCCGCGCGGGTCTTCTTGTACATGTCCTGCAGGTCGGTGTACGCCGGCGTGCGGTAGCCGTAGCGGACGCCGTCGAAGCGCGACAGGTTGCTCGAGGCCTCCGCCGGCGCGATGATGTAGTAGACCGGGATCGACAGCGAAGTCTTCGGCAGCGAGATCTCGACCAGGGTCGCGCCCAGTTGCACGAACTGGTCGAGCGCGGCGCGCACGGCCTGCTCGACGTCGGCGGCCAGGCCTTCGCCGAAATACTCTTTCGGCACGCCGATGCGCAGGCCGGTCAAGGGCTTGTTCAGGTCGCGGGTGAAGTCTTCGCGCGCATTGCCCTGCTCGGGCGTGAGGCTGGTCGAGTCGCGCTCGTCGAAGCCGACCATCTCGTTCAGCAGCAGGGCGCAGTCCTCGGCGGTGCGTGCCATCGGGCCGCCCTGGTCGAGCGAGGAGGCGAAGGCGATCATGCCGAAGCGCGACACGCGGCCATAGGTCGGCTTGATGCCGGTGATGCCGCAGAAGGCGGCCGGCTGGCGGATCGAGCCGCCGGTGTCGGTGCCGGTCGCGGCCGGCGCCAGGCGCGCGGCGATCGCGGCGGCCGAACCGCCCGAGGAGCCGCCCGGCACGGCCAGCGTATCCCAGGGATTCTGGACCGCGCCGAAGGCCGAGTTCTCATTGGCCGAGCCCATCGCGAATTCGTCGCAGTTCAGCTTGCCCAGCGTGACCATGCCGGCGTCGCCGAACTTCGTGACCACGGTCGCGTCGAAGGGACTGACGTAGTTGCCCAGCATTTTCGAGGCGGCGGTCGAGCGCCAGTCCTTGGTGACGAAGATGTCCTTGTGCGCGATCGGGATGCCGGTCAGCGGGCCGGCCGAGCCTTCCGCGAAGCGCGCGTCGGCGGCCCTGGCCTGGGCCAGGGACAGATCGGCGTCGACGTGCAGGAAGGCGTTGTGCTTGCTCGCGGCGATGCGGTCGAGGTAGTGCCGGGTCAGCTCGGTGGACGAGATCTGTTTCGAATGCAGGAGCCTGGACAGCTCCGAGAGAGTCTTGTTATGCATGATTCTTTGATCCCAGCTTGGTTTATTCGATCACTTTCGGCACCAGGTACAGGCCATCCTGGGTCTTCGGTGCCGGCGCCTGGTAGTCGGCGCGGCGGTCTTCTTCGGTCACCACGTCTTCGCGCAAACGCAGCGGCAGCGCGAGCACGGTGGCGAGGGGCTGCGACAGCGGCTCGACGCCGGTGGTATCGACGGCCTGCATCTGCTCGGCCAGGGCAAAGATGCCGTTCAGTTCATTCAGGGCGACCTCTGCGTGAGCGTCGTCCATATCGAGCTGGGCCAGGTTGGCGATCCGTTTTACGTCTGAAAGAGTCAGGGACATGGCTTAAGGCGCGGCTCGGCGCCGCGTTGAAAGATGGTTGTGCGAATAATGAAATTTGGTCAACGGCTTGCTAAAGCTGATAAAAGCTTTCTAATGCCGTCGATCTCGCAGGCTGATATAGGCGCGAATCCACCCGTTTTTCAGCGTTTAAACGGCAAATTATAAGGTAGAATGGCGGGCTAATGCGTTCTCCGGCGCCGAAAGCAGGCGGGCCGCGCATGAAAGCCCGCGGTGCGGATTCATCAATCGCGGCGAGGATTCCCCGATTAATGTTTGGGATCTCGATAAATCGAGGTCCGCTTTAGGCGCACTTGGATGCGCATCAGGACACACATGTTTGGTTTTGTTACGCAGTTATTTTCGAACGATCTGGCGATCGACCTGGGTACCGCGAATACCCTGATCTACGTCCGCGGCCAGGGCATCGTCCTGGATGAGCCGTCGGTCGTCGCGATCCGCCAGGAAGGCGGCCCGAACGGCAAGAAGACGATCCAGGCGGTCGGCAAGGAAGCGAAACAGATGCTGGGCAAGGTTCCCGGCAATATCGAAGCGATCCGTCCGATGAAAGATGGCGTGATCGCCGACTTCACCGTCACCGAGCAGATGCTCAAGCAGTTCATCCGCATGGTGCACGACTCCAAGTTCCTGCGCCCGTCGCCGCGCATCATCATCTGCGTTCCCTGCGGTTCGACCCAGGTCGAGCGCCGCGCGATCCGCGAATCGGCGCTGGGCGCCGGCGCCCGCCAGGTCTACCTGATCGAAGAGCCGATGGCGGCCGCGATCGGCGCCGGCCTGCCGGTGTCCGAGGCGACCGGTTCGATGGTGGTCGACATCGGCGGCGGTACCACCGAAGTCGGCATCATCTCGCTGGGCGGCATGGTCTACAAGGGTTCGGTGCGCGTGGGCGGCGACAAGTTCGACGAAGCGATCGTCAACTACATCCGCCGCAACTACGGCATGCTGATCGGCGAACAGACCGCGGAGTCGATCAAGAAGGCCATCGGTTCGGCCTTCCCGGGTTCCGAAGTCAAGGAAATGGAAGTCAAGGGCCGCAACCTGTCGGAAGGCATCCCGCGTTCCTTCACCATCTCGTCCAACGAGATCCTGGAAGCCCTGACCGACCCGCTGAACAACATCGTCTCCGCCGTCAAGAACGCGCTCGAGATGGCGCCGCCCGAGTTGGGCGCCGACATCGCCGAGAAGGGCATGATGCTGACCGGCGGCGGCGCGCTGCTGCGCGACCTCGACCGCCTGCTGATGGAAGAAACCGGCCTGCCGGTGCTGGTCGCGGAAGATCCGCTGACCTGCGTGGTGCGCGGTTCGGGCATGGCGCTCGAGCGCATGGACAAGCTGGGCTCGATCTTCTCCTACGAATGATCGGCGGGTAAGGACGTGGGCGGACAGGACGCGCGATCCCGTGCGTCCTGTCTGCGTTTTTGCGTCATATTAGTGTGTCTTCACGTCGGCGTCCGGCGGCATTCCGCGGGCGCCCTCATTATTGGAAGTCATGGAATACAGTCCTCCGCCGCTCTTCAAGCAAGGCGCTCCCGCCAGAGTCAAGGTGACGGTGTTCGCTCTCCTCTCGGTCGCACTGCTTGTCGTCGACGCGCGGTTTCATGCGCTCACCGCCGTGCGCCAGGTGGCCGCCACGGTCCTTTATCCTTTCCAGATGGTTGCCCTGATGCCGCGCGACGCGCTGAGCAATATGGGCAGCTATTTCTCCTCGATCTCCGCCTTGCAGAAGGAAGTGCGCGACCTGCAGAGCCAGCAGGTGGCGATGGCCCAGGCGATGCAGCAGGCCCAGCTCCAGACGGCCGAGAACGGCCACCTGCGCCGCCTGCTGGACGCCCGCGAACACCTGCCGGTGCGCACGATGATGAGCGAGATCCTGTACGACGCGCGCGACCCGGCGATCCGCCGCGTGGTGCTCGACCGCGGCGCGCGCAACGGCGTCAAGCTCGGCCTGCCCGTGATCGATAATGCCGGCGTGGTCGGCCAGGTCACGCGCGTGTTCCCCTTCACTTCCGAAGTCACCCTGCTGACCGACAGGGAGCAGGCGATTCCGGTGCAGGTGCTGAGGAACGGCCTGCGCAGCGTCGCCTACGGCCGCGGCCAGTCCGGCATGCTGGACCTGCGCTTCGTGGCGCCGAACGCCGACATCCAGGTCGGCGACGTGCTGGTCACCTCGGGCCTGGACGGCATGTATCCGGCCGGCCTGGCGGTGGCCAAGGTCAGCCAGGTGGAGAGCGTGGCCCAGGGCGCCTTCGGACGCGTGGTATGCCAGCCGCTGGCCGGCATCGACCGCCACCGCCAGCTCTTGATCGTGATGTCCGACGAGCCCGCGCAGCCGCGTCCGCCCGCGGAAGCGCCAAAAAGCAACGGCAACTCCTCGCGCCGCAACCTGCCGAAGATGGATCCGATCCCGCTGCCGCCGCTGCGGCCGCAGCCGCTGCCGCCGGCCCAGCAGCCTGCCGCCGGCGCCAACGGCGCGCCTGCCGCTGCCGCCGCGCCTGCCGGCACCGCAGCCGCCGCAACGGCCGGCGCGGGCCGCCCGAACGCCGCCGCGGCAACGCCGGCCGCGCCCGGTACGGCAAGGCCGACGCTGCCGGCTGCCGCCGGCTCGGCGCCGGCCGCGGTCACGAACCGCGCCAACACGCCGGCCCGCACCACGCCGCCCGCGGCCGCAGGCGCTGCCGCTCCCGCAACCGGCACCACGCCGCCGGCCACCCAGCGCGCGCCGGCGAACGCCACGCCCGCCGCGCCGCGTACCGGGGAGGGGACCTGATGCCTACCCGCCCGCACTACATCCTGCTGCCGGTCAGCCCGCTGTTCATCGCCTTCAGCCTGATCTGCGCCTTCATGCTCAACCTGCTGCCCTGGGGACGCTGGGTCGGCGCGCCGGACTTCGTCGCGCTGGTGCTGGTATTCTGGGGCATCCACCAGCCGCGCAAGGTCGGCATCGGCATCGCTTTTTCGATGGGCCTGCTGATGGACGTGCACGACGCCACCCTGCTCGGCGAGAACGCGCTGGCCTACACCCTGCTGTCCTACCTGGCGATCATGATCCACCGCCGCGTGCTGTGGTTCCCGCTGGCGACCCAGGCGATGCACGTGTTCCCGCTGCTGCTGATGACGCAGGCGATCCAGGTGATCGTCCGCTTCATCGTCACCGGGCGCTTTCCGGACTGGCTGCACTTCATCGAAAGCGTGGTCGCGGTCGCGCTGTGGCCGGCCATTACCTGGCTGCTGCTGGCGCCGCAGCGCCGTGCGGTAGACAAGGATCACACCCGTCCAATCTGATGTTCGTTGAATGACCGAGATTAAAAACAACGATCGCGAGATCCACAATTTCCGCATGCGCCTGACGGCGCTGGTGGGGCTCGTGTTCATCTGCTTCGGCCTGCTGGTCGCCCGCTTCGTCTGGCTCCAGGTGGTCAAGCACAACCAGTACATGGCCCAGGCCGAGGACAACCGCATCGCCCTGGTGCCGATCGTCCCCAACCGCGGCCTGATCCTCGACCGCAACGGCGTGGTCCTGGCCAGCAACTACTCCGCCTACACCCTGGAGATCACGCCTTCCAAGCTGGAGGCGAATCTCGATTCCGTGATCGACGAGCTGTCGAAACTGGTCACCATCGAGGCCAAGGACAGGAAGCGCTTCAAGCGCCTGCTGGAAGAGTCGAAGAACTTCGCCAGCGTGCCGATCCGCACCCGCCTGAGCGACGACGAAGTCGCGCGCTTCACCGCCCAGCGCTTCCGCTTCCCGGGCGTGGAGGTGCAGGCGCGCCTGTTCCGCCAGTACCCGCTGGGCGAGATCGCTTCGCATGTGCTGGGCTTTATCGGCCGCATCAACCAGAACGAAGCCAGGGCCATCGAGGAAAGCGACGACTCGGCCAACTACAACGGCACCGACCACATCGGCAAGGAAGGCCTGGAGAAGAGCTACGAGCGCCAGCTGCATGGCCAGACCGGCTACGAGGAAGTCGAACGCTCGGCCGGCGGGCGCGCGATCCGCACCCTGTCGCGGACGGCGCCGGTGCCGGGTTCGAACCTGATCCTGTCGATCGACATCGAGCTGCAGAAGGTGATCGAGGAAGCCTTCGGCGACTTCCGCGGCGCCCTGGTCGCGATCGAACCCGAGACCGGCGACGTTCTGGCCTATGTGTCGCGCCCCGGCTTCGATCCCAACCTGTTCGTCGACGGCATCGATTCGCAAAGCTGGAGCGAGCTGAATACCTCGCTCGACCGGCCGCTGATGAACCGTCCGCTGTCCGGCACCTATCCGCCCGGCTCGACCTTCAAGCCCTTCATGGCCCTGGCCGCGCTGGAGCTGGGCAAGCGCCGGCCGGAGCAGGGCATCAACGACGCCGGTTTCTTCATGCTGGGCGGACACCGCTTCAACGACGACAAGCCCGGCGGCCACGGCTACATCGACATGTACCGCTCGATCGTGATGTCCTGCGATACCTACTACTACCAGCTCGGCAACGACTTGGGCATCGACGCCATCAGCGGCTTCATGAAGCAGTTCGGCTTCGGCTCGCCGACCGGTATCGACCTCGAGCACGAGAAGTCGGGCGTGCTGCCTTCGCAGGAGTGGAAGCGCGAACGTTTCAAGCGCAACCGCGCGGCCCAGAAATGGGTCGGCGGCGACACGATCTCGGTCAGCATCGGCCAGGGCTTCAACAGCTACACCATGCTGCAGCTGGCGCACGCGGTGGCGACCCTGGCCAACAACGGCGTCATCATGAAGCCGCACCTGGTCAAGATCGTCGAGGACGGGGCTACCCACCAGCGCGCGCTGACGGTGCCGAAGGAATCCGGCCGCATCCCGCTGAAGCAGGAGAATATCGACACCATCAAGCACGCGATGGTGGGTGTGATGACCGATCCGAGCGGCACCGGCCGCCTGGCCTTCCGCAATGCGGAGTACACGGCCGGCGGCAAGACCGGTACCGCCCAGGTGGTCGGCCTGAAGGGGGCCAAGTACAACCACAGCATGACGCCGGAACGCCTGCGCGACAACGCGCTGTTCACCGCCTTCGCGCCGGCCGACAAGCCGAAGATCGCGATCGCGATGGTGGTCGAGAACGCCGGCTTCGGCGCCCAGTACGCGGCCCCGATCGCGCGCAAGGCGCTCGACTACTACCTGCTGGGCAAGCGTCCCGGCGACAAGGCCAGGCCGGTGCCGAGTACCGCGGTGCAGAAGGAAGACCTGGCGGTGCCGGAAGAAGCCTTCGGCCCGAGCGCCGGCCTGCCGAAGCCGCCCGGCGGCGAGACCCCGGGCAACAAGGAGTAAGCGATGCCAGCCCATATTCCAGAACGGCGCTCGCTGAGCCGGCGCCTGAAACCCTACTTCACGGTCTTCGACGGCCCGCTGGCCCTGATCCTGTTTCTGCTGTTCTCGGTCGGTACCCTGACCATGAGTTCGGCCGGCCACGACTTCCCGGGCCGCATGGAAGGGCAGATGCGCAACATCCTGCTGTCCTTCACGGTGATGTGGATCGCGGCGAACATTCCACCGCAGATGCTGCTGCGCCTGGCCGTGCCGATCTACAGTTTCGGTGTCGCGCTATTGGTGGCGGTGGCGCTGTTCGGCACCATCAAGAAGGGCGCGCGGCGCTGGTTGCACGTCGGCGTCGACATCCAGCCTTCCGAGATACTCAAGATCGCCACACCGCTGATGCTGGCCTGGTATTTCCAGGCCCGCGCCGGCTTCATGAAGTGGCAGAACTTCATCGTCGCCGCCGTGCTGCTGCTGATTCCCTTCGGCCTGATCGTCAGGCAGCCCGACCTCGGCACCGCGCTGCTGGTCGGCACCGCGGGCTTCTGGGTGATCTTCCTGGCCGGCCTGTCGTGGAAGGCCCTGCTCGGGCTGTTCACGGCCGGCTGCGCCGCGCTGCCGGTGGCCTGGTCGATGCTGCACGACTACCAGCGCGAGCGCGTGATGACGCTGATCGATCCGACCTCCGACCCGCTGGGCAAGGGCTTCCACATCATCCAGTCGACCATCGCGATCGGCTCCGGCGGCATCAGCGGCAAGGGTTACCTGAAGGGCACCCAGGCCTACCTCGAGTTCATCCCGGAGCGCACCACCGACTTCATCTTCTCGGTGTACTCGGAAGAATTCGGCCTCGTTGGTAACCTGGTGTTACTGTTCTTGTATCTTCTGCTCATCGGGCGCAGCATGATGATCGCTGCAAACGCCCCGAATCTGTTCACGCGCTTGCTGGGCGGATCGATCGCGATGATGTTTTTTGTTTACTCTTTCGTCAACATGGGCATGGTCAGCGGCATCCTCCCGGTGGTCGGAGTTCCACTGCCTTTCATGAGCTATGGCGGAACTGCGTTGATTACTTTGGGGCTCGGCAGTGGTATATTGATGAGTATTCAAAGACACCGCAAACTGGTGCAGACCTGACATGAAAGAGAACGCGATGGCCGTTCGCGCACTACCAGGTCGGTTTTTGCCAGCGGTCATCGCGTTAGTAACAACGACGCTGATGACAGGCTGCAGCACAACCGCCGACGGCGAACACAAGAGCCTGATCCCGCTGCCCTGGAAGCACAAGGTGGCAACGAAAAACGGCAAGATCGATACCACCCTGCCCAAGCTGCCTCCCGCCGGTTCCGGCCGCGGCGGCTATTACCAGGACGACGGCCCCGGCGACAATCCGCCGCCGGGCCTGCGCGACATGCCGGACGCGGTCGTCAAGTACGAGCCCTATGCCAAGTTCGCCAACAAGCCGTATTCGGTCTTCGGGCAGACCTACACCCCGCTCCTCAACGACGAACCCTTCAGCCAGCGCGGCGTCGCCAGCTGGTATGGCGTGAAGTTCCACGGCCAGCGCACTTCGTCGGGCGAAGCCTACGACATGTACAAGATGACGGCCGCGCATCCCACGCTGCCGATCCCGTCCTATGCCCGCATCACCAGCCTGGAAACCGGCAAGTCGGTGGTGGTGCGCATCAACGACCGCGGCCCCTTCCATTCGGACCGCATCGTCGACGTCTCGTACACGGCGGCGCTCAAGCTTGGCCTGCTGGGCAAGGGCAGTCACCAGGTCGAGCTCGAGCGCCTGTTCCCGGACGATCCGACCCGCGTCGCCACCGTGCGCCGCGCCGCCGCCTCGGCCGCCCAGGCCGCGCCGGCGCCGGCGGAAATCGCTGCCTTGATGCTGGAAGACCGCGTGGCGATGGACAGCGCCGCGGTGGCCCGCCCCGATGCGCCGGCCCGCGCGCAGGATGGCAAGGCGGCCAGGTCCGGCTACTACCTGCAGCTGGGTTCCTACGGCCGCGAGGGCAAGGCGGAAGAGGTGAGCGAGAAGCTCAAGCAATCCGGCGTCTCGCAGGCGATCGAAGTGGTGCGTTCGGGGTCGGTCAACCGCGTCTACAGCGGGCCTTTCGAGACCCGTGCGATGGCGCAGCAGGCGGCGCGGGCTTTGCCTTCCTCTTTGGGTCTGAAGCCCATCGTCGTGCGGCGGTAATGCATCGCGGTAGGGTGGGCGCGGCCGGCGTAGGCGCCCCCGTGCCCACGAATCATATCAACGGCAATTCTTCGTTTCCGCCGACGACACCGCATCCGCCACCGACTCGATGCGCGCCCGTGCGGCAGCCTCGATATCGCGGAAGCGGTAGCTGTAGCGCGGGACCGAGGGGCCGCGCGGCGTGATGCGGGCGCTGTGCACGCCCTGCTTGTTCAGCTGGGCCAGCAGGGCCTGGGCTCCGCTCTCGGTCTTGAACACGCCCAGCGAGATCGCCCACTTCATGGGCGAATCCCCCTGCATGATGAAGAAATTGGTGACGCCCAGGCCGCGCAGCTCGCCGGCCTTGCGCTCTGCCGCTTCCTTGCTGCCCTGGGGCGGGATGTTCACCAGGTAGCTGGTCACGTCCTGGGCCTGCACGGCCTGGCGCGACTGGCGCTCGCCCAGCTCGAGGGAGGCCAGGCGCGCTTCGAAGCGCTTCGCTTCGCCGGCGCTGAAGGTGCCGACGTCGATGCAGGCCAGCGGCCTGGCCGGCGCCTCCGCCTTGACCGGCGCGGGAGCCGCCGCTGCACTGGCTTCCACGGCCGCCGCGGCCGGCGCGCTGGCTGGATCCGCTGCCGGCGCCGCCTTGGCCGCGTCGGCCTGCTCGTTGGTCAGCAGGGTCAGCCGCGATGCTTCCAGCTGGGGCTTGATGCGCGCGCGTTCTTCATCGCTTCCCTTGCTCGAACCCAGGAAACCCTGGGCGTAGGCGAACAGGGCGGCGTTCAGCAGCAGCAGCGACCAGAAGACGAATCTCAGCACGTTAGGTCCTATGACGAAGGTGACGCGATGGCGGCCGCGTGCAGCCCGACCAGCACGATATTATCCAGCATCCGGTAGGGCAGCGCCAAAGCCGGGGCCACGTGGCCGGCCGCGCCGCCCGAGACGATGCACAGCTCCGCCGGCAGGGCCGCACAAGCGCGCGCGATGGCGCCGGCCTGGGCCGAAATGCAGCCGGAGCGGATCGCGTCCAGCGTGTTGTCGGCAAAGACCGGCGGCAGCACGGCATCCGCGCTGGTTGCCGGCAGCTGGGCGGTGCCGCGCGCGAGCGAGTCCAGCATCAGGCCGAGTCCCGGCAGGATCATCCCGCCCAGGAACTCGCCATCGCTCGACACGGCATCCACGGTGGTCGCGGTGCCGCAGGTGGCCACCACCAGCGCCTTGCCGGGCGCCAGGGTGCGGGCGCCCAGCGCGGCGGCGAAGCGGTCGGCGCCCAGCTGGGTGGGATTGCGGTAGCGGTTGCGCAGCCCGGCCAGCTCGGCCTGCGCAGCGAACCATTCGGGCTGGGCCAGCGGGAGCAGGGCGGCGAGGCGCTCGCGCATGGCGGCGCCGGCCACGTTCGAGACCAGCGCGCGCTCGACGGCATGGCCGGCCCAGGCGGCCCGCAGGCCGTCCAGTTCCGCATGCAGCACGGCGCCGTGGGCGAGCCACTCGCCGGGCGCGGCGCCTTCCTGCGCGACGGCCCACTTGACCCGGGTATTGCCTGCGTCGACCAGAAGCATCGTCATGGCGGCTCTTCCTTATGCCTTGATGCGCAGCGAAACGTCGCCGGCGACGATGGCGACGCGGCCGTTTTCGGTGTCGAGCAGCAGGCGGCCGGCATCGTCGACGCCGGCGGCCAGGCCCTCGTGCAGGACCTCGCCGCGGTCGAGGATGACGACGGTCTGCCCCTGCCAGCCATGCAGCAGGTTCCAGCGCGCGCTGAAGGCGGAAAAGCCGCTTCGTTCGAACAGGCGCAGGGCCTCGGTCAGGCCGTCCAGGATGGCGGCCAGCAGGGTGTCGCGTTCCATGCGCGCCAGCCAGGGCACGGCGGCCACCGGGCGGCCGATCTGTTCTTCCAGCTCGTCCGGCATGGCGAGGTTCAGGCCGATGCCGATCACGGTCCACACCGCGCCCTCGGGGGCCGGCGCCGTCTCCACCAGGATGCCGGCCAGCTTGTCGCCGTCCTTCAGCAGGTCGTTCGGCCACTTGAGCTGGACCGGCTGGCCGAGCCGGCCCAGGGTCTCGGCCAATGCCGTGCCGATCGCGAGCGGCAGGCCGGTCAGTGTGTGCAGGCCGCCGTCGAATTTCCAGGCCAGCGAGAAGGTGAGCGAGTGTCCGGGGCTTGATAGCCAGCTGCGGCCGGCGCGGCCGCGGCCGGCGGTCTGGTGCTCGGCCACCAGCAGCACCGGCGCGCTCAGGGAAGGCGCGCGCGCCAGCAGGTCGGCATTGGTCGAGCCGGTTTCAAGCACCACTTCGACCGCGACCCCTGCCTTCGACAAAGCCATGATGCGTTCGGCATTCATGCGGTCTCCTTGCGCGCCTTCTGCGGCGCACGCGCGAACAGCGGGTCGAACACGGCATTCGGCAGCAGGCGCAGCAGCCGGGCGGCGACGCCCATCTGCCAGGGAATCACACGGAAACCGCTGCCGGCGTCGATGGCGTCGGCAGCGCGGGCCGCGAAACGCTCGGCCGGCATCAGGAAGGGCATGGGGAATCGGTTATTGCTGGTCATGGGTGTATCGATATAGCCGGGCACGATGGTCACGACCCGGATGCCGTGAGTGCGCATTTCGAGGCGCAGCGATTCGGCATAGCTGTGCACCGCCGCCTTCGAGGCGCAGTAGGCGCCGGCGCCCTTCAAACCCCGGATGCCCGCCAGGCTGCCGATCGCCACCAACCGGCGCGCGCCGGTCCCTTGCTTCATCGAGGCGATGAAGGGCGCGAAGGTGGCGACGGTGGCGTTGACGTTGGTGGCGAACACGGACTCGAACAGCGGCAGGTCCTCGGGGCGTTCGGTCAGGGTGCCGTGCGAGATGCCGGCCGAGGCGATCACGATGTCGGCGCTCCCATGCGCGGCGATGAAGCCGCGCGCCGCCTCTGCCAGCGCGGCGTGGTCGGTGACGTCGACCGCCCAGGCGCGGTGGCGTTCTGGATTCGGCAGGGAAGAAATCAGGGTGTCCAGCGCATCCTTGCGGCGCGCCAGCAGGCCGAGCGCGGCGCCGCGGCCGGCATATTCGCGCGCCAGTGCGGCCCCGATGCCGCTCGAGGCGCCGGTGATGAAGACGCGCGGCGGCGCGGCGCTCATTGCCTGGCCTTGGCCACCAGGTAGTCCATCACCTGCAGCGCCGCCTGCTGCTGCTGGGCTTCGGTGTGCGCTTCGGGTGCGCGTTCTCCGGCGTGCGAGGGCGAGGTCAGCCAGCGGCCGTCGATCACGACCACCGGCCAGCGGTCGACATGGTAGGCGTCCATCATGGCGTCGGCGCGGCGCAGGCGCTGCTGGATGCCGAAGGAGCGGTAGGTGTCGATGAAGCGGGCGCGCTCGATGCCGTTCTTCGCGATCCAGTCGAACACCTGTTCGTCGCTGTTCAGGCGCAGGCGGTCGACGTGCATGGCGGCGAACACCCGGTCGTGGTATTGCTCCAGCAGGCCCATCGCTTCGAGCGTGAAGAACAGGCGCTGCTGCGGCAGGACATTGGCGTCGCGCGGGACGTGCACGCGCTTGAACACGATCCTGTCGCCCTGCTGCTTGACCCAGGCCGCGAGGCGCGGTTCGAAGGCGTAGCAGTGCGGGCAGTAGTAGGCGAAGAACTCGATGACCTCGACCTTGCCGCCGGTGCCGGTGGGCTGCGGCGAGGGCAGGGTCACGTAACCGGCGCCGTCCTGTGGCTCGGCGGCGGCGGGGAGGGACAGCGCCGCCGCGGCCAGGCCGAGCGCGGCGGCACAGAACAGGCGGCGGCTCGTCATCGAGGCCCGCTCAGCGCTGCTTGCGCACGATGGCGACGTCGACGCCGTTGTCGAGCAGCTTGGCGCGCGCCTTGTTCATCGATTCGACCTGGTTGTACGGGCCGAGGCGCACGTGATGCAGCACGCCGCTTTCGCGGGTGCTGTCGCTGATCGCGGCTTCGAAGCCGAGCAGGGCCAGCTTGGCGCGGGTCGCCTCGGCATCCGGCATGTTGCGGAAGGCGCCGGCCTGCAGGTAATAGACGTACTCGCCGCTGCCGGCCGCGCTGGCCGTGGTCGTGGCGGGCGCCGGTGCGGCGGCCGCGGCAGGGGCGGCCGGCACGGCGTGCGAGGCCGGCGC
>NZ_JBFTRV010000031.1:0-45073 GCF_056399665.1 Massilia sp. 01N410 | reverse complement strand
AAGTCGAGTTCGAACACGCGCAGCGGCTGCTGCACATAGGTCGAGGGCGTGGCGATGGCGACCAGCGGCAGGATCACGTCGCACTTCTTGACGTGGTACTCGACCCATTCCTTGTTGATCGTGATGTCGCCTTCGAAGAAGTGCATGCGTGACGCATATTCTTCATTGGCGAGAAGATCCCCGATGCGCTCGGAGTTCATGTCCATGCCGTAGACTTCCCAGTCGGTCGTCTCGAGGATGCGCTTGGACAGGTGGTGGCCGATGAAGCCATTGACGCCGAGGATGAGGACTTTTTTCATGTGCTAGCTTTCAAATTGTCGCGGTGATGCGGTGGCGCGGCGTGTGCAATTGTAGTACGGCGCGCCGGGGCGCTCATCATAAACAATCGCCCGTGAAGAATTCGTGAAGAAATAGTGAATTTTTCGTGAAATCCATGCTGTCAGGATCCTTTCAGGCCGAGCAGCACATGGGTGCCTGCGCCTTCGGCGCTATGAACCTCGATTTGCCAGCCGCAGCGCTCGCAGATCTTCTTCACGATCGCCAGGCCGATGCCGAAGCCGTCGCCGCGTCCGCCCGGTGCGCGATAGAAACGTTCAAAAACGTGGGGAAGGGCATCCGCGGCGATGCCGGATCCGGTATCGTCGACCGATAGGGTGCCGTCGCGGTAGGCGACGCGGATCTCGCCTTCTTCCGTGTGGCGCAGGGCATTGTCGATCAGGTTGGACAGCACGATGCCGAAGGCGGGCGCGTTAGCCTGGATACATGCTTCGGCGTCGACGTCGACGACGATGCGCACCGCCTGCTTTTCCAGCCGCTCGGCGTAGCGCTCGACGATGGCGCCGACGAGCTCCGCGAGCCGGACCGGCGCGCCCACCGTCTCGGTCTCGTCGCGCGCGAGGGCAAGCAGGCACTCGACCAGGGCATGCATGTCCTCCGCCGCCTGCTCGATCTGCAGCAGGCGCTGGCGCGACTTGGCGTCGAGCGCGCTGGCCACCGGTTCCAGCAGCTCGCAGCTGGTGCGGATCCGGGTGAGCGGGGTGCGCAGCTCGTGGCTGACGTTGGCGGTGAACTCCTTCTCCCGCTCGACCATCGCAGCCATGCGGCAGTGGTAGTCGTTGACGGCTTCGGCCAGCCCGGCCACTTCGCGCTCGTCATAGCTGGCGGGATCGATCGCGGAGGCGGCGCCGGAGCGCAAGTCCTTCACCTGGCGCGCCAGGCCGCCGACCTGCCGCACCAGCAGCCCGGACAGCCAGTAGGCCAGCCAGACCGTCGGCAGGGCGAACAGCGCGGTGGCGAACATCAGCATGTTCATGCCGTTCTTGAAGTGCCTTTCGTAGACGCTGTAGTCGTAGGCGCGCACCACTCTTTCGCTGCCGAAGTGCGTCACCGCCAGATGGACCTCATGTCCATCCATCATGACTTCGTGCACGCCTTCCGGCAGCGTGGCCAGCGACGGCGGCAGCGTAAACCAGGCGCCGCCTTCCGCCGAGACCCGCGCGCCCACCCTCGGATCGAGCGGGGGCAGGGTTCCCGGTTCGTCGCGCCAGGACTGCAGCAGGTTGCGCATGTCGTCCTCGATGATCGCGTTGATCAGGCGTTCTTCCTGCCCTTCGGCCATGACGCGTATGCCGATCGCCTGCATGACCAGCAGCACCACGCAGGCGGCGAACAGCGCCAGCGCGACCTTCAGCCGCAGGCTAAGGCGCATCGTAGGGATTGCCGGCGCCGATGCGGTAGCCGATGCCGTGTATGGTCTCGATCGGGTTGGGCTCGCCCTCGGCGGTCAGGGCGCGGCGCAGGGTGTGCATGTGCGCGCGCAGGGTGTCGCTGTCGCGCAGCATCTCGCCCCACACGGCGGTTTCGAGTTCGGCGCGGCGCAGGACCTGGCCCGGAGTGGCCATCAGCAGCTGCAGCAGGTGCAGGCATTTGCGCGGCAGCCGGATCGGCCGGCCGGCGCGTTCCACCTCCAGCGTGCGCGGGTCGAGGGTGATGTCCCCGCAGCGCAGCGCGCCCGGAACGACTTGGCCATTGTGGCGCTTGATCAGCGCCGACAGCCGCGCGCCGACTTCCTTCAGCGAAAACGGCTTGACCAGGTAATCGTCGGCGCCGTGGCCGAAGCCTTCCAGCTTGTCGTCCAGCGTGTCTTTCGCCGTCAGCATCAGGACCGGGGTGTCGCGGCGCGCTTCCTCGCGCAGCTTGCGGCACAGGGTGAAGCCGTCCATGCCGGGCAGGGCGACGTCGAGCAGGATCGCGCTCCATTGGGCGCTGACCGCATGATGCAGGCCGGTCACGCCGTCGGCCGCATGTTCCGGGGTATAGCCCGAGGCTTCGAGGTAATCGTAAAGATTGGCGGCGATGGCCGGGTCGTCTTCGATGATGAGTACGCGCATGAGGTGTGCAGGAGGGAGGACGAAGCCTCCATCATGCCATACCTTTAGAGCCGGCGGCCCGCCGCGCAGGCGTCGACCAGCCGCTCCAGGCGGGCGGCGCGGGTTTCGGGCCTTTTCGCACTCGTTATCTGGTGCAGCACGCGCCGGCGGTAGCCGGGCGGGCAGCCGTCGAAATAGGTCCAGGCGGTCGGCTGTTCGCGGAAGCGCGCCAGCTCGGCGGTGGAAAGTTCAGCCGGCGTTTCCCGCTCGTGCGAGTACACGCGCGAACGCTCCTCGGAACGGCGCGCGAAGGCGGCCTCGCCGGCCGGCGCCATCAGGCCCTGCTCCCTCAGCGTCGCCACCTTGTCGATGTTGACCGCGCTCCAGATCGAGCCGGGCTTTCGCGGCGTGAAGCGGATCGTGTAGCGTTCATCGTCGACGCGCTTGCGCACGCCGTCGATCCAGCCGTAGCACAGGGCCTGGTCGACCGATTCGGACCAGCTCATGCTGGGGCGGCCGCTGCCGACCTTGTGGAAGCCGACCAGCAGTTCCGCCGCTTCGTGCGCGTGCGCGGCCAGCCAGGCACGGAAGGCGCCGGCATCGTCGAAGTAGACGGGATCACTCACCGATGCGGACCGTCTCGTCGCGCGCCCGCGCCAGCAGCAGGCTGCGTTCGCGCTCGTTCTGCGTGAGGCCGGCGGCGCGTTCGAATTCGGCGCGCGCCTCGGCGTGGCGGCCCAGTTTGGCCAGCAGGTCGCCACGCACGCTGGGCAGCAGGTGGTAGTTGGCCAGCCGCGGTTCGTCCAGCAGCTGGTCGGCCAGCGCCAGGCCCTCGGCCGGGCCGTAGGCCATGCCCAGCGCCACCGCGCGGTTCAGTTCGACGATGGGCGAGGGCAGCAGGGCGGCCAGGGCGTCATACAGCGCGGCAATGCCGGCCCAGTCGGTGGCGTCCGCCGTTAGCGCGCGCGCATGGCAGGCGGCGATCGCGGCCTGGAGGCCGTAGGGGCCGAGGCTGCCCAGGCGACCGGCGCGCTCCAGCGCCGCCAGGCCGCGCCCGATCAGGAGCCGGTCCCAGCGGCTGCGGTCCTGGTCCAGCAGCAGCACCGGTTCGCCGTTCGGGCCGGTGCGGGCGCGCTCGCGCGAGGACTGGATCTCCATCAGCGCGACCAGGCCGTGCACTTCGCCTTCCTCGGTGGCCAGCTCGGCCAGCACCCGGCCCAGGCGCAGCGCCTCGCGGCACAGGCCCGGCCGCAGCCAGTCGGCGCCGGCGCTGGCGGAATAGCCTTCGTTATAGATCAGGTAGATCACCTGCAGCACCGAGGCCAGGCGCGGCTTGCGTTCTTCGCCGCGCGGCACCTCGAAGGGCACCCTGGCCTCCGCCAGGGTGCGCTTGGCGCGCACGATGCGCTGGGCCACCGTGGCTTCCGGCACCAGGAAGGCGCGCGCGATCTCGGCGGTCGACAGGCCGCCGATCAGCTTGAGGGTGAGCGCCGCGCGCGCCTCGCCGGACAGCACCGGATGGCAGGAGACGAAGATCAGGCGCAGCACGTCGTCGTCGATCTCGTTGTCCGCCATCTGCGCCAGTTCGGCCAGCTCGTCGGGCTGGCGCTGGCCGTCGCGCAGCTGTTCGTCCATCTCCCACGACAGCTCGCCCTCCTTTCCGGCGCGCATGCTGGCGTGGCGCAGGTGGTCGAGGGCGCGGTGCTTGGCCACCTGCATCAGCCAGGCGCCCGGCCGGTCCGGTACGCCGCCGGACGGCCAGCTTTCCAGCGCCTGCAGCATGGCGTCCTGGGCCAGCTCCTCGGCGATACCGACGTCACGCAGCATGCGTGTCAGCGCGCCGACGATGCGCGCCGACTCCATGCGCCAGACCGCTTCGACGACGCGGCCGATGTCGCTTCCGCTCATGCCTGCACGGATACCTTGCGCAGGGCGGCGTCGAGCTGTTCGGCGCGCAGGCTGGCGTCGGCGCGGCGCTGCTCGTCGTCCATGGCCGGCGCCAGGTCGTCGAGCGTCATCGCTTCGCGGATCTCGACTTCGACATGCGGGCCGGTCGGATAGGGCAGGGTGCGCGCCCAGGCGATCGCATCCGCCATCGAGCCGGCCCGGATCATCCAGAAGCCGGCGATCAGCTCCTTGGCTTCCGCGAAAGGGCCGTCGATGACGTCCGTCTTGCCGCCTTTGAAATGGAGGCGGGCGCCGCGTGCGCTGGACTTCAGGCCGTCGCCGGCCAGCAGCCTGCCCTGTGCCGCCTGCGCGGCGTTGAAGGCGTTCAGGTCGTCGAGCATCTGCTGCGGCGGGATGCGGTCGCGCTCCGTGCCTTCGTCCGAACGCAGGAGGATGACGTAGCGCCGGTCGCCATCGTCGTCGGCCGGCGTGACCTGGGCGCAGCCGCCCGGGCAGCCGGTCTCGCGCAGTTCCAGCATCGCTTCGCCGGTCGGCTGCACGTCGCTCTGCGGCCAGCGCTTCAGCTGCTCGATCGCGGCTTCCTTCGACGCCGCCTCGAACACCGTGAAGCCGGCCACCAGTTCCTTGGCCTCGGCGAAGGGGCCGTCGGTGACGGTGTCGACGCCCGGACCCAGCTTCAGGCGCACGGCGCGGCTGCTGGGGCGCAGGCCCAGGGCCAGCCCGAGCCGGCCCTGGTCCGCCAGCGCCTGGTTGAATTGCTCCATGTCGGCGAGGCCCTGGGCGGACGGCGGCGCGCCCGCTTCGGTGGCCTCGTCGGCCTTGCGGATGACCATGAACTGCATCATCGTCTCCTCAGCGCGCCGCGGCCTGCTCGCGCCGGCGCTCTTCCTGTTCGCGCAGCTCGGGTGTGAGCGCGTCGCCGAAATCCTCGGCAGAAAAGATCTGGCGGATCTCGATGTTGCCCGGCTTCCCGCCGTAGGGATTCGGGCAGCGCCGCATCCACTCGATCGCTTCCTGCTTCGAGCTGACCTCGATGATCCAGAAGCCGGCAATCAGCTCCTTGGACTCGGTGAACGGACCGTCGACCACGGTGCGCTTGTCGCCGTCGAAGACGATGCGCGCGCCCCTGCTGGTCGGGTGCAGGCCTTCGCCGGCCAGCAGCACGCCGGCCTTGACCAGTTCTTCGTTGAACTGGCCCATCTCGGCAAGCTGCTGCCGGGTGGGCATGACGCCGGCCTCGGTGTCGGCATTGGCCTTGACGATCACCATGAATTTCATTGCTGCGCTCCCTGCTGGTCGCCGCAGCCCTGGCTCTGCTGCATCGCCTTCTGCATCTCTTCCTGCATCTGCTCGGGCGTCATGTCGCGCTTGTGGGTCGCGATCGACCAGCGGTGGCCGAAGGGGTCTTCGACCTGGCCGTAGCGGTCGCCCCAGAACATGTCTGCCATCGGCATGACGGGTTTGGCGCCGGCCGCCACCGCCTGCTGCCAGGTCGCGTCGGCATCGTTCACGTACAGGTGGATGAAGACCGGGGTGCCTTTCAGGGCCAGCGGACCGTTGCTGCCCCAGTCGGGAAAGTCGTCGGCCAGCATGACGCGCGAGTCGCCGATGCGGATCTCGGCGTGCATGATCTTGCCGCCGGGGCCGGGCATGCGGCCGATCTCGGTGGCGCCGAAGGCTTTCTTGTAGAACTCCAGCGCCGCGGCCGCGCCGGCGCACACGAGGTGGGGCGTGACGGTGTGGAAGCCTTCGGGGATGGCACGTACCTGTTCTTGCATGATGGATCTCCTTATCCGGTTGTTTTGGGGCCTGCTATCACTACGACGAAGCATGCGGCCCGGTTTCGACATCGCCAGGCCAAAATATTTTCGGAATTTTCGATACGGTATGACGACTGTCGTACGAAGTCGAGAAAAAGATATCCAACAGCGAGGTTTTTCGCAGTCAGGCGCGCTCTATGCGTAGTGCATAACAACCGTAGGCGGTAAGGCATGCCGCCCGCATCCCGCTTCTTGCCGCCAAATCGTTCTCTTTAAAAATGACTCTTGAAATCCTTATTCGTATCCCAATATCGTCCCGGTCTGTTTAACCCCTGAACATAACGAGGACATAAGATGGCTGTTGCCGAAAAAGAAACCCTTGGCTTCCAAGCAGAAGTAAAACAGCTGCTGCAACTGATGATTCACTCCTTGTATTCGAACAAGGAAATCTTCTTGCGCGAACTGATCTCGAACGCCTCCGACGCCGCCGACAAGCTGCGCTTCGAGGCGATCAACAACGATGCCCTGTACGGCAACGATCACGAACTGAAGATCAAGGTCTTGTTCGACAAGGAAGCGAAAACCATCACGATCTCGGACAACGGCATCGGCATGAGCCGTGACGAGGTGATCTCGCACCTGGGCACCATCGCCAAGTCGGGCACCAAGGAATTCTTCAGCAAGCTGTCCGGCGACCAGCAGGCGGACGCCGCCCTGATCGGCCAGTTCGGCGTGGGCTTCTACTCGGCCTTCATCGTGGCCGACCGCGTCACCGTCGAGACCCGCCGCGCAGGCAGCCCGGCTTCCGAGGCGGTGCGCTGGGAATCGACCGGCGAAGGCGACTACACGATCGAAGCGATCGAGAAGACCAGCCGCGGCACCGACATCATCCTGCACCTGCGCGAAGGCGAGGACGAGCTGCTGTCGTCGTGGAAGCTGAAGTCCATCATCCGCAAGTACTCGGACCACATCTCCCTGCCGATCGTGATGAAGAAGGAAGAGTGGGACGAAGAGAAGAAGGAAACCGTCGTCAAGGACGAATTCGAGACCGTGAACCAGGCCTCGGCGCTGTGGGCCCGCTCGAAGTCGGACATCACCAAGGAGCAGTACGAGGAGTTCTACAAGCACATCTCGCACGACTTCCAGGCGCCGCTGGCATACACCCACAACCGCGTCGAAGGCCGCAGCGAATACACCCAGCTGCTGTACGTGCCGAGCCACGCGCCTTTCGACCTGTGGGACCGCAACAAGCGCGGCGGCATCAAGCTGTACGTGAAGCGCGTGTTCATCATGGACGACGCCGAGCAGCTGATGCCGGTCTACCTGCGCTTCGTGAAGGGCGTGATCGACTCGAACGACCTGCCGCTGAACGTCTCGCGCGAAATCCTGCAGGAGTCGCGCGACGTGCGCGTGATCCGCGAAGGCTCGAACAAGCGCGTGCTGGGCATGCTGGAAGAGATGGCGAATTCGGACGAGCAGGAAGGCAAGGATAAATACGCGACCTTCTGGAAGGAGTTCGGCCAGGTGCTGAAGGAGGGCATCGGCGAGGACGCCACCAACAAGGACCGCATCGCCAAGCTGCTGCGCTTCGCCTCGACGAATACCGACTCCAGCGAGCAGACCGTGTCCTTTGCCGACTACGTGTCGCGCATGAAGGAAGGCCAGGAGAAGATCTACTACGTCACCGCCGACAGCTACACCGCGGCGAAGAACAGCCCGCACCTGGAGATCTTCCGCAAGAAGGGCGTGGAAGTGCTGCTGCTGACCGACCGCGTCGACGAGTGGATGCTGTCCTTCCTGAACGACTTCGACGGCAAGGAACTGGTGTCGGTCGCCAAGGGCGGCCTGGACCTGGGCAAGCTGGAAGACGAGGCCGAGAAGAAGGAACACGAAGAGACCGAGACCCAGTACAAGGACCTGGTCGAGAAGATGAAGGGCGCGCTGGCGGATAAGGCCAAGGACGTGCGCGTGACGTTCCGCCTGACCGACTCGCCGGCCTGCCTGGTGGCGGACGAGCACGAGCTGTCGGCCAACCTGGTGCGCATGCTGAAGGCGGCCGGCCAGGACGCGCCGGAGTCGAAGCCCATCCTCGAGATCAACCCGAACCACCCGCTGGTGACGCGCCTGAAGTACGAAGACGCGGACCAGGCGCGCTTCGGCGACTGGGCCCACATCCTGTTCGACCAGGCCATGCTGGCCGAGGGCGGCAACCTGAGCGATCCGGCTTCGTTCGTGAAGCGCCTGAACGAGATGCTGCTGGCGACCGCGAAGTAAGCGAATCAGCTTCCCTGTAAAACGGCCGGTGCAGCGATGCCCGGCCGTTTTTTCATCGTCGCAGGCGGCGCTGCAGGGCGTCGGTCAGCGGCTGCAGCACGGCCGCCGTCGCCGCGATCGCCAGCGCGAGCCCCAGCAGCACGGCCGGATCGCCGCGCCGGAAGGTGAGCAGCGCCTGGCAGGCGCAGATCACCAGGCTGTGCGAGAGGTAGAGCGTGAAGGTGTGCGCCGACACGAAGCGGATGGTCCGTGCGGCGCCCAGCAGCCGGGTGAAGCCGGCGTGGCGTGCGCAGGCGAAATTCGCCAGTACCAGGATCGCCACCAGATAGTCGGACAGCACGCGGTCGGCGCTGCCCATGCGGATGCCGGGGAAGGGCCAGGCGGCGCGCGCCACCAGCCGCAGCCGCTGTTCCGGGTCGTACCAGGTCCACAGGGCCGCCAGCAGCAGCGTGACGGCCCAGCCGGCGCGGGCGATACCGCGCGGGATGACCTGCGTCTTCTGCCAGCGGTACAGGAAGACCCCGGACAGCCACAGCGGCAGCAGCAGCCACAGCCTGGGGCCCATCAGGGCAAGCACGGCCAGGCCCAGCAGGCGCCGGTGTCCCTTCAGGTAGTGCATCGCGCCGAACAGCACGTAGTACCAGGCTTCGTAGTTCAGCGACCAGTAGGGTACCAGCCAGGGCGGCACCTCGACGAAGCTCCACAGCTCGCCCAGGAACAACAGGTGGAAGGGGATGTAGAGCCAGGGCTTGTGCAGCTGGTAGGCGCCGTTTACCGGCAGGTGGAGCAGCTTGATGGCCAGCGCCGCCAGGCCGAAGGCCAGCGCCAGCATCGGCAGTACCACCGAATACAGGCGCGCACAGCGGGCCCTGACGTAGTCGCCCAGCGAGGGGTTGCGCTGCTCGGCGCTGTAGGCGATCACGAAGCCGGACAGCACGAAGAAGGCGATCACGGCTTCGCGCCCGAGGTCGGCGACATGGGCGATCTGGTAGTCGTCGAAGATACGGAAATAGCCGAAGTGGGCCATCACGACCGCGCAGGCGGCCAGGATGCGGACCAGGTCGAGGTAAAGCGAAAACGGCTTGTCCAGCCCGGCCTTCACGGCCGGGGCGGCGCTCAGGGGTGCAATGTCGAGCAGAAGTCCTCCAGCATCCGCTCGCCCTCCGGCCACGGCCCGTAGCCGCTGGCGCCGTTGATGTGTCCCGCGTCGCCGATCTCCACCAGCCTGCTGCCCCAGGCGCCGGCAAAGGCGCGCGCGCGTTCGATGTGCAGGTATTCGTCGTTGGTGCTGGCCACGACCATCGAAGGGAAGGGCAGCGCCTGCATCGGGATCGGCGTGAAGCCGTTCGCGGCGGCCGGATAGGAGGGCGCTTCGACGTCGCTGGGCGCCACCAGGAAGGCGCCGGCGATCTTCAGCGGCGAGCCGGCCTGGAGGCAGGCCCATTGCGCCCACTGCGCCACCAGCATGCAGCCCAGGCTGTGGGCGACCAGGATGGGCCGGCCTTCGCAGGCCGCGATCGCGGCATCCAGCTCCGCCACCCACTCATCGCGTTGCGGGTTGTTCCAGTCGCGGTGGGCGACCCGTTCCCATTTCGAGTACTTGCCTTCCCAGTGGGTCTGCCAGTGCTGCGGGCCCGAGTTCCAGAGGCCGGCCACGATCAGGATGTCGCATTTCATAAGGCGGTCCTCAGTGCAAACAGTTCCGGGAACAATACCACGTCGAGCATCTTGCGCAGGTAGCTGACGCCGGCGGTGCCGCCGGTGCCGGTCTTGAAGCCGATGATGCGCTCCACCGTCGACACGTGGCGGAAGCGCCAGGTGCGGAAGGCGGTCTCCATGTCGACCAGCTTCTCGGCCAGCTCGTACAGGGCCCAGTGGTGTTCGGGGTCGCGGTAGACCTCGAGCCAGGCCGCCAGCACCGAGTCGTCGTGGACGGTCGGCTGGGTCGGATCGACATCCAGGCGCGCCTGCGAGACCGGCAGGCCCGAACGCGCCAGCAGCCGCACCGCCTCGTCGTAGATCGAGGGCGCGTGCAGCTCGCGTTCGAGCAGGGCGTGGTGCTCGGGCATGACCTGGTGCACCGCCAGCATGCTGGCGTTCTTGTTCCCGAGGATGAATTCCAGTTCGCGGTACTGGAAGGACTGGAAGCCGCTCGACGCGCCCAGGTAGGGGCGGATCGCGCTGTACTCGGGCGGGGTCATGGTGGCCAGCACGTCCCAGGCATGCACCAGCTGGTCCATGATGCGCGCCACCCGGGCCAGCATCTTGAAGGCCGGCGGCAGTTCATCCTTGCGGATCTGTTCGCGCACCGCCTGCAGTTCGTGCAGCA
Organism: Massilia sp. 01N410; assembly: GCF_056399665.1. Lineage (NCBI taxonomy): Bacteria > Pseudomonadati > Pseudomonadota > Betaproteobacteria > Burkholderiales > Oxalobacteraceae > Massilia > Massilia sp. 01N410. The sequence continues at coordinate 34,433 of NZ_JBFTRV010000031.1, read as the reverse complement.
TCAGTTTGATCCACAGCTCGCTGGTCTGGTGCTGGATGATGAACAGCATCTCGTTGTGGTTCGGCGACAGCGGGTGCTGGGCGCTCAGGATCTGGTTCAGGCCCAGGTAGTCGCCGTAGCTCATGGACTCCTTGAAGTCCATTTTCGCGCCATGCCACTCGGCTTTCTTTTGATCGTCCATGTCGGCTCCTTCAGGTCACCGCGCCGCGCGCCGCATGGGCGTCGTAGCTCTCGTTGTCGAGGATGTCGCGCAGGATCTCGACCGCATCCCAGACGTCGGCGTAGCGCGTGTACAGCGGCGTGAAGCCGAAGCGCATGATCTCCGGCTCGCGGTAGTCGCCGATCACGCCGCGCTCGATCAGGGCCTGCATCACCGCATAGCCTTGCGGGTGGGTGAAGCTGACCTGGCTGCCGCGGCGCGCATGCTCGCGCGGGGTCACCAGGCCGAGCGGGTGTTTCGCGCAGCGCGCTTCGACCAGGGCGATGAAGAGGTCGGTCAGGGCCAGCGACTTGGCGCGGATGGCCTGCATGTCGGTCTCTTCGAAGATCTCCAGTCCGCACTCGACCATGGCCAGCGAGGTCACCGGTTGGGTGCCGCACAGGGCGCGGCCGATGCCGTCCGCCGCCGTGAAGCCGTGCGACATCGCGAATGGCGCCGCATGGCTCCACCAGCCGGTCAGCGGATGGCTGAAGGCGGCCTGGTGGCGCTGCGGTACCCAGATGAAGGCCGGGGCGCCGGGGCCGCCGTTCAGGTATTTATAGGTGCAGCCGACCGCAAAATCAGCGCCGGCGCCATGCAGGTCGAGCGGGACCGCGCCGGCCGAGTGGGCCAGGTCCCAGACCGCCAGCGCGCCGGCCTCCTGGGCGTGCCGGGTCAAGGCCGCCATGTCGTGCTGCCAGCCGGTGCGGTAGTTCACGTGGGTCAGCATCAGGACCGCGCAGTCGGCGTCCACCGCGGCCGCGATCTCTTCCACGCTGTCCACCAGGCGGATCGAATAGCCGCGGTCGAGCCAGCGCGCCAGGCCGTCCGCCATATAGATGTCGGTCGGGAAGTTGCTGCGCTCGGTGACGATGAGCTTGCGTTCCGGCGCTTTCCGGCGCTGGATCTCCAGCGCGGCGGCCAGCGCCTTGAACAGGTTCAGCGAGGTGGTGTCGGTGACCACGACTTCGCCGGCATGCGCGCCGATGAGCGGGGCGAGGCGGTCGCCGAGGCGCTTGGGCAGGTCGAACCAGCCGGCGGTGTTCCAGCTCTTGATCAGGTCCTGGCCCCATTCCAGGGCCACCACCTCGTGGACACGGGCCAGGGATGCGCGCGGACGGGCACCCAGCGAATTACCGTCCAGGTAGATCACGCCGTCGGGCAGTTCGAAGCGGTCGCGCAGCCGCGCCAGCGGATCCTGGGCGTCGAGGGCGGCGCAATCGGCGCGCGAGGATATCGATACTTTAGTGTTCATGCGTTCTCCGTGGCGGGCAGGGCGCGCAGGATCGCGCGTACCGGGCTGGCATCCATGCCGGCCAGTTTCAGGGGCAGGGCGATCAGTTCATAGTCGCCGGGCGGCACCTCGTCCAGCACCACGCCTTCGAGGATCGCCAGGCCGTGGCGGCGCACCGCGTGGTGGGCGTCCAGGGTTTTCGAGTCCTGCGGGTCGAGCGAGGCGGCGTCGGTGCCGACCAGGACCACGCCCCTGGCGGCCAGCAGGGCGATGGTCTCGGGGGCGATGGCCGGGAAGGCCGGGTCCCAGGCCTGCCGGGGCGCGCTGGCGTAGGTACGCAGCAGCACCCGGGGAGGCGTGCCGTCCAGCCGGGCTTCGATGTCCTCCGGCCTCACCGTCTTGACGCCGACGCAGTGGATGACCCGGCAAGGGCCGAGATAAGGCGTGAGTTCGACGGCGTCGATGCTGCGGCCCGTCGGATCGTAATGGGATGGCGCGTCGGTGTGGGCGCCGAGGTGGGTGGTCATGGTCATGCGGCTGACATGGACCGGGCAGCCATCCCGGATTTCCCAGGTGGGGCTGGCCTCGAAAGGGGTGTCGCCGGGCCAGACCGGGATGCCGGCCGAAATCGTCGGGCTGATATCCCAGAGTGTAGGTGCGGGCATGCGTATATAGGAATGAATGCGCGAAGCCGGCAGTGTAGCAAGAAATGCATGATCAAAAAAATTTTCGCGAGAACCCTAAAGTTCCCCGAAACCCGTCCGATAACCCATCCAGATGCCCGCGATTCGGTCGAAAATTTTTTTGCGAAAAAGCCTAAAGTTCTCGAAAAGCCATCCGATAACGGTCTGTAGAGGGACTTGAGGCAGTAAAAAAGTCGAAAAATATTTTGATTCGACCCTAAAGTTCCCAAAACGGTTGACGTTAACCAACGCAGACGCAGATTCTTCTCGGCGTCGACTGGCCCGAGAAGGCCGATTTATTGAACATCTACATCCGCCCGTTTTCATAGGGGCGCGACCCCGATCCGGGAGGGTTTGTCAGACAAACTCCTACGGGTCGTCTTCGTCTTTGCCGGACGAAAAATACAGACACTCTCCAATACACTAAAAGTTTCCTCACAGTCAGAATCTATCTCAACGGCAACACAAACCGCCGACCAGATAGATCACACCGGAGAGATGGAAATGACTGCGAACGACATGATGGCTGAAATTCGTGATGCTAACCTGAGCTACCTGATGCTCGCCCAGCAGATGATTCGCGCCGACAAGGTCACCGCAATTTTCCGCCTCGGCATCTCGGCCGACATCGCCGACCTGATCGAAGGCATGAGCAACGCCCAGATCCTGAAGCTCGCCGGCGGCAACATGATGCTGGCCCGCTTCCGCTTCGACGACACCGCCATCCTGTCGATGCTCACCAGCCACAGCAAGGACCGCGCCCTGGCGCAGTCGCACGCCGCCATCCTGATGGCCGGCCAGCCTGCAGAAGAAATCGCCTAAACCTCCCCGCTGCCCGGCCCCCCGCTGCCTGGTTAGCACCGGGGTAGAGCAGAGTTGGCGCCGGGGTCAGAGCAGAGTTAGCGCTGGGGTCAGAGCCCGAACTTGCTTTTTTGGGGCTCTGGCCCCGATTTGAAGCCACCAGGAGTGAGTAAGTCATGAGCAAAAAAAGCGTAGTCTCGGAAGCCCAGGAAATCCAGCTGGCCATCGAACTGATCCAGCTCGGCGCCCGCCTGCAACTGCTGGAAAGCGAAGTCTCGCTGTCGCGCGAGCGCCTGCTCAAGCTGTACAAGGAACTGAAGGGCGTGTCGCCGCCGAAGGGCATGCTGCCGTTCTCGACCGACTGGTTCCTGACCTGGCAGCCGAACATCCACTCCTCGCTGTACATCAATATCTACAAGTTCCTGGTCGAGCACGCGAACGCCACCGGCGTCCATGCCGTGATGAAGGCCTACAAGCTCTACCTGGAACAGATGCCGCCGGAGCCGGGCGAAGAGCCGCTGCTGTCGTTGACCCGCGCCTGGACCCTGGTGCGCTTCTTCCAGGGTGGCATGCTGGTGCTGGCGCCTTGCTCGAAATGCAAGGGCAAGTACGTGGTCAATGCGCTAGACCTGAATAACGACTACCAGTGCGGCCTGTGCCACATGCCTTCGCGCGCCGGCAAGACCCGCAAGGCCAAGGACGCTGCCGCGCTCGCCGCCGCCTGATCCGTTTCTCCCGGTGAGCGCCGCCGCCTCGCGCCGGATACGGCGCGCCCCCGCCATCCGCGCGCTGCTGCTGCAAATCCTTGCCTTCCCCCTGATGCTGGCCACGGTGTGGCTGCTGGCGCGGGCCGGCATGCCGCTGTCCCTGTTCGGCGTGACCCTGGTCCAGGGCGCCTGGGCGGCGCTGCTGTCCTGGCGCGCCCGGCTGGCGAGCTGGTGGCGCGCCATCCAGTTCCTGTTTCCGCCAGCCCTGCTGCTGGCGCGGCAGGGCGCCGACGCCCTGGCCCTGCCGCCGGCGGCCTTCCTGGCCGTGTTCCTGTTCCTGCTCCTTCTATATTGGTCGACCTTCCGCACCCAGGTGCCGTACTACCCGTCCGGACGCCGGGTCTGGGATGCGGTTGCCGCGCAGTTGCCGGCCGACCGGCCGCTGCGGATCGTCGACATCGGCAGCGGCCTCGGCGGCCTGGTGCTGGAGCTGGCGGGCCGCCGTCCCGACTGCGAAGTCACTGGCATCGAGCTTGCGCCCTTGCCCTGGCTGGCCAGCAGCCTGCGCGCCAGGCTGGCGGGAAGCCGGGCGCGTTTCCTGCGCGGCGATTACGAAAACCTCAATTTCGGCAATTTCGACGTGGTCTTCGCCTACCTGTCGCCGGCTGCCATGGACGCCCTGTGGCGCAAGGCCGCGGCCGAGATGCGTCCCGGCAGTGTACTTATCAGTTACGAATTTACTATTGCCGGGCGCGAGCCCGAGCAGCGCCTTGTAACTGGCGATAGCAGGAAAATTCTTTACATTTGGCACTTTTGAGCCACATTCCCGGCACTTTTACTTGCCCGTAGTTCATTCTCAAGCTAATCTAGTTCCCTACGTAAATATTTCAACCGGGCACGTCCCCGGCTTCACAGAACGGGAGTCCCGTGTTTGTCATTGTTGGTTACGTCATAGTCGTCGCGTCCGTGATTGGCGGTTTCGTCCTGAGCGGCGGCCATGTGGCTGCGCTCATGCAGCCGCTCGAAGTGCTGATGATCGCCGGCGCCGCTCTCGGCGCTTTCTTCGTCGGGAATACCCCGAAGGCCGTGAAGGCCACCATGAAAGCGATCCCGACCCTGTTCAAGGGCTCGAAGTACACGCGCGAGATGTACATGGAGCTGATGTCGCTGATGTTCGACGTGCTGTCCAAGGTCCGCAAGGAAGGCCTGATGTCGATCGAAGGCGACATCGAGACCCCGGAGCAGAGCCCGGTGTTCTCGAAGTATCCGATGGTGCTGGCCGACCACCATATCGTCGAATTCATCACCGATTACCTGCGTCTGATGGTTTCCGGCAACATGGATGCCTTCCAGATCGAGAACTTGATGGACAACGAGATCGAGACCCACCATCATGAGGGCCACGTCCCGGCCCAGTGCATCGCCAAGCTCGGCGACGGCCTGCCGGCTTTCGGTATCGTGGCCGCGGTGATGGGAGTGGTGCACACCATGGAATCGGTCGGCGCGCCGCCGGCGGAGCTGGGCATGCTGATCGCGCACGCGCTGGTCGGCACCTTCCTCGGCATCCTGCTGGCCTACGGCTTCGTCGGTCCGCTGGCCAGCCTGCTGGAACAGAAACTGGAGGAGTCGACCAAGATGTTCCAGACCGTGAAGGTGACCCTGCTGGCCAGCCTGAATGGCTATGCACCGGCGCTGGCGGTCGAATTCGGCCGCAAGGTCCTGTACTCGACCGAGCGTCCGACCTTCGCGGAGCTCGAAGACCACATCAAGAAAGCGAAGAGCAAGTAATGGCGGACGAAGGCCAGCGGCCAATCATCGTCAAGAAGATCAAGAAGGGCGGCCACGGACACCACGGCGGCGCCTGGAAGATCGCCTACGCCGACTTCGTGACGGCGATGATGGCCTTCTTCCTGCTCATGTGGCTGCTCGGCTCGACCACCAAGGGCGACATGGAAGGCATCGCCAACTACTTCAAGACCCCGCTGAAGGTCGCCATGCAGGGCGGCTCGGGCAGCGGCGACAGCGCTTCGATCCTGCGGGGCGGCGGCCAGGACCTGACGCGCCGTAACGGCCAGGTCAAGAAGGGCGAGATCGAAGCCGACAAGAAGACCTACGACCTGAAGGCCGCGCGCGCCGCGCTGGAACACGAGGAAGCGGCCAAGCTGCAGAAGCTGAAGGAACGCATCCAGGCGACCATCGACGCCAATCCGGTCCTGAAGAAGTACAAGAACCAGCTGCTGCTCGACGTCACCAGCGAAGGCCTGCGCATCCAGATCGTGGACGAGAAGAACCGCCCGATGTTCGAGAGCGCCAAGGCCGAGCTGCAGCCCTACACCCGCGACATCCTCGACGTGCTGGCGCTGGTGCTGAACGACGTACCCAACCGCCTCAGCCTGTCGGGCCATACCGATTCCACGCCCTACCAGACCGAGTCGGGCTACAGCAACTGGGAACTGTCGGCCGACCGTGCCAATGCCTCGCGCCGCGAACTGGTGCGCGGCGGCCTGGCCGAGTCCAAGGTGCTGCGCGTGGTCGGCCTGGCGGCCGCCAACCACCTCGATCCGAAAGATCCGTTCAATCCGGTCAACCGCCGCATCAGCATCCTGGTGATGAACAAGCGCACCGAGGAATCGGTGCTGCGCAACGGCGGCAACGGCGGCAATTCGCTGGACGTGCCGGACGATGCCGACGGCGCCGTGAAAGCGGTGGCACAGGCGACGGGTGTCGGGATGGCGCCACCCGTCGGGCGGCGGCCCGACGCGCCAGCGGCAGCGGGGCGCAGTCCCGTGGCGGCTCCGGAACAGGCGGCGAAGTAAGGCGCGGAGTGTACTGGAGGACTCAATGACAAGAAAAAAGATTTTAGGGTCACACGTGAAGCGCCTGCTGTCGGGCGTGTCCGACCACGGTCGGCGCCACCTGAACGAGGTCGAGACCGACCTGGTGCAGACCACGCTGCTGCTCGAGGAAGCCGTCGAGAAGCTCACCTCCAGCTTCATGGCGATCCACCAGGCGGTCGACGCGCGCCAGCAGAGCATCAACCGCCTGCTGGCCGGCGAAGCCCCGTCGGCCGAGGAAAGCGAGAAGCTGACCGGCATGTCGGGCGAGATCGGCCAGCACGTGAACTCGGCGATCACCAGCATGCAGTTCCAGGACATGACCAGCCAGCTGCTCGACCGCACGCTGCGCCGTGTGTCCGGCCTGCGCGAATTCCTGACCACGCTCGGCGAGCACGGCGCCGACATCGCGCCCGACAGCCACAGCGAGGAAATCGTCGAGCGCCTTGGCAAGGTCAGCATGGCGCTGGCGATCCAGTCGCTCGAGCTGCGCAGCATGTTGAGGAAGTCGGTGGAGCAGCGGCATTTGGAGAGTGGCGACGTCGAGCTGTTCTGACCGTATCTGGCTAAACGAACGATAACTATGAAATTCGGGGTCAGAGCCCCTTTAAAAGAAGAACCGGGCTCTGACCCCTTCCCCCCCGAGGAGCACACAGAAAATGGCAAAAACGATTCTTGCGGTTGACGATTCCAGTTCCCTGCGCCAGATGGTGGCGTTCAGCCTGAAGGCCGCCGGCTACCAGGTGGTGGAGGCTGTCGACGGCCAGGATGGCCTGGACAAGGCGAAGCAGCAGACCGTGGACCTGGTCCTGACCGACCAGAACATGCCGAAGATGGACGGCCTCACGCTGATCAAGTCGCTGCGCGCGCTGCCGACCTACCAGAAGGTGCCGATCCTGATGCTCACCACCGAATCGTCGGACGAGATGAAATCGAAGGGCCGCGCCGCCGGCGCCAACGGCTGGCTGGTCAAGCCCTTCGATCCGCAGCGCCTGATCGAGGTGGTCAAGAAAGTCATCGGCTAAGCCGATCAGCGACAAGCGATAAGCGACAATCATGACCATCGACATCAGCCAGTTCTACCAGGTCTTTTTCGACGAGGCGGAAGAACTCCTCGCCGAGAAGGAGCGTCTGCTGCTGGCCGTCGATATCGCCGCGCCGGACGCGGAAGACCTGAATGCGATCTTTCGCACCGCTCACTCGATCAAGGGCGGGGCCTCGACCTTCGGCCTGAACGACATGAGCGAAGTGACCCACGTGCTGGAGTCGCTGCTGGACCGCATCCGCAAGGGCGAGATGGCGCTCACGAGCCAGCACCTCGACGCCTTCCTGGCTGCCAAGGACATCCTCAAGATGCAGCTCGACGGCCACCGCAACGGCGCCTTCGTCGACCAGGAAGCCGTCGCCAACGTGCGCATGATGCTGCACGAGCTGTCCGAAGGCGTCATCGTGCCGAGCCACCAGCCGACCGTGCCGTCATTCCTGCACGCCGAGCAGAAGCAGGAAGTGCGCGAAGGCGCGCACCGCTACAAGATCGAGCTGCCGGAGATTCCCAAGCGCGACGTCGACGCCCTGGTCGACGAACTCGGCCTGCTGGGCCGCGTCTCGGTGACGCCGCTGGCCGGCGGCCGCAGCGCCCTGATCATCATGACCCACGAATCGCTCGACGACATCGTCGCGATCTGCTCGTTCGTGCTGAATCCCGAGGACCTGAAGATCTTCGAGGCCCCGCCGCTGACGCCGGAGCAGCGCGCCATCGAAGCCCTTGAACGCGCCCGCATCGAGGACGAGCAGGGCTACGGTTTCTTCGATCCCTCCGATCCGGTCGATGCGCCGCAGGTCGAGCAGTCCGACGACGAGCGCGGCTACGGCTTCTTCCAGCCGATCGAACAGATCCGCCTCGAAGCCGGCATCGTCGCCGAAGCGACGCCCCTGCCTGCCGTGCAGATCCGCCAGGAAGCGCTCGAAGCGATCGAGGTGGCCTCGGAGAAGAAGGCCGCCAAGAAGGCCGCCGACGCCGCCCACGCGCACGCCGAATCGAGCTCGATCCGCGTCTCGATCGAGAAGGTCGACCAGCTGATCAACCTGGTCGGCGAACTGGTGATCACCCAGGCCATGATCGAGCAGCGGAGCGACGGCCTCGATCCGATGATCCACCAGCGCCTGCTCGCTTCGGTGTCGCAGCTGACCCGCAATACCCGCGACCTGCAGGAAGCGGTGATGTCGATCCGCATGATGCCGATGGACTTCGTGTTCTCGCGCTTCCCGCGCATGGTGCGCGACCTCGCATCCAAGCTGGGCAAGAAGGTCGACTTCATCACCAACGGCGCCGCCACGGAGCTGGACAAGGGCCTGATCGAGCGCATCGTCGATCCGCTGACCCACCTGGTGCGCAACTCGATCGACCACGGCATCGAGATGCCGGCCGCCCGCGTGGCCGCCGGCAAATCGGAGTCGGGCCGCCTGTTCCTGTCCGCCGCCCACCAGGGCGGCAATATCGTGATCGAGGTGGCCGACGACGGCGGCGGCCTGAATCGCGAGCGGATCCTGGCCAAGGCCAGGGAGAACGGCCTGGCGGTGTCGGAGAACATGACGGACGCCGACGTCTGGCAGCTGATCTTCGCGCCGGGCTTCTCGACCGCGGAAATCGTCACCGACGTCTCCGGCCGCGGCGTCGGCATGGACGTCGTCAAGCGCAACATCACCCAGATGGGCGGCACCATCGACATCCGCTCGGCCAAGGGCTTCGGCACCACCATCCTGATCTCGCTGCCGCTGACGCTGGCGATCCTGGACGGCATGTCGATCCGCTGCGGCGACGAGATCTACATCCTGCCGCTCGGCTTCGTGGTCGAGTCCCTGCAGCCGGCACGAAGCGACGTCAAGGAGATCGCCGGCCAGGGCAGGGTGGTCAAGGTGCGCGGCGAATACCTGCCGCTGGTTCCGCTGCACCAGATGTTCAACATCGCGCCCTGCTTCACCGATCCTGCCGAAGGCATCCTGGTGATCCTCGAGACCGAAGGCCGCAAGGCCGCGCTGTTCGTCGACGAACTGGTCGGCCAGCAGCAGGTCGTGGTGAAGAACCTCGAATCCAACTACCGCAAGGTGGCCGGGATCTCCGGCGCCACCATCCTCGGCGATGGCGGCGTGGCGCTGATCCTGGACGTGGCGGCGCTGCTGCGCTCGTCGCGTCAGCTGACGGACGATACCGTCGTTTTATAAAAACTCTCTGAACCTAGGAACCGACATGTCCACTCAACCGACCACCAAACCGGCCGACGCTCGCGACGGCAGCGGCAGCGAATATCTCGCCTTCACCCTCGGCTCCGAGGAGTACGGCATCGACATCCTGAAAGTGCAGGAGATCCGCGGCTACGAAGCCGTGACCCGCATCGCCAACGCCCCCGAATTCATCAAGGGCGTAATCAACCTGCGTGGCATCATCATTCCGGTGGTGGACATGCGCATCAAGTTCAACCTTGGCACCCCGACCTACGACCAGTTCACCGTCGTGATCATCCTGAACATCGGCGGCCGCATCATGGGCATGGTCGTGGACAGCGTGTCGGACGTCACCACCCTGATGCCGGAGCAGATCAAGCCGGCGCCGGAAATGGGCACCGCCTTCAATTCCGACTACCTGATGGGCCTCGGCACCGTCGACGAGCGCATGCTGATCCTGATCGACATCGACCGCCTGATGTCGTCCAGCGAAATGGGCCTGATCGACAAGATGGCAGCCTGAGTACGACAGGGTACCGGATTCGCGGCGCAGGGATAGCTTCGTCTTTACAGATCCAAAGGTAATAACGTGCCGCTTCATACCAAGCAGGAAACAGGCAAGGAATTCGAGTTCACACGCGCCGACTTCGAGCGCGTGCGCGGCCTGATCTACCAGCGCGCCGGCATTTCGCTGGCCGACAGCAAGCAGGAGATGGTCTACAGCCGGCTTGCGCGCCGCCTGCGCGCAACCGGCATCGAGTCCTTCTCGCGCTATCTCGACGGCCTCGAAGCCGGAAGGATGCCGCACGAGTGGGAAGCCTTCACGAATGCGCTGACCACCAACCTGACCTCGTTCTTCCGCGAGGCCCATCACTTCCCGCTGCTGGCCGAGCACGCGCTCAAGGCGCGCCGCCGGCATGCCGGGCCGCTGACGATCTGGTGCTCGGCCAGCTCCACCGGCGAAGAACCGTACTCGATCGCGATGACCCTGTGCGAGGCCTTCGACACGCTCACGCCGCCGGTGTCGATCATCGCCACCGACATCGACACCAACGTGCTGGCCACCGCCGGCGCCGGCGTCTATCCGATCGAGCGGGTCGAGAAGCTCGAGACCGCGCGCCTGCGCCGCTTCTTCCTGAAAGGGAAGGGCGCCCAGGAGGGCCTGGTGCGGGTGCGCCCCGAGCTGCGCCAGCTGGTCAGCTTCCGCCCGCTCAACCTGCTGGCCGACGGCTGGGACCTGAAGGGACCGTTCGACGCGATCTTCTGCCGCAACGTGATGATCTACTTCGACAAGGCCACCCAGCGCAAGATCCTGTCGCGCTTCGTGCCCCTGATGAAGCCGGACGCCCTGCTGTTCGCGGGGCACTCCGAGAACTTCCTGTATGTGTCCGACTCGCTGCGCCTGCGCGGCAAGACGGTGTATGAACTGAGCCACGGCTGACCGTCGCTACACTCCGGTACCTATCATGGATACGAACAGCCAATTCGCCACCAACGTCTATTACGACCGCACCTTCGACTGCGACGCTGCCAAGATCCTGCCCGGCGAGTACTACTACACCGGGAAGGACATGCTGATCGTGACGGTGCTGGGCTCCTGCGTCTCGGCCTGCATCCGCGACCGCGTCAGGGGGCTGGGCGGCATGAACCACTTCATGCTGCCGGACGGCGGCGATCCCGGCAACCCGGTGTCGGCCTCGATGCGCTACGGGAGCTATGCGATGGAAGTGCTGATCAACGACCTGCTGAAGGCGGGCGCCCGCCGCGAGCACCTGGAAGCCAAGGTCTTCGGCGGCGGCGCCGTGCTGCGCGGCTTCTCGGCCATGAACGTCGGCGAGCGCAACGCCTCCTTCGTGATGCAGTTCCTGAAGACCGAACGGATCCCGGTGCTGGCCGAAGACCTGAACGACATCTACCCGCGCAAGGTGTACTTCTTCCCGCGCACCGGCAAGGTGCTGGTCAAGAAGCTGATGCAAACCCATAACGATACGCTGGCGAAGCGCGAGCTCGATTACGCCAGCCGCCTCAAGGTCGCGCCGGTCGGCGGCGATATCGACCTGTTCTGACGAAAGGGCCCCACATGAATTCCACGAACAAGATCAAGGTGGCGATCGTCGACGACTCGGCCCTGATCCGCAGCGTGATGACCGAGATCGTCAATTCCCAGCCCGACATGGAAGTGGTCGGGGTGGCCCCCGATCCGCTGGTCGCGCGCGAACTGATCAAGCGGGTCAATCCCGACGTCCTCACGCTCGACGTCGAGATGCCGAAGATGGACGGCCTCGACTTCCTCGAAAAGCTGATGCGCCTGCGCCCGATGCCGGTGCTGATGGTGTCCTCGCTGACCGAGCGCGGTTCCGAGATCACCATGCGCGCGCTGGAACTGGGCGCGGTGGACTTCGTCACCAAGCCGAAGATCTCGATCCAGGCCGGGATGCGCGAGTACACGGAACTCATCACCGACAAGATCCGCGGCGCCGCGCGCGCCCGCATCAAGCCGCGCACCCTGCATGCACCGAGCCAGGGCGCGCCGCTGCCGCAGCTGCGCAGCCCCCTGACCTCGTCGGAAAAACTGATCATCATCGGCGCCTCCACCGGCGGCACCGAGGCGATCCGCGAATTCCTGATGCAGATGCCGTCCGACTGCCCGGGCATCCTGATCGCCCAGCACATGCCGGAAGGTTTCACCAGCTCCTTCGCCAAGCGCCTGGACTCGCTGTGCCGCATCAGCGTCAGCGAAGCCCAGGGCAACGAGCGCGTGCTGCCCGGTCACGCTTATATTGCGCCGGGCCACTCCCATTTGCTGCTGTCTCGTTCGGGCGCGAACTACATGACCAAAATCGAGCAGACCGAACCGGTGAACCGCCACCGGCCTTCGGTGGACGTGCTGTTCCGTTCGGCCGCCCAGGCGGCGGGCAAGAATGCGGTCGGGGTGATCCTGACCGGCATGGGCAAGGACGGCGCCCAGGGCATGCTGGAAATGAAGCAGGCCGGCGCCTACAACTTCGCCCAGGACGAGGCTTCCTGTGTCGTGTTCGGCATGCCGCGCGAGGCGATCGCCATCGGTGCCGCCCATGAAGTGGGCGCCCTGACGGCCCTGCCGGGCATGGTGCTGGGCCAGCTGGCCGCCCAGGGCGGCCGGGCGTTGCGTGTTTGATCCGCGCGAGCGTCTTAACCCTCGGTTTTATCGCCGTAGAGCAACAAAAATGCTATGCTTAGGCCTGCTTTCGCAGTGTCGAAGTCCAACCAACACATACAGATAAAGTAACAACGGAGTATTTCATGGCTGATCCAAAGATGCGTTTTTTAGTTGTTGACGATTTTTCGACGATGCGGCGCATCGTGAAGAATCTGCTGAAGGAACTGGGTTACGCCAACGTTGACGAAGCCGAAGACGGCGTCCAGGGACTGGCCAAGCTGCGCAGCGAGCAATTCGACTTCGTGGTGTCGGACTGGAACATGCCGAACATGGACGGCCTGACCATGCTGCAGAACATCCGCGCCGATCCCGCCCTGGCCAGCCTGCCGGTGCTGATGGTGACCGCCGAAGCCAAGAAGGAAAACATCATCGCGGCCGCCCAGGCCGGCGCCAACGGTTACGTGGTGAAGCCTTTCACCGCGGCGACGCTGGACGAAAAGCTGAACAAGATTTTCGAAAAGATGGGAAAGGCCTGAAATGACTGAGCAGACGGCCGATTCGGGCTCGCACGACGAGGTCCTGAGCCGGATCGGGCACATGACCCGAGCGCTGCACGAGAACCTGCGCGGACTGGGCCTGGACAAGCTGATCGAAAAGGCCGCCAGCGACATCCCGGATGCGCGCGACCGTCTCGATTACGTGGCGCGCCTGTCGGAACAGGCTGCCAAGCGCGTGCTGGACGCCACCGACGCCGCAGGTCCCCTGCAGGACGGCATCGACGCCTCGGCCGTGGAGCTCGGCCGTTCGTGGCAGTCGCTGCTGGACAGCGGCGAGGGCAGCGCGGAATGGCGCGCAATGGCCGAGAAGACCCTCGCCAGCCTGGCCGGATCGCGCAGCGCCGCCAGCGCCACCAAGGGCCACCTGATGGACATCATGATGGCCCAGGACTTCCAGGACCTGACCGGCCAGGTGATCAAGCGCATCACCGGCATCGCCCAGAACCTCGAAAAGCAGCTGGTGCAGGTGCTGGTCGATTTCGCGCCGGCCGAGGTCAAGCGCGAGTTCGATAACAGCCTGCTCAACGGCCCGCAGATCAAACCGGAAGGCAACGCCGAAGTCGTCGCCGACCAGGGCCAGGTCGACGACCTGCTCGACAGCCTCGGCTTCTAAGCTTCACATCCCGGTGCGCCAGCGGACGGCGCATCGCCCTGTTTCACCTCGGCGCTTATCAATAATGCATCAAACCAACTTCATCGTCCGTGAACCTTTGCTTGACCCCAAGCAACGCGTAATTGGTTACGAACTCTGCTGGCAGCAGCAGAGCGGAAGGGAAGTGGGCGCCGACGATCTCGAGTCGCTGGTCGGCTTCGTCGCCGAGCAGCTGGTCGACGAGGAAAACGGCTGGCTGCTGCGCGACAAACTGCTGTTCCTCGACGCCGTGCCGGCCATGCTGTCGACCGACGCCCTGCACGCGCTGCCACCGGAGCGCACCGTGCTGTCCCTGAGCGTGCGCGACCTCGCCAACGTCGACACCCGCGCCGCCGTGCAGGCCCTGCGCGCCGGCGGCGTCGGCATCTCGCTGCGCGGCGCCAACCTCGACCTGCTGGGCCGCAACCTGTCGATCATCGCTTCCTACGCCGAAGTGCGCTTCAGCGGCGCCGACGTGGCGACGCAGGCCCGCACCTACGCCACCGTCAAGCAGTCGACCCTGCGCATGGTGGGCCGCCCGGTCGCCACCTGGGCCGACTTCGACGCCTGCGCGGCGCTGGGCCTGGACGCCTTCGTCGGCAAGCTGCACCTGACCCCGCGCGAGGGCGGCAATGTGAAGGGCATGAACCCGGCCCAGGCCATCATCCTGCAGCTGATGCAGATGGTGCAGAACAACGAGGACGTGCCGAAGATCGAGGCCGTGCTCAAGCGCGACCCGGCCCTGATCTACAAGCTGCTGCGCTTCATCAACTCCGCCGGCTTCGGCGCCGGCCGCCAGGTCGAGTCGCTGCGCCAGGCCATCGCCATGCTGGGCTATGCGCCGCTGTACCGCTGGCTGGTGCTGCTGCTGGCCACCGCCAGCTCGAGCGGCTACTCGCCGGTGCTGATGGAAACCGCCGTGGTGCGCGCCCGTTTGTGCGAGCTGCTGGGCCAGAAATTCCTGCCGCGCGCGGAAAGCGAATACCTGTTCGTGGCCGGCATGTTCTCGCTGCTGGACCGCCTGCTGGGCCTGCCGATGAAGGAAGTGCTGGACACCATCCAGTTGCCGGACGAGGTGGTGCGCGCGCTGCTGACGCGTGGCGGCGTGTATGGACCCTACCTGGCGCTGGCCGAGGCCTGCGAGCTGAATTCGAACCTGGTGGCGTCGATGGCGGCGTCGCTGGAGATCAGTCCGCTGGATGTGAACAAGGCCCATTTGAGTGCGCTGGCTTGGGCGCAGAGTGTTACCACCTGATTTTGGGCCGCGGCGTCTACCGTCGTCCCCGCGAAGGCGGGAACCACGGTGAAGTTTTGCCATCCGGCAAAAATCACCGCTTCATCTGCACCTTGCTCACCGCCCGCTCCAGGCGCTGCTTCATCTGCATGGTGATGTTCGAAATCCTGCACCCGATCTGCACCTGCTCGCCCAGCAGGAAGGTGCGGAAGGGGCGCAGCAGGCGGATCTCGAGGTCGGCCGTGATCGCCAGCGACGGGCCCAGTTCCAGCTCCACGCCCTCCAGCTTCTGGCCGACATACAGTTCGTAGCCCTGGTCGAGCGTCGCGCGCAGGCCTACGCCGCCGCTCGAGAAGTCGTACAGCGGCAGTTCGAACACCTTGCCCAGGTAAGTGAAGCGGGCGCCGTAGCTGCCGCCCAGCGGGCTTTCCAGGCGGGCTTCGGCGCGGCGGTTCAGGACCAGGCAGCTTTCCGGCAGCGGCAGCTCGACGGACTGGCCGCCGCCCGGCACGATGCTCCAGTTGGCGTCGAGCTCGAACTGGATCTTGGCATTGCCGCCCATGGCGGCGACGAAGACCGCCTTGCCCTCGGCGAGGACGCAGTCATCAAGCAGCTCGAGGATGAAGGAGCGGCGGTCCGGATCGACGGCGCCGATGCGCGCCATCACATAGTCCGCGCCCGGCGGATAGATGGTGATGGCTTCGCCGGTCTGGGCCAGGGTCGACAGGCTGTCGAAGATCTGGAAGGCGTCGCTCATCGCGTGCGCGGGCGCGCCAAGCGGAATGCGCTGCACGGCGTCGGACAGTTTGGGCGGACCCTTGCGGATCTGCGTGATGGACGTATCGGTCACGGAACTACTCCTTGAATACTCCTGTAGATTCTAGCAAATCAAGTTGCCATACTCTAAATGAAATTTTCAATAAAGAAAGTAGTGTGGTTCAGATTTCCAGATTATCGATCAGGCGGGTATTGCCCAGCTTGGCGGCGGCCAGCACAACCAGTTGCTCACGAGCAAGGTATTCGTCGTGGCTCGGCGCCCCCAGGTTCATGCGCTTGCGGATCGAGACGTAGTCCGGCTTCCAGCCGCGCGCCGCCAGGCGGTTCATCGCGTCCTGTTCCAGGGCTTCGAGGTCGGCGTGGCCGGCGCGGCTCTGCTCGGCAACGTAGTTCAGGGTCTGGTAGAGGAAGGGCGCCTCGGCCCGTTCTTCGCTCGACAGGTAGCCGTTGCGCGAGGACAGTGCCAGGCCGTCCTCGGCGCGGAAGGTCTCGGCGCCGATGATCTCGGTCGGCAGGGCGAACTGGCGTGCCATGTTCCGCACGATCATCAGCTGCTGGTAATCCTTCTTGCCGAACACGGCCACGCGCGGCTGCACGCAGGAGAACAGCTTGGTGACCACGGTGCAGACGCCGTTGAAGAAGCCGGGGCGGAATTCGCCCTCCAGGATGTTGCCGAGATTATCCGGCGGCTGTACGCGGTATTCCTGCGGCTCCGGATACAGGTCCTTCTCGGTCGGCGCGAACAGCACGTACACGCCTTCCTTCTCCAGCTTCTCGACGTCGGCCTGGAAGGTGCGCGGGTATTTGTCGAAGTCCTCGTTGGGGCCGAACTGCAGGCGGTTGACGAAGATCGAGGCGACCACCGGGTCGCCGTGACGGCGCGCCAGGCGCATCAGCGACAGGTGGCCCTCGTGCAGGTTGCCCATGGTCGGGACGAAGGCGGTGCGCAGTTGGCCGCGCAGTTGGTCGCGCAGTTCGTCGATGGTGGAGATGATTTTCATGGTGTCGTAATAAGGCTCAGGCCGGCGAATAAGCCAGCCGAACATAAATGGGCGCGAATGGTTCGGCCTGGGTGATTTCGATCAGGGTTTCCTTGGCCAGCTCGAGCATGGCGACGAAGTGCACGACCACGACCGGCACGCTGGCATGTCCCGCGAACAGCTCCGAGAATTCGACGAAGCGCTGGGACTGGAGTGTACGCAGGATCGCCGACATGTGCTCGCGCACCGAGAGTTCCTCGCGGCCGATCCGGTGGTGCTGGATCAGCTTGGCGCGGCGCAGCACGTCCATCCAGGCGCGCTGCAGGTCATTGGCGTCGACCTGCGGCCATACCGGCGCCAGCCCTTGCTCGACCGGCAGCGAAGGCCGCTGGAAGTCGCGCTCGTATTGGGGCAGGGCGCCGATCTGCTGGGCCGCCAGCTTGATCTGCTCGTATTCCAGCAGGCGCCGCACCAGTTCCGCGCGCGGGTCGCCGACATCCTCGATCAGCTCGTCCTGGCGCTTGGGCAGCAGCATGCGCGACTTGATCTCGATGAGCATGGCCGCCATCAGGAGATACTCGGCCGCCAGTTCCAGGTTGTGCTTGCGGATCTGCTCGACGTATTCCAGGTATTGCAGGGTCACCTGCGCCATCGGGATGTCGAGGATGTTGAAGTTCTGCTTGCGGATCAGGTACAGCAGCAGGTCGAGCGGACCTTCGAAGGCGTCGAGGAAGACCTCGAGGGCGTCGGGCGGGATGTACAGGTCGTTGGGCAGGCGCAGCAGCGGCTCGCCGTAGAGGCGGGCGATGGTGGCCTCGGCGGCATCGGCCGCCGCGTTCAGGCCGTCTTCCTGGCCGGAAGCGGCAGCCTGGTCCGCGATGGCGCCCTCATCCTGCGGGGAGCCGGCAAGCCCTTCGGGCCCGTCCGGGGCCCCCGGCGCCGGGGCGCCGGCCGCCTGCTCAGGCGCCATCGTCGTCAGCCTCAGCCGTCAGCCGGCTTCAGACCTTGGACTGGTAGGGATAAGCCTGCTGGCGGATGCGCGACTCGTTGACGCGGCGCTGCTCGTCCAGCGACAGCGGCGACTTGTCCCACAGCAGGGCACGGCCGGCGACCTGGCGCTCGTCCATGCCAGGGGTTTTCTCTTTCAGTTCCTTGATGAACTTGGTGTGGTCGGATTCGTAATTCGAGTGTTTCGTGAACAGGCCCATGGCGCTCTTTAGACTCTAAAAAAGGTACAAACGTTCGATTTTACCGCGCTGCAGCGATTACTTATGCAGTTCGTTGAGCTGGCGGGCGATGATGTCGTGGTTGAGCCACAGCACCGGTGCGATCTTCTCGGCCGCGCCGTGGAACATCAGCGGACCGGTGCCTTCCACCACCAGCGAGGACAGGTGGTCGGTGACCAGCGCTTTCCTGTCCTGGTGCAGGGAGGTGATCTCGTCCGAGGTACCGATCATCAGCTCGGCCAGCTCGGGGCTGTTGTCCATCGGCCAGGCTTCGAAGTTGCGGAAGCCGGCGCTGGTCTCGGTCTGCAGATAGGATTCCAGCTTGTCGAGAATGCCCTGGACCGATTCGCCCTCGTTCAGCAGGCTCTGGCAGATGTCCCACTGTTGCTGGGCCCAGGCGCCGCCGCCTTCTTTTTTCAATGCCGTCAGTAGCGGGAACAGCGACAGTTCGACGCCGACGAAGATGTCGGAGGAATTGGTGCGGATTTCCGGGCAGTTGAACACGGTCGCGTAGACGCCCTGTTTCCAGGCCGCTTCGGCGATCGACTCCAGGCGCATCTTGGCGTAGCCCTGGGTGTAGTTGGTATAGGTCTGCCACTTGTACTCGCCGCCGATCAGGACTTCGGTGCCGTGGTAGCCGTAGGCGGTGTAGCGCACTTCGCCGCCTTTCGCCGTGATGCGCTCGCGGATCGGGGCCGAGGCGTCGATCAGGTGCTTGAGCGTATTGGCCGAGACTTCGTCGAAGTTCATCAGGATCAGCTTGCCCAGGTCGCTGTCGAGCAGGGCGCGCGAGGACATGAAGCGCTCGCCGCGGCCTTTGTAGATGCGGTTGGCGATCGCCAGGAAGGCCTTGATGCGCGGGATGCCGCCGGCCATCGTGTGCGCGAAGAACACGTTGGCGCCGTCCGGGATCAGCTTGTCGATTTCAAGCATGGCTTCCTTGGCCGAGCTGGCGAAGCGGGCCACGCCGGCCTGGCGGCACAGCTCGATCTTGTCCCAGTCCAGCTTGTCGTCCTGCCAGCTCTTGAGGGTAATACCGGACAGCATCTCGGTCGGGTTCTGTTCGCCCGCCGGTGCGTCCATGTCGAAACCGGCCATCAGCGGCACGTTGATGATGCGGCCGCCCAGCTTGGCTTCCGCTTCCGCGTGCTCTTCCGCCGTCAGGGCGCGCAGGCTGCCGTCGTCGTTGCGGCGGCCCACGGTGATGCCCAGGATCGTCATGCCGGCCTTGCGCGCCTCGTCGATCAGGCCGTTCACGTAGCCACGGCCGAACAGCTCGCCGAACAGGACGAAGACGTCACCTTGACGGAACAGGTTCGCTTGCGGGATGTGTCGCAGGGCTTTGTATTCGGTCATATTATTCGTTACCACTCAAAAATAAGAAGGACGGGGCGGCACGGATGCGCCCGGTTATTGTTCAAAACGCCGCATTATACTGCCACTGCTGCGCTGAAATTAATAGCTGTTTGCCAATCAACGAATACGCATGCCAGGCTGGGCGCCGGACACCGGCTCCAGCAGGTACAGGCCCGGATTCGCCTTCTCATCCTTGGCCGATGCACACAGCACCATGCCTTCCGAGACGCCGAACTTCATCTTGCGCGGCGCCAGGTTGGCGACCATCACGGTCAGCTTGCCGATCAGCTGCTCAGGCTGGTAAGCCGACTTGATGCCCGAGAAGACATTACGGTAACGGCCTTCGCCCAGGTCCAGGGTGAGGCGCAACAGCTTGCTCGACCCTTCGACATGCTCACAATTGACGATCTTCGCCACGCGCAGGTCGATCCTGGTGAAATCGTCGATCGAAATTTCCGGCGCCAGGTCTTCGACATCGCCCGCTTCCGCTGCCGGCGCGGCGGCTTCGGCAGTGGTGTCGGCAGCGGCAACCGGGGCCGGCGCCGCAGACGTAGCGACGGCCGGCTTGTCGAACAGGTCCTCGACCATCTTGGCGTCCACGCGCTGCATCAGGTGGCTGTAGGCGCCGATGGTGCGGCCCAGCATCGAGTTCCACACGTTCTCGCCCTTGGTATCGTCCCAGGAGAAAGCCGCGTCGCCCAGGAATTCCTGGACACGCGAGGCGACGAAAGGCAGCACCGGCGACAGCATGATGCTCAGCTGGCGGAACAGGATCAGGGCGGTGGTGCAGACATCGTGCAGCTCTGCAGTCTTGCTCTCGTCCTTGGCCAGGATCCAGGGCTTGTTCTCGTCGACGAACTGGTTGGCGACGTCGGCGATTGCCATGATCTCGCGCAGCGCACGGCCGAACTCGCGGGCTTCGTAGCTGGCGGCAATCGCCGCCTGGCGCTCGCCGTCCTCACCGTTCAGGGCGCGGGCAATCCACTGTTTCGCGGTGTCGGACAGTTCCGATGCCAGCTTGCCGTCGAACTTCTTGGCGATGAAGCCGGCGCAGCGGCTGGCGATGTTCACGTACTTGCCGATCAGGTCGCTGTTCACGCGGGCGACGAAGTCGTCGCCGGTGAAGTCCAGGTCCTCGACCTTGCTGTTCAGCTTGAACGCCAGGTAGTAGCGCAGCCACTCCGGATTCATCTTCAGTTCGAGGTAGCGCAGCGGCGAGATGCCGGTGCCGCGCGACTTCGACATCTTTTCGTTATTCACGGTCAGGTGGCCGTGGACATTGACCTTCAGTTTGTCGATCACCGGGTGGCCGGAGAAATTCAGCATGGCCGGCCAGAACAGCAGGTGGAAGGAGACGATGTCCTTGCCGATGAAGTGGACCTGCTCGGCCGCCGGATCTTTCAGGAAGGCTTCGTAGTCGATGCCTTTCTTCTCGAAGTAATTCTTGAGCGAAGCCAGGTAGCCGACTGGCGCATCCAGCCAGACGTAGAAGAACTTGCCCGGTGCATCGGGAATCGGGATGCCGAAGTAGGGCGCGTCGCGGGAAATATCCCAGTCGGCCAGCTTCTCGCCGTTCTCGCCCAGCCACTCCGACACTTTATTCACCATCTCCGGCTGCAGGCGGCCCGGGGTGTTCAGCCATTCCTTCAGGAACTGGAAGCAGCGCGGATCGGACAGCTTGAAGAAGTACTGCTCGGACGGCTTCAGGACCGGCGTCGCGTGGGTGAACACCGAGTACGGATTGATCAGTTCGGTCGGCTGGTAGGCGGCGCCGCAGACTTCGCAGTTGTCGCCGTACTGGTCCTTGGCGTGGCAGACCGGGCACTCGCCCTTGATGTTGCGGTCGGCCAGGAACATGCCCTTGGCCGGATCGTAGAAGCGGTCGACGGTCTTGGTATAGATGAGGCCGGCATCCCGCAGCTTGCGGTAGATGTCCTGCGACAGCTCGACGTTTTCCGGCGAGTCGGTCGAATACCAGTTGTCGAAGGCGATGTGGAAGCCGTCCAGGTACTGGGCGCGGCCGGCGGCAATGCGGGCCACGAATTCCTGCGGCGTCACGCCTTCCTTCTCGGCGGCGATCATGATCGGGGTGCCGTGGGTGTCGTCGGCGCCGACGAAGTGCACCACGCGCTGTTCGCCGCCGTCTTTCTGCATTCGCTGGAAGCGGACCCAGATGTCGGCCTGGATGTATTCCATCATGTGGCCGATGTGGAAGGCGGCGTTGGCGTAGGGCAGGGCGGTGGTGACGAACAGCTTGCGTGTCATGGTCGAAAAGGGAGGTTGATAGGTGAAAAAAAGCATTTTACCAGCGGATGCCCCTGAGCGCGCAGTGGGTAATCAGGCCATTTGCCACTTGAACAAGAGTCGATACGCCAATTTACGATAAACTTGCGCATCACATCCGGAGAACCCCATGAGCACCACTGTAGAAGACGTCAAGGCCGCCCTGGCGGCGGTCGTCGACCCGAATACCAATAAAGACTACGTCAGCACCCGTTCGGTCAAGAACGTCCAGGTGGACGGCGACAACGTCGCCCTCGACATCGAACTGGGCTACCCGGCCAGGAGCCAGTTCGCACTGGTGAGGAGCGCCGTCATCGACGCCGTGCGCAAGCTGCCCGGCGTGCAGAACGTCAGCGTCAACGTCACCAGCAAGATCATTTCGCACACCGTGCAGCGCGGCCTGAAGGTGATGCCGAACGTGAAGAACATCATCGCCGTCGCCTCGGGCAAGGGCGGCGTCGGCAAGTCGACCACGGCCGTCAACCTGGCCCTGGCCCTGGCCGCCGAGGGCGCCAGCGTCGGCGTGCTGGATGCCGACATCTACGGCCCCTCGCAGCCGACCATGCTGGGCATAAACGGCCGTCCGCAAAGCCTGGACGGCAAGACCATGGAGCCGCTCGAGAACCACGGCGTGCAGGTGTCGTCGATCGGCTTCCTGATCGATCCGGACGAACCCATGGTCTGGCGCGGCCCGATGGTCACCCAGGCCCTGCAGCAGCTGCTGGAGCAGACCAACTGGCGCGAGCTCGACTACCTGGTCGTCGACATGCCCCCGGGCACCGGCGACATCCAGCTGACCCTGTCGCAGAAAGTGCCGGTGACGGGCGCCGTGATCGTCACCACCCCGCAGGACATCGCCCTGCTGGATGCGCGCAAAGGCTTGAAGATGTTCGAGAAGGTCGGCATCCCGATCCTCGGCGTGGTGGAAAACATGAGCATGCACATCTGCTCGAACTGCGGCCACCATGAGGCCATCTTCGGCGAAGGCGGCGGCGAGAAGATGTGCGCCGACTTCGGCGTCGACTTCCTGGGCCGCCTGCCGCTGCAGCTGTCGATCCGCGAACAGGCCGATTCCGGCACCCCGACCGTGGTGGCTGAGCCGGACGGTCCGGTGGCCGCGATCTATAAAGAGATCGCGCGCAAGGTGGCGGTGAAGGTGGCGGAGAAGGCGAAGGATATGACTGCCAAGTTTCCGACCATCGTTGTAAAGAACGACTAAGCAAACACCGTCGTCCCCGCGAAGGCGGGGACCCAAGTCCGTTGAGCCGTCGAGACGCATGCGAACTTGGATTCCCGCCTGCGCGGGAATGACGGGTAACCAATATGCGCATCCACTCCCTCCGCACCCGCCTGCGCGCCCTCGGCGCCCTCCCGCTCCACGAGGACCGCATCCTGCGCGACTGGGTCCGCAATGCCGGCCACGACCACGGCCGCCGCCGCCCCGTGGATTTCCTGCCGAAGCCGGTACGCGAAGCACTGCCCGGGATCGACGCCGAACTCGACGGCCTGGCGCGCATCCTCGGCACCCATCCGGCCGAGGACGGCTCCGCCCGCCTGCTGGTCGGCCTGCAGGACGGCCAGACGGTGGAATCGGTGCTGTTGCCGCGCGACGGCGTCTGCGTGTCCAGCCAGGTCGGCTGCGCGGTCGGCTGCCAGTTCTGCATGACGGGGCAGAGCGGCCTGATCCGCCAGGTGACGAGCGGCGAGATCGTCGCCCAGGTGGTGCTGGCGCGCCGCCAGCGGCCCGTGAAGAAGGTCGTGTTCATGGGCATGGGCGAACCGGCCCACAATCT
This sequence comes from Massilia sp. 01N410, assembly GCF_056399665.1. Classification (NCBI taxonomy): domain Bacteria; kingdom Pseudomonadati; phylum Pseudomonadota; class Betaproteobacteria; order Burkholderiales; family Oxalobacteraceae; genus Massilia; species Massilia sp. 01N410. The sequence continues at coordinate 10,777 of NZ_JBFTRV010000031.1, read as the reverse complement.
CGACAATGTGATGGAAGCGATCGAGCTGCTGGGCGTGGAAGGGAATATCGCCCACAAGAACCTGGTGTTCTCGACCGTCGGCGACCCGCGCGTATTCGAGCGCCTGCCCGCCGGACGGGTGAAGCCGGCGCTGGCGCTGTCGCTGCACACGACCAAGGCCGATCTGCGCGAACGCCTGCTGCCGCGCGCGCCGCGCCTGACGCCGAAGGCGCTGGTGGAGGCGGGCGAGCGCTATGCGCGCCTGACCGGCTACCCGATCCAGTACCAGTGGACCTTGCTGGAAGGCGTGAACGACGGCCAGGACGAACTGGACGCCGTCGTCGAGCTATTGCGCGGCAAGTATGCCGTGCTGAACATGATTCCGTATAACGCCAACGAAGGCTTGCCCTTCAAGCGCCCCGGCTGGGACAAGGCCGAGGCCATCGCGGCCTGGCTGTTCGAGCGCGGGATCCTCACCAAGCTGCGCGATTCGGCGGGGCAGGACGTCGATGGTGGCTGCGGGCAGTTGCGGGCGCGGGCGGCGGCGCGGCCGGTCAGGCTCATCCGCACCGCGTAGCTCAGCGTTCACACCTGCGCCGCTTACGCCGCCCGCTCCGCCTTCTCGATCCGCTGCCCCAGCTGGCGCGCCTTCACCAGGTTGCGCCCCGCATGCTTGGCCTCGTACATCAGCTGGTCGGCCAGCGCGATCATGCCCTGCGGCGTGACCGCATGGCCGCCGCCGAAGTCGGCGCCGACCACCCCGAAGCTGGCCGTGGTGCCCAGCGTCAGGCCGCCTTCCAGCTCGATGCGCTGGGCGGCGAAGGCGGCGCGCACGCGCTCGGCCAGTTCGAGGGCACCCTCCAGGCGCGTCTCCGGCAGGATGATCAGGAATTCCTCGCCGCCGTAGCGCACCACGGTGTCGATCGATTCACGCGTCATCGCCTGCGCCAGGGTGGCGAAGCTGCGCAGCAGCTCGTCGCCGGCGTGGTGGCCGTGGGTGTCGTTGATCTTCTTGAAGCCGTCGAGATCGCACATGATCAGCGAGAGGCTGAGGCGGTAGCGGCGGGCCCGCGCGATTTCGCCGTCGAGCAGGCCGGCGTTCAGGTGGCGCCGGTTGTAGGAGCCGGTCAGCGGGTCGCGGATCGACAGATTCGTCAGCACCTGCTGGGCCCAGAACTGTTCGCGCCACATGCGCGCATGGCGCTGGGCGACGGTCAGGCCGAACACATTGGCGCACACCAGCAGCATGGTCAGCGAGCTGAGCGGGCGAGTGCCGACCACCTGCTGGGCCCAGGCCAGGGTCAGGAAGGCGAGGCTGGCGCCGATCGAGATCGTGGCCGCGATCACCAGGCGGTTCGGGATCAGGACGTGGATGACCATCGCCATCACCGCCCACGACATGCCGTGCAGCAGGATGTCCCCCGGGCGGTAGGCGATGACGACGAAGTAGCTGGCCGCCCAGCACAGGGTGAAGGCGGTGGCCGCGTGGTGGGATGCGCGCACGCTCGCATCGGGACGCCGCGCGTAATACAGGCAGGCGGCCGCCAGGAAGGGGATCGCCAGGCGTGACAGCAGCGGCACGACGGCGTGTTCGAAGCCGAGGGCGCTGATGTCGGCGGCGCCGAAGACCAGGTAGAACAGCGAGCACAGCAGCAGGCCGCGGCGCAGGTCGCGCAGGATCACGGCCGACTGCTGGTGCAGGAAACCGATTTCGGTGGCGGCGGCGGAGAATTCGCCGCGCCAGGGCGCGAGGGGAGCGGTGCTCGGGTCGTTCGACATGGGGAGGGAGGTGTCAGGCAGGATCGGGAAAAATGATGAAAATGCTGACCAAAGGAGGAAGAGTAGCCAGCTTTTTAATTTCTGTAAAGTAATTATTTGCTATGCAATCCGAGTGAATGCCCTATCTACGACAGGCCGATGGCAAGGCTGTAAAATAGCCCCTTTGGCAAATCAACCATTCCACCACCATGACCGTCCGTACCCGTTTCGCTCCCAGCCCGACCGGCTATCTCCACCTCGGCGGCGCCCGCACCGCGCTGTATTCGTGGGCCTATGCCCGCCACTTCGGCGGCACCTTCATCCTGCGTATCGAAGACACCGACCTGGAGCGTTCGACCCCGGAAGCGGTGCAGGCGATCCTGGATGGCATGAAGTGGCTGGGCCTGGAGCATGACGAAGGCCCCTTCTATCAGATGCAGCGCATGGACCGCTACCGCGAAGTCATCAAATCCATGCTGGAAGCCGGCACCGCCTACCTGTGCTACTGCACTCCGGAAGAAGTCGAGGCGATGCGCGAGCGCATGCGCGCGGCCGGCGAGAAGCCGCGCTACGACGGCACCTGGCGTCCGGAAGAGGGCAAGATCCTGCCCGCCGTCCCCGAAGGCATCAAGCCGGTGGTGCGCTTCAAGAACCCGGAGGGCGGCGAAGTCACCTGGAACGACGTGGTCAAAGGCCCGATCACCATCGGCAACAAGGAACTCGACGACCTCGTCATCGCGCGCAGCGACGGCACCCCGACCTATAACTTCTGCGTGGCGGTCGACGACTGGGACATGAAGATCACCCACGTGCTGCGCGGCGACGACCACGTGAACAACACGCCGCGCCAGATCAACATCCTGCGCGCGCTCGGCGCGGAACTGCCGCAGTATGGCCACCTGCCGATGATCCTCGGCCCGGACGGTCAGAAATTGTCGAAGCGCCACGGCGCCGTCAGCGTGATGCAGTATCCGGAGCAGGGCTTCCTGCCGGAGGCGATGCTGAACTACCTGGCGCGCCTGGGCTGGAGCCACGGCGACGACGAGATCTTCTCGATGCAGCAGTTCACCGAGTGGTTCAACCTCGAGCACCTGACCGCGTCGGCGGCCCAGTTCAACCCGGAAAAGCTGGCCTGGCTGAACAACCACTATATCAAGCAGTCCGACAACGAGCGCCTGGCAGACCTGGCGCGTCCGATCCTGGAGCGTGAGGGCGCCCGGTTCGACGGCGCGCCGCCGCTGGCTGCGGTGCTGGGCCTGATGAAGGAACGCGCCAACACCATCAACGAATTGGCCGACGCGGCGATGCTGTTCTTCCGCACGCCGAATCCTGATGCCGCACTGCTGGCCCAGCACCTGACCGACGCCGTGCGCCCGGCGCTGGCCCAGTTCGCCGAGAAGCTGGAAACGGCGGAGTGGAGCAAGCAGGCGATCTCGGCCGCGATGAAGGAAGTGCTGGCGGCGAATGGCCTCAAGATGCCGCAACTGGCCATGCCGTTGCGCCTGCTGCTCACCGGCCAGCTGCAGACTCCGGCCATCGACGCGGTGCTGGAACTGTTCGGCCGCGAGACCGTCCTGGCCCGAGTGAAAAAGGGTCTCTGATTAGCCTTGTTGGCTATTTGCGAAATGCAAGTGCCTCCGCTATAATGCTCGCACTTCAGCGCTGCGGGGGTATAGCTCAGCTGGGAGAGCGCTTGCATGGCATGCAAGAGGTCAGCGGTTCGATCCCGCTTACCTCCACCAACTCTGAAGTGTGCAGTAGGTAGTAAAGGCAGTTCCGAGGTCCCCATCGTCTAGAGGCCTAGGACATCACCCTTTCACGGTGAGTACCGGGGTTCGAATCCCCGTGGGGACGCCAGGATCGAAAGATCTGGCAAACACAGCGAAGTGAAAACAGAGCTGTGAGAAGTAAAAGCAGTATGTTATGATACTGCCTTCCCGAAACGGGGGTATAGCTCAGCTGGGAGAGCGCTTGCATGGCATGCAAGAGGTCAGCGGTTCGATCCCGCTTACCTCCACCAAGTTTCAGGGAAAAATGGAAGTCCAGGGTCCCCATCGTCTAGAGGCCTAGGACATCACCCTTTCACGGTGAGTACCGGGGTTCGAATCCCCGTGGGGACGCCAAGATTAGATGGATGGTCGCACACCCAGCAGTGCGCCATCGAAGCGGTAAAAGTAGTAAAACAGTTTTAGGTCCCCATCGTCTAGAGGCCTAGGACATCACCCTTTCACGGTGAGTACCGGGGTTCGAATCCCCGTGGGGACGCCAGCATTGCCAGGAGCCGCCTTGGGCGGCTCTTTTATTGAGTAGTTTTGGGGGGTATAGCTCAGCTGGGAGAGCGCTTGCATGGCATGCAAGAGGTCAGCGGTTCGATCCCGCTTACCTCCACCATAATCAGACGGGGTCGGAGCCCAGCCGAGAAATTCGGGCTCTGACACCGTAGGAAGTTCTTAGGTCCCCATCGTCTAGAGGCCTAGGACATCACCCTTTCACGGTGAGTACCGGGGTTCGAATCCCCGTGGGGACGCCAGAAAAAAACCGGAGCAGACCGTCCGCGCATGCGGGAAGGTGCCCCGGTTTTTCTATTTGGTCGTCCCATCCTTTTCAAACGATCATGTCTCCTGAATTCCCGCGCACCCTCGCCATTTTCTGCAAGGTCGTCGACAACTACGGCGATATCGGCATCTGCTGGCGCCTCGCTCGCCAGTTCCATGCCGAGCACGGCATCGCCGTCACCCTGTGGGTCGACGACCTGGCGAGTTTCCGCCGCATCTGGCCGCAAGTCGATACGCGGGCCGACGTGCAGGACATCGGCGGCATCACGGTGCGCCACTGGGCCGGCCAGGATGGCGAATTCTCGCCCGCCGACATTCCCGACGTGGTGATCGAATTCTTCGGCGTCGACATCCCGCCCGGCTATATCGAGGCGATGGCGCAGTGCGAGCCGCGTCCGGTCTGGATCAATTACGAAGGCTTGAGCGCCGAGGAATGGGTCGAAGGCTGCCACAGCCTGCCGTCCATGCATCCGCGCCTGAAGCTGACCAAGCATTTCTACTTCCCGGGATTCACGGACAAGACCGGTGGCCTGCTGCGCGAGCGCGACCTGGTGCCCGCACGCGAGGCCTTCCAGGCCGATCCCGCCGCGATGGCCGCTTTCCTCGGCCGCTTCGGCGTGACGCCAAACGAGATGACGTCGCTGAAGGTGAGCCTGTTCTGCTATCCGCATGCGCCGGTAACGGAACTGTTCGAGGCCTGGGAGCAGGGTGGACAGCCGGTGACCTGCCTGGTGCCCGAAGGTGTGGCGCGCGAAAAGGTCGAGGCTTTCCTGAACAAAGATGCCGACGCCGGCGCGTGCGCCACCCGCGGCGCGCTGACGGTGCGCGTGATTCCCTTCATGCCGCAGACCGATTACGACCGCCTGCTGTGGGCCTGCGACCTGAACTTCGTGCGCGGCGAGGACTCCTGGGTGCGCGCCCAGTGGGCGGCCCGGCCCTTCATTTGGCACATATATCCGCAAGATGAAAACTTGCATCATGTTAAACTCCGCGCGTTCCTGCAAAAGTACGCGGTGAATACGCAGAGTCTGATCGACTTTTCGCTGTGCTGGAACGGTGAGCGGGAAGGACAGATGGACGCACTCTGGACGTCCCTGCAAGCCGAACTGCCGACGATCGCGCGCCGCGCCCAGGACTGGGAAGCGCAGATGTTGGCGAACGGCGACTTGGTGAGCAATCTGCTGAATTTCGTCCGGACGCTTCGATAGGCGGCCGGAAAATATCGTGGTATGATGCTCGGTTACTGCAACTCATTTTATAGCTAAAACTTCCTATGAAACCCGCAAAAGAAATCCGTGTCGGCAACATCATCATGGTCGATGCCAAGCCTTTCATCGTGCTGCGCTCCGACGTCAACGGCTCGAGCCGCACGGGCTTCACCTACAAGTGGAAGATGAAGAATCTTCTGACCAACGCTCCGCTGGAAAACGTGTTCCGCGGCGACGACAAGTTCGACGTGGTCGTGCTGGACAAGAAGCCGGTGACCTACTCGTACTTCGCCGATCCGCTGTACGTCTTCATGGACGAAGAGTACAACCAGTACGAAATCGAAGAAGAGAACCTGGGCGACGCCGTCAACTACCTGAAAGACGGTATGGAATGCGAAGCCGTGTTCTACGACGGCAAGGCCATCTCGGTCGAACTGCCGATCACCATCGCACGCCAGATCATCTACACCGAGCCGGCCGTCAAGGGCAACACCTCGGGTAACGTGATGAAGGAAGCTCGCCTGGAAAACGCGATCGAGTCGAAGCAGTTCACCATCCAGGTGCCGCTGTTCGTCAACCAGGACGACGTCATCGAGATCGACACCCGTACCGCCGAGTACAAGAAAGTCGTGCGCAACTAAGCGACCGCCTCTCAAGAAAAAACGCTGCCCCGGCAGCGTTTTTTTTCGCCCATACGCCGCAGCGTCTTACTGCGACTCCGGCCGGCGGCGCAGTCCGTCCACCAGCAATCCCACCATCTTGCGCGTCAGCGCCGTGTCCTCGTCGGGATTCGCCTTGCACAGCGTGGCCGCCGCGCGCAGCAGTTCGTCGGCCTCGTAGCCGGGCCGGATCAGTTGCCTGTCGACCGCCGCCTGCAGCAGCGAGGCGAGGGCGGGGCGCAGGCGCGCATAGAAGTAATCCGGCAGCGAGGCGTAGGCGGCATGGTCCGACTGCAGCGCGTTCGACAGCCCGCGCTTGGTCAGGATGAAGTCGACATAGCGTTGCATCCAGCGCGCTAAAGCCTCGTCCGGTTCGTACTCGCCCGCGAAGCCGGCGGCGGCATCGGCGCAGGCGTCGATCTGCGACTTCATGACCGCGACGATCAGGTCGGCGCGCTGCGGGAAGTGGCGATAGAGCGTGCCGACGCCGACGCCGGCGCGCTCGGCGATCTCGCGCACCGGCGCATCGACGCCCGATTGCGTGAACACGTCCATGGCCGCCTGCAGCAGGGATTGCAGGTTGCGCTGGGCGTCGACGCGCTTGGCGCGCGGCTGCTGGTCGTCGGCTTCTGGCGAGGCCTGGTCCGGGTCTGGCTTCGTATGCATAAAAAAAATCTATTAAACGGAACGTGGTTCCGGTTATAATTCGGAATCGCGTTCCGTTTTGTAATCCTACCAGAGGAGCTGCCATGTGCCAAACTCAATCATGCATGTTCTGCCGCTACCGGCGGCGGGCCGCCCCGGCAAACCTTCCGGTACCCAGCTGCCCGCAAGAAAATCTCCAGCGCGGCAAGCTGGACGCGGCCGAGCGCAGCGTCCATCCAACGCCGAAGCCGACCGCGGACCGCTCGCGTGCGGCGGCATCGATGGGGCGTCCACCCTGCTGACATACATGCCGTGTCACATGAGCAACTTTACTGCTATGCTCATGCATTATTTGACACGGAGGCTTGTATGAAGCGCAGGGATTTCGTTCGGCTTGGACTCAGTGCCGGGGTGAGCACCAGTATGGCGGCCGGTGCGGCGGCAGTGGCGCCGCCAGCGGGTGCCGCCGGCAACCATGGCGCGGCCTCGTCCAGTATCCTGGACGCCGGTGTCCAGGAGCAGCAGGCCCAGATGGCGGCCGGCAAGCTGAGCTCGAGATCCCTGGTGCAGCAATACCTGGCGCGCATCGCCGCCGTCGACAAGGCCGGCCCGCGCATCAATGCCGTCATCGAACTGAATCCCGAGGCCGTCGCCATCGCCGAACAGCTCGACCGCGAGCGCAAGGCGGGCAAGCTGCGCGGTCCGCTGCACGGCATCCCCGTCCTCATCAAGGACAATATCGCCACCTTCGATGCGATGTGCACCACGGCCGGCTCGCTGGCCCTGGCGGGCGTCCGCGCAAGCAAGGATGCCTTCGTGGCGCAGAAGCTGCGCGAGGCCGGTACCGTCATCATCGGCAAGACCAACCTGTCCGAGTGGGCCAACATGCGCTCGACCCACTCCGTCAGCGGCTGGAGCGGCCGCGGCGGCCAGACCCGCAATCCCTATGCGCTGGACCGTAATACCAGCGGCTCGAGCTCGGGTTCGGCGGCGGCCATGGCCGCCGGCCTCGCCACCCTGGCGATCGGCACCGAGACCGACGGCTCGATCGTCTCGCCGGCCTCGACCTGCGGCATCGTCGGCATCAAGCCGACCCTGGGCCTGGTCAGCCGCAGCGGCATCATCCCGATCGCGCACTCCCAGGACACGGCCGGGCCGATGACCCGCAGCGTGGCCGACGCGGCACTGCTGCTGGGCGCGATCGCCGGCAGCGATCCGCGGGACGCCGCCACCGGCGACGCCCAGGGCAAGGCCGCCGACTTTGCGGCCGCGCTGCGCCTCGACGGCTTGAAGGGCAAGCGCATCGGCGTGGCCCGCAACTTCTTCGGCAGCAGCCCGGCCATCGATGCCGTGATCGAAAACGAGCTGGCGATCCTGAAGGCGCAGGGCGCGATCCTGGTCGACGTGCAGGTGCCGAACGTCGACAAGTACGGCGACAGCGAACTCGACGTGCTGCTGGCCGAATTCCGTCCGGACCTCGAAGCGTATTTGCGCGACTATGCGCCGCATGCGCCGGTCAAGACCATGGCGGACGTGATCGCCTTCAACGAGAAGAACGCCGGCCGCGAGCTGCAGTTCTTCGGCCAGGAACACCTGGTCGCCGCGCAGAAAAAGCCCGGCCTGATTGATGCGGCCTACCGCGAGGCGCTGGCCAACAACCACCGCTATTCGCGCGAAGAGGGCATCGACAAGATCCTCAAGGACGAGAAGCTGGACGCCCTGGTCGCGCCGACCGGCGGCACCGCCTGGCTGACCGACTACATCAACGGCGACCATTACGGCGGCAGCTTCTCCTCGCCGGCGGCGGTGGCCGGCTACCCGCACGTGACGGTGCCGGCCGGTTACGTGCAGGGCCTGCCCGTCGGGATCTCCTTCGTCGGCACCGCCTGGACCGAAGCCTCGCTGATCGGCATGGCCTACGCCTACGAGCAGGCCAGCCTGCGGCGCCGTCCGCCGGTGTTCCCGGCGACCGTCAATCTCAAGGCCTGAGCCCGTGCGCGCCCCGGCCTTGAAACGGTCGCTGTGCCTGGCGATGCTGGGCGCGGCGCTGCAGGCGCAAGCCCAGGACTGGGCCGCGATCGCGCGCCAGGACCTGGACTTCGCCGCCGATGCGATCCGCACCCGCCACGCCGGCTACGTGGCCGGCATGCCGAGCGTGACCATGCCCTTCGAGAGCGGCCTGCGGGTCGCCCGCGCCGAGGCGGAAGGGGTGCGCAGCGAGCAGGACTACCGGCGCATGATGATGCGCTTCGTCGCCGGCTTCGGCGACCCGCACATGGGCATCGACCTGCGCCTGGCCATCCACGGCTGGACCGGCATCGTGCTCGACCAGACCGGGGGCCTGAACAGCGGCCGCTACCGCGTCAGCTGGTCCGAGCCCGGCTGGCCCACGCCGCTGCCGCCCGTCGGCAGCATCGCCCAGTCCTGCGACGATGTCTGGACCGGCACCTGGCTGCAGATGCGGGTGGCGCCGTTCGCCAGCCGCGGCGCCGAATATGCGACGGCATCCGGCGCCTTTGCCCAGCAGCTGATGTTCGACTACGGCCTGGGCTGGACGCCGAAGCAGTGCGTGTTCGTGCTGCCGGACGGCAGCCGCAAGCGCTACGAGCTGCCGCTGCGCGGCGTGCCGGGCGAGGTCGCGCTGCAGCACATCGACCAGATCCGGCCGCGCTTCCGTGCGACGGCCAAGCCGGTCGGCTTGACGACGCTGGGCCCCGGCAAGCACTGGGTCGGCATGCCGGACTTCAATGGCGAACGCTCCGGCGCCGCCTATGAAGCCCTGTATCCGCAACTGGCCGCGCTGCGGAAGGAAAAGGCGGGCTGGATCGTGTTCGACCTGCGCGGCAACGGCGGCGGCGACTCCACCTGGGGCAGCCGGGCGCTGACGGCGCTCTACGGCGCCGCCTACGCCGGCAAGCTGGGCGAGGCCGGCGGCGCCAGCAAGTACCAGATCGCCGATGCCGAGACGGCGAACCTGCTCAGGCGCTACATTCTCGAAGAGAGCCACGCCGCATCGAAGGCGTCGTTCGCAGCCGACCTGCTGAAGGTCGAGGCGGCGATGCGCGCCGGCCAGAAGATGGTGCTGCTGTCCGGCGATCCGGACGCCCAGGCCCGGACCCTGAAGCTGCCGCGGCCGCACGGCCCGCGCATCGCGGCCCTGATCGACCGCACCTGCTTCAGCTCCTGCATGAACTTCGTGCAGCGGCTCGGGGCGGCGAGCGATACCGTGGTGCTGGGCGAAGCGACGATCGGCTATTCTCCCTTCGGCGAGATCAACCGCCATCCGCTGCCGAGCGGACGCGGCGCCCTGGTCATCCCCTCGGCGCTGTTCGGGACGGCGACGGCGACGCGCGAACCCTTCATTCCGGACCTCGCCTTCGATGGCAATATGGCGGACGACGCAGCGCTGCAGAAATGGGTATCCAACACACTCGACAGGATCGAAAAATGACGACACAGACTCTCAAGGAAGCCGCCGTGGACTTCCTGAAAATGACCGCCGCCGGCCAGGTGGAGCAGGCCTTCGAACGCTTTGCCGGCGCCGGTTTCCGCCATCACAATCCGTACTTTGCCGGCGACGCCGCCGCCATCAAGGCCGGCATGATCGAGAACGCGGCGCGCTTTCCCGGCATGCTGTTCGAGGTACAGCGCGCGATCGCCGAGGGGCCGCTGGTGGCCGTCCATTCGCGTGCGCGGATGACGCCGGACGGCGCCGACATCGCGCTCGTCCACATCCTGCGCTTCGAGGGCGATCGCATCGCCGAGATGTGGGACATCGGCCAGGCCCAGCCGGATCCGATGCCGAACGAGAACGGGATGTTCTAATTGGCGCTGTTCGCGCCAAGTGTGGAATCTTTTCTGCAAGCCTGCGGTCCAATGTCGACCTGAACCGTTGACGGAGGCAGCATGCAAGCACGGCAGTTCGAACAGTTCCTGCAACGCCTGTCCTCTCTAACGCGGCGCCAGCGCGACC
>NZ_JBFTRV010000030.1:0-54070 GCF_056399665.1 Massilia sp. 01N410 | reverse complement strand
GACACGAAGCGGATCCGTGCGCTCGCGGTGCCGTTGACGGACGAGGTGATGGTTTCGGAATAGGTGCCCGGTGCGACGTGAACCGTGTCGCCCGGCAGGGCCAGGTTGGAGGCGCGCTGGATGGTGCGCAACGGAGCGGTGCTGGACGTGCCCGCGTTGGTGTCGCGGCCCGAGGTGGAAACATACAGGTTTCTTGCAGACGCTGCAGCCGAGCTCATGAGTAATACTGCAAAACCGCTGAGCAACATTAGCTTAGACATATTGGATGCCGCACCTTGTCGAACTACCGCGCAAACCAGCTTTTCGGGCGAACTTAGCACGATTTACGCCCTGCCGCGCTTTTGGCTGGATGGGCATGTGCACGATACCGAACCAGTCGGTGCCGATGGCGTACAAGGAATTCGACGACGCGGGGCGGATGCGGCCTTCTGCCTACGACCGGGTTGTCGACGTGATGGAAGAGCTCTATAAAATGACGCTGCTGATGCGCGGCCGTACCGACTACCTGAGCGACCGCTACAGCGAGCGCAACGAGCGTGCAAGGAGATCGACCGGCAGATTGAAAAATTGTAGGTGGCGGTCAACTGAATCAGCTGACGGGTGCAAGCGCCTTCAAATACGCCAGTGCACGCTCGACGGTAGCGATGTCGTCCTGCCGCCCAACCCCAACCCGCCCGCTTCGAAGATCGACCTTGACCTCCAGCGCCGGATCGATCTTCCGGATTGCCGTCTTCAGACGATAAACGCACAACACGCAGCGCAAGCCCGGCACGGGATACTCGACCATGATCGCTCCAAGAGAGATGAATATGAGATCGAGCGTAATCCTTCCAATAATGGCAAGGTCAATCGAATTCGAAAGCCTGTCCGCCAACCGTCACCAGGCGCCGGCTCCCCGAACTCTTGACCGTCACATTCGGCCGCTTGCAGCCGACATCCAGCAGTACCAGGAATTCCGCCACCGAGCCGCCATCGTTCTTCAGGTAGAAGGCGCCATGGTCCTCCGTCACGCCCTTCTTCGGCCGCGGCCCATCCCACTTGGCGAACGGGGCGTCACCGTTCAGGTCGCGCAGGCAGACGGATTGGCGGCCCGATCCGATCTTCACGCTGGCCGGGCTCTCGACCTTCATGAGGACCGGCGCGTGCACGTTGAACTCGTAGGTGTGCGGCGCATTCGCCGCCAGCTTGTCGCGCACCACGAAGGCGTTCGGGCCATGCAGGTACACGACCTGGCGCCTGGCCTGGGTCAGCTGGCCGCCGTAGGCCGGGGCCGCATCGCCTTCGGCGTAGTCGTGGTCCGGCTTCACGGAGAACGCGGTAATGCGGCCGTAGTGCTGCAGCTGCTCGCGGTAGCCGTTCACCAGCTGTCCCTTGCCGCCGTCGAAGGTGACCGCGTTCTGCGACCTGGTCTGGCGGTACCAGTCGGTCCATTGCGGCGAGCCGTACCAGTCGTACCAGCCGGCCTTGACCAGCAGCGGCTTGCCCGCCACCGTCAGCAGCAGGCCGTTCTGGTCGCCGTGGCTGTGGTTGAACGCGCCGTAGGGGCTGGACTTGAAGTAGAACGAGGTATCCCCGCTCGAGCCGATGTCCTTGTGCATCGCCACCCAGCCGATGCTCGGGAACGAGGCCGCGTTATCCGGCGGGATCTTGCGCCGGGTCCCGGTCACGGGCATCGGGTAGGGGCCCTCCAGCAGCGACAGCGCATCCTCGCTGGCCTTCACCTTGCTCGCATACCAGGCGGCGCGCGGCGACACCATGCGGTTCGCCAGCGCGCGCAGCACGCGGAAGTCGGGCCTGGTCTCGGAACCGTCGCCAAAGGCATGCACGGGAGCGCCGGGCGGGACGAATTCGATGAGGAAGTTCATGAAACCCACCGTCCACGGCTTGGCGTACAGGTTGACGCCGGTCGCCTGGAGAATCGGGTCCCACAGCGCGACCAGGTAGCCGGCCGTGTATTCGGCGTAGGCGGTGCCGTTGGCGTAGCCGCCCTCCTGGCCCGACCACGGCTCCGGCATGGCGGCATGGGCACGGAAGCTGAAGTCGAACCACTGCTGCGCGTCCGGGATGTCACCCAGCGCCAGGGTCGAGATCAGCGCCATATAGCCCTGCAGCGTGGTGGCGTGCGGATCGAAGGGATGCTGGTCCAGGCGTCCGCGGTCGGCGGCCAGGTCCTTGAACATCTCGGCGGCGCGCACGCTGACGGTCTTCAGCCATTTCGCCTTGCGGCCGACGTCCAGGTCGCCGGCCAGCAGGTCGGCCGCCTTCACCAGCGAGAGCGCGATCTGGCGTGTCGCCTGGTCCTGGCCAGCATGGCCGGTCGGACCCGCGGGGTCCAGCGCGGCCAGCTGGTCGCCGCGCTTGAACGCTTCGTTCAGGTAAACCGGGTCTTTCTTCAGGCGCCACAGGATGGCCGCCGATTCCAGCTGGCGCGAGGCTTCGTCGATGCGGTTCGCGACTTCCCTCTGCTGGGCCGCCATCGCCGCGGTCAATGGTGCAGCGATCACGAGCGGCCAGTTCTCGTCATCCAAGTCCGGCAGCGCCCCGGTCTGCAGCTTGACCACGTTGACCAGGCGGCTCAGGTAAGGGTCCAACTCCTTCTTCTTCGAGGCGCTCCAGGCGGCGTAGGGCGTGAACGACGGCGGCAGCGAACGCGGCCGGGCCCTGGCCAGGATGCGCGCGCGCAGCGCTGCATTGTCCGGCACCTCGAATGCGGTCGACTTGCCGGTGATCGAGAACGTCCGCGGCGTCGACCAGTCGTTCGATCCGGACGGGCGCACGCGCCAGCTGTAGTTGCCCGGCGCCAGGGACTTGGCCGGCAGGTACCAGTTGCGGTCGACGGTCGCACCGAGCGGCGAACCGCCCTCCGGCCTGATCTGGATCTCGTAGCGGGGGGCGCCGCCCGGGTAACGGGCCCAACTGAAGGTCGGCGGGTTCTGCAACTGGACTTCGCTGTTCGAGGGGATGGTCCGGACGACCAGGGGATCGGCCGATTGCGCCCAGTCGGCCTGCGCGCTGAGCGGCCACAGCAGCGGCATGAAGGCCGCCGTAACGGCTATTCCTTTCCAGTGCAATGTCATGCGGATGCTCCCGTGAATGGGAAGCATGATCCTACCGCACGACTTTCTCGACTGTGCGCCAGTTAGCGGTACCGGCGAGCGTCCGTGCCGCGCCGGACGAAATCCGCTGCGCCGGATGCTTTCGTTTACTACCCCGCTTTTGTCGCGAAACTGTATCAATTTGTCCAGCTACGACGGTAAATCTGCCTCTTTGATATTTGCTCTTATACAATCACGGCTCAAGGAGAACATCATGTATCGCGTACTGTTGATCGAAGACGATCCGCGCCTGGCGGAACTGGTCACGGAATACCTGTCCGGCTATGAATTTTCGGTCGAGCTCGTCACTCGGGGCGATACCGCGCTCGAACATTTCAAGGAAAAGCAGCCCGACATCGTCGTGCTCGACCTGATGCTGCCCGGCATGGACGGCATGGTGGTATGCCGCCAGATCCGCGAACAGTCCGATGTGCCGATCCTGATCCTGACCGCGCGCGAAGATACCTACGACGAAGTCTCGGGCCTGGAACAGGGCGCGGACGATTTCGTCAACAAGCCGGTCCAGCCGCGCGTGTTGCTGGCCCGCCTGCGCGCCCTGCTGCGCCGCACCCAGACCAAGGCGGTGCCGGATACCCGGATGCTGGAATTCGGCCAGCTGCGCATCATGACCAACGACCGCAGCGTCACCTGGCGCGGCCTGCAATGCGTGCTCAGCAATACCGAGTACAAGCTGCTGCTGGTCCTGGCCGAGGCCGCCGGCCGCGTGCTGTCGCGCGACGAACTGCTCAAGAAGATGCGCGGCATCGAGTTCGACGGCCTCGACCGCAGCATCGACAACTGCATCTCCAAGCTGCGCAAGAAGTTCGACGACAACCTCTCCGAAAAGATCAAGACCGTGTGGGGCGAGGGTTACCTGTTCTCGCCCTCGGCCTGGAACTGATCAACGACCTCCAGACACGTCGATGAAGCTGCCGGTCGTATAGGACGCTTCATCGGACAGCAGCCACAGGATGGCGCGCGCCACCTCGATCGCTTCCCCTCCCCGCCCCATCGGCACCGAGCCCTGCAGGCGCGCGATGCGTCCCGGTTCGCCGCCGCTGGCGTGCATCTCGGTGTCGATCAGGCCGGGGCGCACGCCGTTCACGCGGATGCCCTCGTCCGCCACTTCCTTCGACAAGCCGATCGTCAGCGCATCCAGCGCCGCCTTCGAGGCCGCATAGTCGACGTATTCGCCGCTCGACCCCAGCACCGCGGCGCGCGAGGAGACGTTGACGATCGCGCCGCCGCTGCCGCCATGCCTGGTCGACATCCGCAGCACCGCTTCGCGCGCGCACAGGAAGCTGCCGGTCACGTTGGTGGCGAGGATGCGCCCGATGCGCGCCGCATCCATCTGCTCGACCCGCATCTGGCGCGCCAGGATGCCGGCATTGTTGACCAGGCCGTCGAGCCGGCCGAAGCGTTCGTCGAGCGTGGCGAACATGCGCAGCACATCGTCTTCCCGGGCGACGTCGGCCTGCACGGCGAAGGCGCTGCCGCCGGCATCTTCGATGCGGCGTACGATGGTGGCGGCGGCCGCGCGGTCGGCACGGTAGTTGATGGCGACTTGCCAGCCGCGTTCGGCAGCCAGGATGGCGCAGGCGGCGCCGATGCCGCGGCCGGCGCCGGTAATGAGCAAGGATTTAGGCATGCCGCAAGAATAACGCGGCTATTCGAAGATGGGAAGGATGGCCAGCGGGGCGTTGTAGGTGGCGATCTGGCCGCGCTCGGCGCCGCCGCCGAAGCGCCAGCCGACGGCCGGGAAGCCGCCCTCGGCCTCGGCATTCGTCACCGGCAGCACCTGCTCGGTGCCGTCCGGGCGGCGCAGGCGGGCGCCGGCTTCGGTCTTCTTCGCGAACACGAAGCGCACGCCGGCGCACTGGCGCGAGCGCTGGGAGGCGTCGACGTAGCGCGCGAAATCCAGGGCCTGGGCGCAGGCGCTGCGCAGTTCGGCGACGTCGTAGACGCCGTCGGCGCGCGGCGCGATCGACACCTGCGGGCGCAGGGTGAAGGCGATGCCCTTGCGGTTCAGGCTCAGCGAGGCGTTCTCGTCGTAGGCGGCTTTCTGCAGGGGGAACACGGCGCGTCCCAGCGGATCGAGCGGCAGGTTCAGCTGAGTCGACCTGCCGGTCAGGCTCAGTTGCAGCCCTTCGGCGAGGGCGCCGCGCTCCCTGGGCAGCACTTGCAGCTGGTTCACCAGCAGGTTTTTCGGACCGCCGTATTTGTCGAACACCACCATGGCCCGGTAGGCGTCCCGGTAGCTCACGGCATCCTGCGCCTGCGCGCCGGCCGAACCGGCCGCCAGCAGCAGGGCAAGGGATGCGATGAGTGGTCGAGCGGGACGCATCGTCAGAATCGATAGGCGAAGGCGGTCGAAACCGTCAGGTTGGTGGGCCGCTGGGTAAGCGGGCTATGGCTGGCGTCGCCCAGCAGGCGTTTGGCCTGCAGGTTCGAGGTCAGCATCCAGGAGGGGCTCAGCACCCAGTTCCAGCGTACGGAAGCGTGCACGTCCTGCAGGCCGCCGCCCGGCTGCCAGGCGCCGAAGCGGCTGCGCATGGCTTCCGCCACGGTGACGCCGAAATAGGTTTCGCTGTACTGGCGGTTGACCAGGCCCACGCCGGCCGTCAGCGACACGCGGTGATGGCTGCCGGCGGCCAGGGCCAGGCGCTGGACGTTCAGCTCGAGGCGCGCGCCGTCATGGTCGCGGCCGGCGCCGACCAGCAGGCTGGAAGTCAGGCGCCACTGCGGGTCGAGGTAGACATTGTAGAATCCGCCGAACTGAAGGCGCGCACCGATCTCGTCCATGCCGGCCAGGCGGCCGGTCATGAACATCGCCTTCTCGCCGGCCGCCGGGCCGATCAGCCCGTTCATGCCGACGCCGCCGACCTCGACGCTGGTGCCGGACTCGTCACGGCCAGCCTGGACCGCCAGCAGCGGGCCGTACTCGACGGTGGGCGACCTGGACAGGTGCATGCCGGCGCTCATCCCGGAAATGAAAATGCCGTTGCTCCATTCAACCTGGAGCACCGGCAATGCGGACAGCTTGCGGCTTCCCGAACCCTCGTAGCGCGGTGCCGACTGGGCGCCCAGGCCCACGTACATGTCGCGGCTGCCGTCCGGCATCGGATTGACGGCCGGCGTCTGGGCGCGCGCCGCACCGCCAGCCAGCCAGCCCGCCAGTGCGCCGGTACTCACAACGAGGAAGAGAAGCTTGTTCATAGGGTGAGTAAAGATTCAGGAAGACAACATTCTACGTGCTTGTCTTTCGTCCTCCCACATCTTCACTGTCCCTGCACGACTTCTGTCGCAAATTCGACCGGCAGATCGCTGCGCTCGATGGCGACCAGGTGGGCCGGCGAGGTCATGATCATCGCGCACATCACGCCCGGCGGCGGATGCCGGTCGACTTTCTGGACCGTGATCTTGCCGGCATCGCGGGTGATCTTCGCGATCGAGGTCGAATAGCAGGGGTTGGTATAGCCCATGAAGACGCCGACCACCATCGTGGTGCTGAAGTCGACCGGCGGCACCGGCTGGTCCGGCGCATGGTAGCGCCACAGCAGGGACCAGGCGTCGGCATCCTTGACGACCACGGTGCGGGCTTCCTCCACCTTCGACTGGCTGGTCTGGCTGATGGTCTTGAACGGGACCTCGTTGGCGGAGGCGGCGACGAACTCGACCGGGATATCGCTGCGCTCGATCGCCACGACCTGCATTGCATGGGTGACCACGGCCGGGCAGACGTCGAAGGTCTGCAGCTCGCGCTCGTCGACCTCGACCTTGATGGTGGTCGTGCCGGCGGTCACGCGCGGGATCGCGATCGTGTGGCAGCCGCTGCCGGATTCGCCGGCGAACACGCCGACCAGCATCTTGTTGGCGAAATCGACCGCCGGCAGTGTGGGCGCCGGCGTGCGGCCGGCGACGTGCTCGCTCCACAGGCGGCCCCAGGAAGCTTCGTCCTTGATGACGACATATTTCTTCCCGGTCACACCGGAGAAGCTGTCCTTGGCCACGCGCTCGAAGGGGATCCGGGTGCCGGCCGTCGGCAGGAAGCTGACCCGTTCGACCTTGTGCGTGCCGCCGAGTCCGAGGTCGGGCTTGTCGAGGTTCTGGATGATGGTCTCGAACAGCGTGCGCGCGGCGCCGTCCTGGCAGGTGGTGCGCGGACCGGCGAAGGTGTCGCCGTGGGTGCACAGCACGGTGTCCGGCTTGTCGCCGTACAGCACCTGTTCATAGGAAGCATCGGCGCAGTAGCCGGCATGGTCCCACAGGACCTGTTTGCCGTCGATGAGGTAGAGGCGGTTGCGGGTCTCGTTACAGCTGGCCTCGCGCGCCCGGGTGATGAAGTCGCCCAGCGCCAGGCTCGGGGCCGGTTCACCCACTGCCACACCCTGGCTGGCCTGGCCTGCCTGGCGGTCGGATTGCGTACCGGAACCTCCGCCGCAAGCGGCCAGTCCCGCCGCCAGAAGCGCGCCGGCGACCGGCAGCGCAAACATCGCACGTCCAAAGATCCTCATGCTGCCCTCTTTCGGAATAAAAAAGGCCCACCGTCAGTCGCGCATCAGGTGGGCCAAACGGAAAAACCTGATGAGTAACGATCCTACGCAGGACATGCAAGCAAATCCCCCTCGAGATGTCCGGCTTTTGTCTGAACTTTGTAAAAGATGGTTTTTTTGATCATTGCTCCTATACAATTTCGCCTCATGAGCATGACGACCTGCCCGGCAGCGTGAACCGCCTCTTCTTCCGTTTTTTCATCCTGGTCATGCTGTCGATCACGGCAGCGACTTTCGTCGTGTATTTCGTCTTCACGCGCCTGTTCGGCGATCCCTTCGAAGACATCGCGCGGCGCCAGGCCTCGGCCCAGATCTTCCTGCTCGAACAATACGTGGACCAGGCGCCCGCCGACGAATGGCTGGGGCGCCTGAACAAGGTGCGCGAGGTATCGACGACGCAGTTCGACCTGATCCCGCTGGACCAGGCGCGCCAGGCCCTGCCCTACGGCAGCCGGGCGGCCTTCGAGCGCGGCGAGCTGGTGCTCGACCCCAGCCATAAAACCTTCTTCCGCCGGGTCGACCTGGCCGGCGAGCGCTATATCGGCAGCAACGAGGAGGCGTTACGCGCCTCCCGCCTGCCGGTCGACCTCGGCCAGGCCCTGCTGATGGAACTGGTGCGCTACGTGGTGGTGGCGCTGGCGCTGCTGGTGCCGATCGCGCTGTGGTCGCGCTCGCACTGGCAGGGCCTGCAGATGCTGGCGCGGGTGGCCGACGAGTTCGGCGCCGGCAAGCTGGCGGCGCGCGCGCAGATGAAACCCTCGGACGCGGCTTATCCGCTGGCCCAGCGCATCAATGCGATGGCCGGACGCATCCAGGGGCTATTGGAATCGCAGAGGAACCTGCTGCATTCGGTGTCGCACGAATTGCGCACCCCGATCGCGCGGCTGGAATTCGGGCTCGAACTGCTCGCCGACAAGGCCGGCGACCCGGCGCTGTCGAAACGCGTTGCGGCCATGCACGGCGACCTGGCCGAGCTGAACGAGCTGGTAAACGAACTGCTGTCGATGAGCAAGCTGGACAATGCGACGGAAGCGCAGCGCGCCCTGTTCGAGCTCGAACCGGTGCTGCGCGAATGCGCCGAGGGCCTGCATCCGCCGCCGGCCGAGCTGCACGTCGAACTCGGCGCCATGCTGGGCAGCGTCGCCGGCGACCGCCGCCTGCTGGCGCGCGCGGTGGGCAATCTGCTGCGCAATGCCCAGAAATACGCGGCGCATACGGTGGCGCTGAGCGCCCGCCGCGACGACGGCCTGCTGCGGATCCTGGTCGACGACGACGGCCCCGGCATCCCCGAGGAAGAACGGGAACGCGTGTTCGAACCCTTCTACCGCCTCGACCGCAGCCGCGACCGCGCCACCGGCGGCTTCGGGCTTGGACTGTCGATCGCGCGCAAGGCGGTCAGGCTGCATGGCGGCACCTTGCGCGTGGAACGCTCGCCGCTGGGTGGGGCGCGCTTCATCATCACCCTGCCCGACGGCGTACTGACCGGCTGAGCTTATTTGCTCTGCAGCGCCTTGGCGACCAGGGCATCGGCCACCTGCAGCGTGGCCTGGAACATTTCCTGCGGATTGTTGGTCTTCAGGCTGGCGTTGACCTGCCCCGGCGAGGTCACGTAGCGGCCGTCGATGACCAGGGTCGGCACCGTCTCGACCTTGTAGGCGCCCAGCACGCGGTCCAGTCCGCGCAGGCGGGTTTGCACGCCGAAGGAATTCCAGGCGTTCAGGAAGGTCGCGCGGTCGATGCCGTTCTTCGAGACCCAGTCGATGATGGGGCCGTCCTGGTTCAGGCGGATGCGCTGCTTGTGGACGGCATCGAAGACCTTGCCATGCATCTCGTCGAGCTTGCCCAGGGCTTCCAGGGTCAGGAACAGGTGGGCTTCCGGATCGTTGGCGCCCGTAAATGGCATGTGGATGCGGCGCACCTGGATGCGGTCGCCCTGCTTCTTGACCCATTCCTCGAAGCCCGGCTCGAGGCCATTGCACACCGGGCAGTGGTACATGAAGAACTCGATCACCTCGACCTTCTTGCCGCTGGTCTGTACCGGCTGCGGCTGGGCGAGGGTCGTGTAGTCGACGCCGTTTTGCGGGTTCGCCGGCGATGCGAAGGCCGGGATGGCGACGGCGGTGGCGAGCAGGCAGGCGGCGGCAAGGCGCAGTAGACGCATGGACAATTCCCCTTGTGGTTATCGGTATTGTCTAGCTTATCATTCTTTCGGGCAAAAAAAATCCCGCCTGGGTCGCGGGATTCTCGAATAAACCTGAAGAGTCAGCGGCGGCGCGCCGGCGTTTCCGCAGGCCGTTCCGGCTTCAGGTGGCTCATGCCGTACCACAGGTGTTCCCAGAAGTGCGGGCGCGAGTCCACGGTCAGCAGGCAGCGGCGGTCGATCTCCCCTTTGAACAGGGGATCGGCACACTTGTTCGTCATCAGCGCATAACGCTGGTTTTCGGCATTCACGAGGGCGATGCAGAGCCAGAAGACCAGGCCGACGAGGACCGCCACCAGGGCCCAGGCCCAGTGGAGGTAATACCTGGTGTCGTACAAGTCCTCGTCTTCCGGCTTGGACTTGTCATAGATCTTCAGGATCTTGCCTTCGGCATCGCTCATTTCGATTTGGCTGCCTTCGCGACCAGTGCATCCATGACCTGCAGGGTGGCCTGGAACAGCTGGGGTTCGTTACCCGTCTTGACCGAATTGTAAACCGTCGCCGGCGAAGTCTGGTACTTGCCGTCGATGACGATGGTCGGCGCGCCATCGACCTTGTAGGCATCGACGACTTGCGACAGGCGGCGCAGCTTGGTCATCACGCCGAAGGAATTCCAGGCGTTGGTGAAGGTCGCGCGGTCGATGCCGTTCTTGGAGGCCCAGTCGATGACGGTGGCGTCGTCCTTCATGCGGATGCGGTCCACGTGGATGGCCTTGAATACCTTGGCGTGCATCTCGTCGACCTTGCCCAGCGCTTCCAGCGTCAGGTAGAGGTGGGCTTCCGGATCGTTGGGGCCGCTGGCCGGGATGTGCACGCGCTTCAGGACGATGTTATCACCCTGCTTTTTGACCCATTGTTCGAACTGCGGTTCCAGCGCGTTGCAGTGCGGGCAGTGGTACATGAAGAACTCGATCACCTCGACCTTCTTGCCGGCGGCCTGCGTCGGCTGCGGCTGAGCGAGCGTCACGTACTCGACGCCGTTCTTCGGGTCGGTCGGCGAGGCGAAAGCAGTGCTGACGACGAGACTGGCGGCAAGCAGGGCAAAACGGAGGGAACGCATAAGTATCCTTCTAGTGTGGGTTGTGCAAACGACCGCGAGATTACCACTTTTTCGCCTGCGAGCCTTAGCCGGGGCTTATTTTTTACGGCACTTACCAATGGTAACAAAAACCGGCTTCCCGTCAATTAACAATTGATCGCGCCGTAGTAAGTTCACGCCAGGTTGTCGAACCGGTCCTTCAGTTCCTGCCGGGCAGGACGCATTTCGTCGAATCTCGCATCACATCGGTACTTTTACTGTCCAGCCCATTCCACCATGACTTTCCAAGAAAACAATTAATTCGATTTGCATAAAACAAATCTAAATAAATTAAATCAGAAAAATTCGTTTGATAAATATCAAATCACTTATCAAATTTTATCGCTAGAAAACCCATTTTCAGACGGAATAGATATCCGAAAATATCTTGCCGAGAAACTGAACAATATGTATAGTAAAAATCAGAAAATCCATCCCCAACCATGCGAGGACGAATTGAGAAATATCCGAAACTGCTGGCTTGCTTTCAAACGCCTTTTAGCATTCAGTATTATGGGCTTCATTCTCTCGTCGGGATCTGGAATGGCCAAAGCCGAGACTTTGCCGAGCTCGACGACGGCTGACTGGAGTTCCTTGCTGGATAGCGGATGGACCTGCGGCCAAATCACCGGATCGCGCTGGAATCAGTGGAAAAAGAGCGTTCTATTATTTGCCGCAACCAACGGCTATGGTTTCAAAGGCGAGTGTGCAAAAATTTCGGACAGAGCGGCAGGCGACCCCATTCGCCCCGGTACGATTCTTGTCATTTTTCGAGACAAGAACAATATCGTCCAGTACGCCGGATGGTATGACTCGAAACTCGACAGGGAAAACCAGCCGATATTTGGCGGCATCTCGGCCGTCAGGGCGGAAACGCATTATGACCTGAGAGCGACGACGCCTCCGTATCAAATAGCATCGCCCCCATACAGGCCGATGTACACCATGGAAGAACGGCGAGCGTTCATGGGATGGCTCGACCTGCGGCGCGTGCAGCCGACGGCGTATTATCATATCCTCAGCGTGTTCGAATCCAACTTCACGTACCAGAACGGATGCGTTACGCCATTCACGGTATGTGGAACCGGCCGCATCGACATACCGATTTCGAACGGATCGGCAAACATTAATATCGGCTTCGAAGACGCGGCAGGCACCAGGGTAAATGGGTGGCTTTACGAATATCATCCTCCCGAGCCCACTTTCCTCGAAAAGCTCATCGTGGTCGCATTCAGTATCGGTCTGGCGATCCAGGGCCAGTATATTGGTGAATATATCGGGCTTGCCGCGGGCACGGCGGAAAACGCAGCATTTGCGGCGGGATTTTCGAGTTTCAGTACCGGATTACTTCAGGGGCAACAGGTCAACCAGGCACTGCTGAGCGGCATAAAAGGCGCAGGTCTTGCATATACCGGAAAACTGGTCCTCAACGCTTATGGCGATCCGGACTCACTGGTTGGCGTCAGCGGAGCTGGCTGCCCTACCGGGGATCAATGCTGGTATTTCCAAATGGCCAACGGGTTCCCGCCGCTGAAACATCTGGCGGAACTACATGACCCATTTATTAACTGGAGCGTCAAGGCCTTCGGTTCGATCGGCGAAAACGGCTGGTACAAGGCGGTTACGATCGCGCCATTCATTGTGCCGGGCTGCCTGGCCTCCGACGCCTGCGTATCGGCTGGAATTACCATCGTCCGGGAGGACGAGATCAGGTAAGCCGACGGCAATTCGCACGTCGGACAGGACGCAGCCGGCCGAAACAGGGCTGCGTCCATCTTGCCGTAAAAGTGCCGAGCTAAAGCGTTCAGAAGTTGTAGCGCGCCGATAATTTCAACTGACGGCCTGCACTGGGGTAAATTCCCCCTTCGCAATCGAAGGCATAGCTGAAGTAATGACGGTCCGCCAGGTTCAGGCCCGCGACAGCGAACTCCCATTGACTGACACGCAATGCATAACGAGCGTCAATGGTCGTATAGGAGGATATCCGTGTCGGGCAGGCATTACTGACATCGCCGCCGTAGCGCTGGCTGTCGACCCATTGCACGCCGAAATCGGCGGTCTGGCCATTGCCCGGCAGCCAGGCCAGGCGGGCCGTGAGCACGTTCTTCGGCACCAGCACCATCTCGCGGCCGGCGTTCGGACCGTCCGTGAACTTGGCGTTGATGTGTTGCAGGTGGGCGGTGGCGCGCCAGGCGGTGGCCAGTTGGGTTTCGGCATCGATCTCGAAGCCCTGGCGGCGTGTCGGGTCGAGGTTGGTGTTGGCGAAGGCGGTCGGGTCGTAGAAGATCTCGTTGTCCAGCTTGTGGCGGAACACGCGCGCGGTCAGCTTGCGTAAGCCGTCGCCCCAGCTGGCGCCCAGCTCCAGGTCATGCGAGGTCTGCACCTTCAGCAGGCTCAGACTGGTGCGGTAGCTGTTCTCGTCGACATTGGCCACACGGTAGCTCTGCCCTGTCCGCGCGAACATTTCCAGTTGTGGCAGCACCGCGTAGCTGCCCTGCGCTTCCCACGCGTTCTGGGCCTGCGAACCGTTGTCGGCCACGCCGCCCGCCATCGCATCGACGTAGTCCTTGTCGAAAATCTCGCGGCGCACGCCCAGCGCCACGCGGCCATTGTGGGCCGGGTCGAAGCGCAATTCGTCGCGCACATACAGCGCCTTGGATTTCTGGCTGGCGTCGGCCAGCGAGAAGCCGGACGTGGTCTTGCGCTTCCAGTCGATGACGTCGATGCCGGCCACGAGTTCGTTCAGCATCCCGCTGCCGATGTCATGCAGCCAGCGCGCACGCGGCGAGAACTGGTTCTGGCGGCCCTTGAAATGCGTGACCGATGCCGACGAACCGAAGTAGTAGTTCGAGTCGGCCTCGCGTTCGCGGTGCGACAGTTCGGCCGCCAGGTCGACCGTGCCCAGGCGGTATTCGGCGTAGGCGTTGACGCGGTCGGTATCGAGTTTGCCGAAGTCCCGCGGCGTCTTGGTGTCGGTCGGATCGGCCTGGAACTCGGCCAGAGTCAGCGAACCCGGGAAGCGCTGGTCTTGGCGCGCGCTTTCCATGCGCACGCCGGCGCGGCCGCCCGAGTACGTGAGCTGCAGCCCGGCGGACACACTGTTCTGGATAAAGTTACCGTTGTCACGGTAGTTGTCGTTGTCCTGACGCGCCACGGCCACGTCCGCGCTAATATTGCCGGCCACGTGAGACAGGGAAGCGCGCACGTCGCGCTCACGGAATTGCCCTGCTTCGGCGAAAACCGAGCCGTGGGTGCCCGGCTGGCCCGAGCGGCGGGTGACGATGTGGATGATGCCGCCGGTCGCGCCCTCGCCGTACAGCACGCTGCTGCCGCCGCGGGTGATCTCGATGCGTTCGACGGTGTCGATCGGGATCGTCGACAGCACCGAGCTGGTCAGTTCGTTCTCGTTCAGGCGCACGCCATCGACCATGATCACCATGTTCTGCGCGCCATTGGTGCCGAAGCCGCGCAGGTCGAGCGCGAAGTCCGGTGAGGAATCCAGGCTCTGGCGGCCGAACACGCCGCCGATCTTGCGGATCGCCTGGTTGACGTCGTTGACGCCGGCTTCGCGGATCTCGTCCTGGGTGATGACGGTCGCGCCGATCGGCTGCAGCGCCTCGTTGCTGGGAAAGCGCGAGCCGGTGATGACGACGGTCGCCGGGGCGGCTTCGTCGGCCAGGGCGGCAAAGGGAATGGAAAAGGCAATGGCGCAGGCCAGCGCGAGCGGCTTTTTGGAAATCATCGATTATTCAGTGTTCGATCGTTAGGCCGGCGCGCGTCCCCGCACACCGGCTCGTCACGGAAGCGCGGCACAGTACCCGCTTCCCCCTGTCCTGGCCGGTATCCGGGCTCGCAAGACGGACCGCTCCACCTTCCTGCACGCGCAGCGCACAGTGGTCATCGAAGCGGCCAGCCGCCATCAAGGCGGCGCTTGTTTACCGTTGCGGGGGCAGCACACGTTGGCGCGGCGCCGGGGGCGCCTGCGCTCCGTGTTTCCCGTTTAACTGCACGCATAGACCATGCGTGCGGGCACCAGAACCGGCGAATTATAAACCTAACAAGCAACAACTCTGCCGTCTGGCGTCGATTTCGGGTCCGATTGTGCAGACCCGTGAGATTTTCAGCAAGGTTTTCGCATATAGTGTGAACACAAATACAACTTAATAAACAATCCATACTTGGGGGGCTTGCATGAGATTGGGTTCGACACTATTGCGCACGGGTGCGGCGGCCATCCTGCTGGCGGCCGGGGTGGCGGTCACCGCCGACCTGCTGGCCGGGCCGGACCAGGCAGCGCCCGCGCCCGCCGCGGCCGGCACGCCGGCGCCGGCGCCCGACGGCATTCCGCTGGCGGCACCGAACGCGGCCGCCGTCACCGTGGCAAGCGCAACAAACGCCTGGGGCGGCATACGCACCGGGCTCGAGACGACGCTGTCCGAGCGCGTGGTCCACTACGACATCGACGCCACCCTCGACCCGGTCAAGCACACCGTGACGGGCCGCGAAAAGCTCACCTGGCGCAACCGTAGCAGCGTGGCGGTGAAGAGCGTCTACGTCCACCTGTACATGAACGCCTTCGAAGGCGCCGGCAGCACCTTCTTCACCGAGAAGCGCCAGCGCGGCACCGCCTTCCGCTCCGGCGTCGACATCAAAGAGGGCGAATGGGGCCACATCGCGCTGCGCGGCGTGACCCAGGGCGAGGCCACCGTGCCCTGGACCTTCGTCCATCCGGACAACGGCCCGGCCACCGACCACACCGTGGTGCGCTTCGACCTGCCGGCCGCGGTGGCGCCGGGCGCCTCGACCACCTTCGACATCGACTTCCACACCCAGCTGCCGCGTGTGATGGCGCGCACCGGTTACTTCGGCAGCTTCCACCTGGTGGGCCAGTGGTTCCCGAAGATCGGCGTGCTGGAACTGCCGGGCGAACGCGGCGCCACCACGCCGCGCTGGAACGCCCACGAGATGCACCTGAACTCGGAGTTCTACGCCGACTTCGGCAGCTTCGACGTGCGGCTCACGGCGCCGAAGGACTACACGATCGGCGCCACCGGCGAGCTGCAGGGCGCACCCGTCGAGCAGCACGGCATGCTGACCCACCGCTACGTGCAGGGCGACGTCCACGACTTCGCCTGGACCGCGGATAAACGCAGCGCGAAGCCGATGGTCGAGACCTGGACCGGCCCGGGCAGCCCTAACGTCACCGTCACCGTGCTGTATCCGCCCGAGTACGCGGCCAGCGCGGCGCCGGCGATGAAGGCCGCCAAGGATTCGCTGAGCTATTTCTCGAACACCCTCGGCCCCTACCCCTACAAGACCCTCACCGTGGTGATCCCGCCGCACAATGCTGTAGAAGCCGGCGGCATGGAATACCCGACCTTCTTCACGGCCGAAGGCTATGCGAAGGTCGAGCCGGACCTCGCCAGCCAGTACTTGCTGGACTTCACCACCATCCACGAATTCGGCCACGGCTACTTCTACGGCATCCTGGCGAATAACGAGTTCGAGGAACCGGTGCTGGACGAAGGCCTGAACGAGTACTGGGACCTGCGCATGCTCCGCGACCGCGGCCAGAAGCTCCACGCCGGCACACCCTTCACCCGCAGCCTCGGCATCACGCCGGCCTTCGACGCCTTCGCGGCCGAGCGCATGGGCACGCCGCGCAACGACCCGGCCGACGCGCCGGGACAGAACGCCTACGACCGCCTGCAGGACATCGGCGCGGTCTACAGCCGCACCGCGACCCTGATGCGCGACCTCGAGGCGCGCGTCGGCAAGGAGCCGATGGAGCGCGCCTTCAAGGAATACTACCGGCGCTGGAAGTTCCGCCACCCGAGCACCGCCGACCTGCGCGAGACCCTGGCCGAAGTGACCGGGCAGCGCGCCGCCGTCGAATCGGTATTCGCCCGGCAGGTGTATGCGGCGACCAAGGTCGACGACCGCATCGCCGACTTCAGCAGCCGCGAACAGCTGCCGCTGCCGGGCACGCGCCAGGCGGGCAGCGGCTGGGTCGAGGACAAGCAGGCCGACCTCGACAAGCGCATCGAGAAGACGCGCGAAGCCTGGAGCAAGGCCAACCCGAAGGCGAAGGATGGCCTCGGCCCCTACCCCTTCCGCACCGAGGTCCTGCTGCGCCGCTACGGCGCCGCGGTGCCGCAGACCCTGGCCGTGAAGTTCGCCGACGGCAGCGTGGAAACCGTGCGCTGGGACGCCGGCGAAAGCTGGCACAAGTTCAGCTGGGTCAAGCCGGCGCGCGCCGTCTCGGCCGAACTCGACCCGCAGCGCCTGCACTACCTCGACGCCAACAAGCTGGACGACAGCCGCACCCTCAAGGCCGACGCCAGCGCCTCGCGCCGCTGGGGCATGGACGCGTCCTCCTTCATCGAATATCTCCTCAGCCTGATCGCGACCGTATGATGCACACCGACCAGACCCTCGACTCTCCCTCCCTGGCGCCGCAGAACGCCGGCGCCCGCCGCCGCCATGGCCTGCGGCCCTTGTTCGGCGCCATGCGCGCCGCGCTGCAATGGCGCCTGCTGCTGTGGTGGGCCCTGCTCCTGCTGCTGCCGACCATCGTCGCCAGCCTGCCGGTGTGGCAGATGCTGGGCGCCAACCTCGACCATTCCGTCCATGCGGCCCAGCTGGCGGACAAGCTCGACATGATCGCGATCGCCGACCTGGCGGGCAGCATGCGCGATCGCTTCGCCGCGGCGATCGGCGCCGGCGGCCTCGTCGCGCTGGGCCTGACCCTGCTGCTGTCGCCGCTGCTGGCGGGGATGAGCATCCACGCGGCGCGGGCGCCCCGCCGCCCCGGCTTCAGCGAGCTGCTGGCCGGCGGCGCCCAGGAATACACGCGCATGTTCCGCATGATGGTGTGGAGCGCGGTCCCGCTCCTCATCGTGGGCATCGTGGCCGGCATCGCCTTCAGGCTGGCCGGCAAGACCGCCGAGACTGCGATCCTGGAAAGCGATGCCGAGCATGCTTCGAATCTGGCGCTGATCGCCACCGCGGTGGTGTTCGTGCTGGTGCACGCCACCATCGACGCCGGCCGCGCCCTGCTGGCCAACGAACGCCGGCGCCGCTCGGCCATCGTGGCCTGGTGGGGCGGCGTACGGCTGATGCTGCGCCGGCCCTTCTCGCTGCTGGGCGTGTACGTGATCGTCACCGGCATCGGCCTGGTCCTGGCCGCGCTGCTGGCGGCAGTGCGCGTGCAGGTGCCGGCACTGGGCGCCGGCGGCACGATCGGCGCGGTCCTGCTGACCCAGCTGGCGGTGCTGGTGCTGGGCTGGATGCGCAGCGCGCGGCTGTTTGCGATGATGGCGCTGGTGCGGGCCCGTCCGCAGTGAGCTAGCTTCAAACCGTCGCTCCCGCCTGCGCGGGAACGACGGCTGCGTTACCATGGTGCTTTCACCGTCCGCCGAGGAGCCCCCATGCCCACCCGCCTGCCCACCTATTTCGTCTCGCACGGAGGCGGTCCCTGGCCCTGGATGAAGGGCCAGTACGGCGGCGCCTACGACCGCCTGGAAGCCTCGCTGGTCGACATGAAGCGCCAGGCCGGCGAGCGGCCGAAGGCGGTGCTGGTGGTGACCAGCCACTGGGAGACCGAACAGTTCATGGTGTCCAGCAATCCGGCGCCCGGCATGATCTACGACTACGGCGGCTTCCCGCCGCACACCTACCAGATCCAGTACCCTGCGCCGGGCGATCCTCGACTGGCCGCCCGCGTGGCCGACCTGCTCGGCGCCGCCGGCCATCCGGCCGCCCTGGACCCGGAGCGCGGCTTCGACCACGGCACCTTCTCGATGCTCTACCCGGTCTATCCGGAAGCCGACATGCCGGTGGTGCAGCTGTCGATCCGCCATGGCTACGATCCGGCCGTGCACCTGGCCGCCGGCCGCGCGCTGGCGCCGCTGCGCGACGAAGGCGTGCTGATCGTCGGCAGCGGCCTGTCCTTCCACAACCTGCGCCAGTTCGGCCCCGGCGGCGCGCTGGCCTCGCATGCCTTCGACACCTGGCTGCAGCACGTGTTGCTGGAACTCTCCCCCACCGACCGCGAACAGGCCCTGCTGAACTGGAGCGAGGCGCCCTTTGCGCGCCATGCGCATCCGCGCGAGGACCACCTGGTGCCGCTGTGGGTGGCGCTGGGCGCGGCCGAGCAGGAACAGGCCGCCTGCGTGTATCACGAAGACGCCTTCTTCGGCGCGCTGACGGTGTCGAGCTTCCGCTTCGGAACGGCGCCGGGAGAAGGCTGAGGCATGGGCGGCGATTTCACGGTCTCGAATACGGTTTCCGAGGCCGAGCTGCGACGCATCCACCGCTTCCTGGCCGAAGAAGCGTACTGGTCGAAAGGCATATCGATCGAGTTCGTCCGCAAGGCGCTGGCCAATTCGCTGTGCTTCGTGGCTTGTCTCGACGGCGAATTCGCCGCCTTCGGGCGCGTCGTCACCGATCTGGCTTCGTTCGGCTACCTGAAGGACATCTTCGTGCTGTCGGAATACCGCGGCCGCGGCCTCGGCAAGCTGCTGGTCGCCGCCATGCTCGAGCGGCTCGAGCAGGAAGGCGTGGGCTCGCTGATGCTGACGACCGCCGATGCGCACGGGCTGTACCGCCGCTTCGGCTTCGAGCCGGTCGGCGATTCGCCCAGGCTCATGCGCCGGGCCGTGGGCTGATGACGGAGACCTGAGCAGGGCTCAGGTGCCGCGCTTGCCGCGCGCCGCCTCTTCGGCCTTGCGCGCGGCCTTCTCCTCCGCGATGCGCGCCTTCTCTTCCATGTCGATGCGGTGCTGCTCGAGCGCCGCCGCGCGGGTCGCCGGCGTCTCGAGGCTGATGCGGCCCAGCGCGCCCTGGCGGTAATCCTGCAGCAGCACGTGGGCCGCCTTTTCGTAGTCGTAGTCGCCGCCGCGCACGCGGAAGCCGCGGCGCGCGGCCACGCCCTCGATCACGCCGACACCGTCCATGCCCTCGGTCTTGAGGCCGTAGCGGGCAGTCAGGAGCTGGGGGTAGCGCTGCAGCAGCAAGCCGCCCAGGAACTCGGCCACTTCTTCCTCGATCACGGCATTGGTGCCGACCGCGTGGCTGGCGGCCAGCATCAGGCCGTCGCTGTCCATCGCGATCTTCGGCCACAGCATGCCGGGGGTGTCGACCAGCACCGTGAACTTGTCCAGGTAGATCTTCTGCTGGGCCTTGGTGACGGCCGGTTCGTCGCCGACCTTGGCCACGCGCTTTTTCAGCAGCGCGTTCATCAGGGTCGACTTGCCGACGTTCGGGATCCCCATGATCATGATGCGCAGCGGCTTGGTCGGCACGCCGCGGTGCGGGGCCAGCGCCTTGCACAGTTCGGGGATGCGGGCGACGTCGGACGGCTTCTTGGTCGTCATCGGATAGGCGCTCACGCCTTCCTGGGCGTCATACCAGGCGGCCCAGGCGGCGGTTGCCACGGGGTCGGCCAGGTCGGTCTTGTTCAGGACCTTCAGGCAGGGACGGTTGCGGAACTTGCGCAACTGCTCGACCATCGGGTTGCTGCTCGCCTCCGGCAGGCGCGCGTCAAGGACCTCGATGACCACATCGGTGTTTTCCATCTGCTCCGCGGCCTGCTTGCGGGCAGCGGCCATGTGGCCCGGGAACCATTGAATCGACATACTTATTCTCAATAATCTGCGTACAAGGCGCTATTTTACGCTGGAGAAGCCCTCGAGCTCATGTTCGCTGAAGCTCGGGTTCGCCACGGCCTGGCGCAACAGCTCGGCGACATCGCCCTGGCGCAGCAGGGCCAGGTCGGCGCGCTGGCGTCCGAGCGCACGCTGGATCAGGGGGTGGGCCAGCAGCCTGGCCTCCTTTTTCGGGGTATCCGGGACCACGCCGGTGAGCCGGATCGCGGCCTGGTCGGCGGAGTCGTACTCGCGCGCCACCGCCCACTCGGCCTGGGACGGCTCGTCGACCAGCAGGCAGCGGATCGCATAGGCCAGCGAGGCCAGCGCATCCTCGGCAATCTGCGCCAGCAAGCCGCCCTCCACTTCCGGCCCCGGGATCATGGCCATGACTTCATCGAGGATGGCCGGCCAGGGCTGCTGGCCGGCGTCGCCGGTCAGGATGGCTTGCCAGAGCTCGGCGACGATCTCGCGCGCGCGGCCCTCCATGCCGGTGGATTGCATCGAAGCGAAGCGCTCACAGGCCGGCATGAGCCGGGTCGCGGCCGCCGCCGCGCAGGCCTGCCGCGCCGCCGGCGGCAATGCCGCCAGGGCACTCAGTTGAAATTGCTTGTCGTAGCTGAACGTCGAATCTGCCATTGGCACATTCTATCGCGCTACCGGCTTGGTGGCGCACTCGCTCGGCGGCGCGGGCTGGCTGGGGTCGAAGGCCTCCAGTTCCTTCTTCGCCAGCTTGACGTCCTTGCCGAACTCGGTCAGGTAGCGGCTGCGCTCCTCGCTCTGCCATTCGGCGTCCGAAAAGCCCTTCAGCGGATGGTTCTTGCTGGTGAAGACCTTGCCTTCCAGGCGAGGCATCAGGGCGCGGTCGGGGTCCGTGTTTTCCTTCAGCAGATAGCCGTCGACGTCGCGCAGGGTCAGCGGCAGGGCCGCGTCCTGGTCGCGCATCAGCTTGCCGAACATGGTCAGCCTGACCTCGTTGGGACCTGGGCCGAGCAGCTCGTTGAAGGTCAGCAGGGCGAAGGGCTTGCCGCGCGCATCGTCGACACGGCCGCTGATGATGTAGCGTCCCGGCAAGCGCACCTCGACCGGAAGGATGAAGC
Source organism: Massilia sp. 01N410 (assembly GCF_056399665.1). Taxonomy (NCBI): domain Bacteria; kingdom Pseudomonadati; phylum Pseudomonadota; class Betaproteobacteria; order Burkholderiales; family Oxalobacteraceae; genus Massilia; species Massilia sp. 01N410. Next base: position 32,397 of record NZ_JBFTRV010000030.1, on the reverse strand, counting down.
TGAGCGAGCCGTTCTCGACCGCTTCGCGGACCTGGCCGGTCCAGACCGCGGGCAGCTCGGGCGTGTAGATCACGTCGAACACCACCATGCCGTTCTTGCCGTTCACGTTATAGCTGACCTGGGTGCGGATGGTGCCGGTGAAGCCGGCCAGGCCGGTCTGCGCGGGGGCCAGCACGCCGGCGAAGGCGCCGTCGTTCGGCACCGGATCGGCGCCGTTGCCGTCGTCGGCGAAGGGGATGCTCACCTGCGGCGTCTGGCGCGCGCCGGCATAGGTGATGCCCTGGCTGAGCGCGCGCGTGACCACCAGCGGCAGCACCCGGTTCGAGGCATCCACGGCGCGCAGCGAGAAGGCCACCGCCTCGTTGGCCGCCATGTAGACCCGCGACTGCGAGGTCTGCAGCAGCACGCCGCGGTCCGCGCCGCCGCCCTGCAGGCGCATCGGGTTCATGTCGGTGACCGGCGCGTTCGGAAGATTCTGGTCGGCGTTCTCGGCCATCGGGCGCGAGCCCACCGGATACTGGCTGCTCTCGCGGTAGCTGCAGAAGGTATGGTCGGCCAGGCGGACATTCTCGATCAGCTGGCGGCGGCGCTGGCCGCGTTCGTCGACGGCCGGCAGGCCCTGCCCGCCCACCGGATCGAAGAAGGCCCGGCCCTGCGGGGCCGGGGCCTGGGCCGCGGTGGCGACGGGCGCCGGGCCGCCATGGCCCATCAGGCTCCAGACCAGCGCGGCCAGCACCGCCAGCGCCACGGCCGGCAGTGCCAGCCGGCGCAGCCAGGGCCGCGGTGCGGACCTTGGCTTCGGCGGCCGGCGCTTTTTCTCCGGTGGCTTGTTAGAGCGCACTGTTCACCATCGCACTTCGGACGACGGAAACGATGCCGGCCCAGTTCCCGCTCGTGTAGTGGTTATAGGCCTCATTGTCGTCCCGGAAGGACACCGAGTGGTAACTCCACTTGGCCGCGCCGCCTTCGTTGGCGGCGGTGCCGAGGGTCAGGTCGTTGCACAGCCAATCGCTGGGGTTGCAGTAGGAGCCGCCCGAACTGCCCGAGACGCCGCCCGAGCTGTGGTGGTACATGGCGCGCGCGGTGGCGGTCTTGAGGTCCTGGGTGAGCGGATCGGAGACCGCCCAGGAGCCGTAGTCGGCCAGCTCAGAGCCGCCGCCGGCGCCGGAGGCGGCGCGCACCCACTTGATGTTCCAGCCGGTCTGCGAGCTGCCGTCCGCATTGCCGCACACACCGGAGGAATTCGCCACCGCGTTCTTCTTCATGCGCGCCGAGCCGCCGTAGTTGGCCAGCACGTAACCCATCATCAGGTCGCCCGCGCTGTGGGTCGCGATATAGCACCAGTTGTTCCCGGTGCAGAAGCAATCGAGGGCATCGCGGATGTGGCCGCTCTGCGAGGCGATGCTGTTGTAGCCGTCCCAGTTGACGGCCTTCTTGTTGACGCCCGCCGCCGTCGACGACGGGCCCCAGTAGGTGAAGCTGTTGTAGTCACCGATCGTGCCGCCGCCTGTGCGGCCGTTGATCCATAAGGTGTAGTTGGTTGCCGATACCAGTCCCGCTACCGCGAACAGGCACACCGCCAGTATCGTGCGTATCAGTCTCATCTTTTCTCCACACAGGCGTACGCAAAAAAGCGCACGACCGTGCGGGAGCCGAGTCGAATGTAGATGGGACATATTTACAAGTCACACCGCGCGAGCCAAACTGCTGAGTGTGGCGAAAATGGCCTCATTTCGAGCTAGCGCGCATAGTTGACCATCGTGCCCAGCATCACCGAGACGATGCCGCTCCAGCTCGCTTCCGTGAAGTGGCCGTAGACTTCGCGATCGTCGCGGAAGGACACTGAGTGGTAGGCCCACTTGGTGCTGCCGCCCTCGTTGGGCGCCACCCCCAGCGTGAGGTCGTTGCAGAACCAGTCGCGCGGATTGCAGAGCGACCTGCCGGAACTGCCCGAGATGCCGCCCGCACTGTGGTAGGCCTCGACGCCGTCGTCCTGGCCCGGCAGGAGGAAGGAGCCCGGTCCGCCGGAGGCGCCGGCATACATGTAGAACCAGATATTGTGCGTGGCATTGTGGTTGTACATGGCGCGCGCGGTACTGGTCTTCACGTCCTGCACCAGCGGTTCCGAGGTGGTCCAGGCGCCGTAGTCGGCCAGCTCGGAACCGCCGCCGGAACCGGCCGCGGAGAGGACCCACTTGATGTTCCAGCCGGCCTGCGCGCCACCGCCCGCATTCCCGCACACGCCGGAGGCATTCGGCACCGCGTTCTTCTTCATGCGCGCCGAGCCGCCGTAGTTGGCCAGCACGTAGCCCATCATCAGGTCGCCCGCGCTGTGGGTTGCGATATAGCACCAGTTGTTCCCGGTGCAGAAGCAGTCGAGGGCGTTGCGGATGAGGCCACTCTGACTGGCGATGCTGCTGCGTCCGTCCCAGTTGACGGACTTCTTGTTGACGCCGGCATTGATGGTGCCGAGGCCCCAGTAGCTCCAGCTGTTGTAGTTGCCGATGGCGCCGCCGCCGGTGCGGCCGTTGATCCAGAGACTGTAGTTGGTCGCCGCTGCCGGGTTCGCCGCCGATGCGGTGAGTGCGAACAGGCACAGCGCCATGAAAGTGCGCAGCAGTTTCATATCCCCTCCAGTCCAGTGGTTTGTCGAGGTTAGATACCGCTGCGTTGCGGTGGTTCTCAGTCGAGATCGGCCAACGCTTTGACGTGCACCGCTACGCTGCGGCCCAGTGCGGATAAATTATAGCCCCCTTCCAGGCAGCTGACGATGCGTCCGCTTGCGTGCGTGCGCGCGACCTCGATCAGCCGGTGGGTGATCCACGCATAGTCGGCCTCGACCAGGGCCATGCCGCCCAGGTCGTCTTCCCGATGGGCATCGAAGCCGGCCGAGATGAAGATCATCTGCGGACGGTGCGCATGCAGGGCCGGCAACCATTGCTCCAGCACGATCTTGCGCACCGCGTCGCCGCCGCTGTAGGCCGGCACCGGAATGTTGACGCTGTTTGCCGTCACCGGTGTCGGCTCGCTGTACGGATAGAAAGGGTGCTGGAAGAAGCTGGCCATCAGCACGCGCGGATCGTCGCGGAAGGACTCGTCGGTGCCGTTGCCGTGATGGACGTCGAAGTCGACGATGGCGACCCGCTCCAGGCCGTGCACCTCGAGCGCATGGCGGGCGGCGATGGCGACGTTGTTGAAGAGGCAGAAGCCCATCGGCTCGCCGGGACGCGCGTGGTGGCCGGGCGGGCGGATCGCGCAGAAGGCGTTGTCGATGCTGCCGGCGATGACGGCGTCGGTGGCGGCCAGCGCCAGCCCGGCGGCGCGCAGGGCGGCGCGGTAGCTGTCCTTGCACAGCAGGGTGTCGCCGTCGAGCGGATAGTGTTCGCCGGCCGCGGGCAGGTTCTCGCGTACCAGGTCCAGCGCGCCCTGGCTGTGGTTGCGCAGGATCGCCGCCTCGTCGGCCGGCGGGCCATCGCAGCGCTCGACCAGGCCGTCCAGCCGGGCCAGGATCAGCTGGTCCTCGATCGCCTGCAGGCGCGCCGGCGTCTCCGGGTGCCAGTCGCCCATCTCGTGCAGGGAACAGTCGGGGTGGCTGTAAATTGCTGTGCTCATGTGCTGCGCATGGTAGATTGCCGATGACGCTAATCTACCATGCGCATCGGATCGACGAGAAGAAGCCATCCATGTTCAAACAATTACATTCCGCCGCGCGCCAGGTCGGACAGATCGTGGTGGGCAAGGACCAGCAGGTGCGCCTGGCCCTCACCTGCCTGCTGGCCGGCGGCCACCTGCTGATCGACGACGTCCCGGGCGTCGGCAAGACCACCCTGGCGCATGCCCTGGCCTTGTCGCTGGGCCTGCGGTTCAACCGCGTGCAGTTCACCAGCGACCTGCTGCCGGCGGACGTGGCCGGCATCTCGGTGTACGAGCGCGAGAAGAACGGCTTCATGTTCCATCCCGGGCCCATCTTCACCCAGGTGCTGCTGGCCGACGAGATCAACCGCGCCACGCCCAAGACCCAGTCCGGCCTGCTGGAAGCGATGGAGGAGCGCCAGGTCACGGCCGACGGCGTCACGCGGCTGCTACCCGAACCCTTCTTCGTGATCGCGACCCAGAATCCGGCGCACCAGGTCGGCACCTTCCCGCTGCCGGAATCCCAGCTCGACCGCTTCCTGATGTGTCTGTCCCTCGGCTACCCCGACGCCAGCGCCGAACGCGCGCTTCTGATGGGCGAGGACCGGCGCGCCATGCTGAAAACCCTGCAGCCGGTGATGCGGCCGGAAGAGCTGCTCGATGCCCAGCGCTCGCTGCGCGCCATCCATGCCTCCGGAACGCTGATCGACTACCTGCAGGCCCTGGCCCAGGAATCGCGCTCCGGCAAGCTGTTCGCCGAAGGCCTGTCGCCGCGCGCCACCCTGGCCCTGCTGCAGGCGGCGCGCGCCTGGGCCGCGCTGGAGGGACGCGACCACGTGATCCCGGAAGACATCCAGACCCTGCTGGTGCCGGTCTGCGCGCACCGCCTGCGGCCGCTGAAGGCCGCGCATGGGGGCGGCAGCGCCAGCCGCGACCTGGTGCTGCAGCTGCAGAAGTCGGTGCCGGTCTGAATGGTGGACGCGGCATTGACCAGGCTGCCGCTCGGGGTCCGCATCTTCGGCTGGCTGCGCGGACGGCGCAGCACCTGGCGCGAACGCACCACCGCGCGCGACCGCGGCGAGGTCGAGCTGAGCCAGCGCCGCGTCTACATCCTGCCGACCCGCGCCGGCCTCGGCTTCGGCGCCCTGCTGCTGGCGCTGCTGATCGGCTCGGTCAACTACAGCCTGGGCCTGGGCTTCGGCCTGACCTTCGTGGCCGCTGCCTGCGCGCTGGTCGACATGATCCATACCTACCGCAACCTGGCCCACCTGCACCTGCGCCCGGGCCGCGCCGGCGCGGTGTTCGCGGGCGAAGAAGCATCTTTCGAGCTGCTGCTGGCCAACCGCACCCGCCTGGCCCGCTACGCGCTCTGGGTCGACCTCGACACCGTCAAGGATGCGCGCCATGCGGTCGACGTCGCCGCCGGCTCGAGCACCGGCGTGGTGCTGTCCGCCACCAGCAGCCGGCGCGGCTGGATGAATGCGCCGCGCGTGCGCCTGTCCACCCGCTTCCCGCTCGGCCTGTTCAAGGCCTGGAGCTACTGGCAGCCCGATAGCCGCGCGCTGGTCTATCCCTATCCCGAACAGGACGCGCCGCCGCTGCCGGTCAGCGGCCACCCGAGTCCGGACGGCGTCAAGAGCGCCGGCAGCGACGACTTCGCCGGCGTGCGCAGCTACCAGCCGGGCGATCCGCTGCGCCAGCTGGCCTGGCGCCACATCGCGCGGCTGGACCCGGCACTCGGCGGCCAGCTGGTCACCAAACAGTTCGAAGGCGGCTCGATGGACGAGCTGGTGCTCGACCTCGACGCGCTGCCGCCGCGGCTCGATCTCGAACTGAAGCTGGCGCGCCTGGCGCGCTGGGTGCTGGAGGCGGAACTGCGCGCCCTGCCCTATGCGCTGCGGCTCGGCCGCCAGCGGATCGAGGCCGCGCTGGGGCCGGCACACCAGGCCGCCTGCCTGGAAGCGCTCGCGCTGTACGGCAGCGCCGCCGAGGCCACATGAAAGTCCTGCGCCCCGCCTTCCCGCTGTCGCGCGACAAGCAGGACACCCTGCTGCTGCTGGCCAGCACGGTGCTGGTGCTGCTGCCGCATACCGCCCACCTGCCGCCCTGGGTGACCCTGCTGTGCGGCGCGACCCTGGCCTGGCGCGCCCTGCTCACCCTGCTGGGACGGCGCATGCCGGCCAACCTGGTGCTGGTGCCGCTGGCGATCGCTGCGATGGCGGGCGTGCTGCACACCTATCACACGGTGCTCGGGCGCGATGCCGGGGTCGCGATGCTGGTGCTGCTGGTGGCCTTCAAGATGCTGGAGATGCACGCGCGGCGCGACCTGTTCGTGGTGGTGTTCCTGTGCTTCTTCCTGGTGCTGACGAATTTCTTCTACTCGCAGAGCATCGGCACCGCCCTGCTGATGCTGGTCTCGGTGGTGGCCCTCCTGACCACCCAGCTGTCCTTTCAGCTGACCGGCGTGGTGCCTCCCTTGCGCACCCGCCTGCTGATGGGCGCGAAGATCCTGGCGCTGGCGGCGCCGCTGGCGGCCCTCGGCTTCTTCCTGTTTCCGCGCGTCGACGGGCCCTTGTGGGGCCTGCCCGAGGATGCCCGCGGTGCCCGCAGCGGCCTGTCCGACAGCATGGCGCCGGGCCAGTTCTCGAACCTGGCTCAATCGGACGATCCGGCCTTCCGCGTGAAGTTCGACGGCCCGCCGCCGGCCCAGCCGCAGCTCTACTGGCGCGGCCCGGTACTGGGCGCCTACGACGGCCGCACCTGGACCCGCCTGCTGCCGCGTCCGCATTTCGGGCGCAAGGCGCCGCAATCCGTGTCGATCTCGGTGCGCGGCGCGCCGCTGCACTACCAGGTCACGATGGAACCCTCGAACACGCGCTGGCTGTTCGCCCTCGAGATGCCGCGCGCCCTGCCGCAGATGTCCGGCGACGCCGCCAGCGTGACGCCCGACCTGGAGCTGCAGGCGTCAAATCCGGTACGCGAGCGGATCCGCTACGAGCTCTCATCCTATGTCGACTTCAGCCTGCAGGCCGACGCTCCGCTCGACAATGCCTACCAGTGGCTGCAGCTGCCCTACGGCCGCAACCCGAAGACGCTGGCCGCCGGCGAGCGCCTGCGCCAGGACTATCCGGAACCCATGCAGCGGGTGCAGGCGGTGCTGCGCCAGTTCTCCACCGGCGGCTATGCTTACACGCTGCAGCCGCCCCTGCTCGGCGGCGACGCCGTCGACGAATTCCTGTACACCACCCGCGCCGGCTTCTGCGAGCACTTTGCCGGCGCCTTCGTGTTCCTGATGCGCGCGGCCGGCATCCCGGCGCGCGTGGTGACCGGCTACCAGGGCGGCGAACTGAATCCGATCGACGGCTACTTCACGGTGCGCCAGTCGGACGCCCATGCCTGGGCCGAGGTCTGGCTGCAGGAACAGGGCTGGGTGCGGGTCGACCCCACCGCCGCGGTCGCGCCGGAGCGCGTGCAGCGCAGCCTGGCGCGCGCGCTGCCGGCGCCGGCGCCCTTCGGCATCGAAGGCCTGGGGCGCCTGATGCAGCCGGCCCCCGGTTCGCTGCTGGCCAAGGTTCGCTTTGCGATCGCCGCCGCCAACAATGGCTGGAACCAGTGGGTGCTGAACTACACGCCGCAGCGCCAGCATGCCTTGCTGGAAAGCCTGCAGGACAATCTGTTCGGCTGGCGCAGCGCGGCCCTGCTGGCCCTGGGATGCGCGCTGTTGTTGATCGCAGGAAAATTGTCGCGGCAACAGCGGATGGACCCGGTCGATAAGCTATACTCGGCCCTGTGCCACCGCCTCGGCCAACTGGGCCTGCCGCGTGCGCCGGACGAAGGCCCGACGGCATATGCCGCGCGTGTCGCCGGCGCCGAGCTGGCCTCCGGACCGAAGGCCGCCGCGGCCGAATTCCTGCGCCGCTACAGCGCCTGGCGCTATGCGCCGCCCACGCAGTCCCAGCCGCATGGCGCCGGCCTGCCGACTATCCTGAAAGAGTTGCTGTCCCGAGTTCGATGAAATCTTTTGTACCGCTGCTGCTTGCCCTCGCCATCGGCGCCGGGCACGCGTCCCACGCCGCCGCCTCCTCCTCGATCCACCATGCCGGCGCCAAGTCGGCCAAGGCGTCCAAGGCGTCCAAATCCGCCAAGGCTGGCAAAAAAGCCAAGGCCACGGCCGCGAAAGCCGCGCCGGCGCCCAAGCGTCCGGCGATCGACTATGACGGCGAACAGGTCGCCTTCGGCGAATGGCAGGCGGTACGCGATTTCGAAGACGAGATGGTCAGCCGCCACAACTTCGACCGCGCGGCGCTGGACGCACTGGTGGCCAAGACCCGCTTTATCGACTCCGCGGTCCAGCTGGTGAAACCGGCGCCGCCGGGCAAGCCGAAGAACTGGCAGGCTTACAGCGAGCGCTTCATCGAACCGATCCGCATCAATGCCGGGGTCCGCTTCTGGAACGAGAACGCGGCCCTGCTGGAACGCGCCGAGGCGATCTACGGGGTGCCGGCCGAGATCATCGTCGGCATCATCGGCGTCGAGACCATCTATGGCCGCGACACCGGACGCTTCCGCGTGGTGGACGTGCTGACCACCCTCGCCTTCGCCTATCCGGAATCGCCGAACCGCAACGACCGCATGCAGTTCTTCCGCAACGAGCTGGAAAAGACCCTGGTGCTGGCGCGCAAGGAAAACATCGATCCTTTCTCGCTGCTCGGCTCGTTTGCCGGCGCGGTCGGCATGCCGCAGTTCATGCCCGGCAATATCCTGAAATACGGCGTCGACTTCGACGGCGACGGCATCGTCGACCTGCGCAACTCGGCCGCCGACGCGATCGGCAGCGTGGCCAACTTCCTGGTCAACCATGGCTGGGACCGGAATGCGACCGGTCCCTCGGTCTTCCCGGCCGAAGTCGCGCCGAGCCTTGCCTGGGAGCCGCTGCTGGGCGGACTCGAGGCCCGCTACGAGCCGGCCGAGCTGCGCGGCGCCGGCGTCGTCACGCGGACGCCGCTGCCGGAACAGCGCCAGTACGGCCTGATCGACCTGCAGAATGGCGCCGCCCCGACCGAGTACTGGGTCGCAAATGCTAATTTCTTTGCAATCACAAAGTACAATCGCAGTTATTTCTATGCCATGTCGGTGATCGAACTGGGCCGCGCGGTGCGTTTGGCACGGGGTATGTGACCCTTAACCAGCTAGAAACTTTGTATCCGTTTGTAACGGTACAACAGTGTTAATGCTGAGCTAATGCAGTACTGACAACGATATACTCCCTGGGGTATGCTGTTTTCCTGGACGTAGTTCTCCGAGGAAACAGACCTTTCGCCCCGATACCCCCATATTTCTTGGTGTTTCTACATGCTTTTTGGAAACGTGCGGCAGCGCATCGAGGATTGCTTTACACTTAAGTTTAAATAAAAAGCAATTAATTTTTCAGTGAGTTTGTGAGAGAATTGCATTGCGGCTATTGTTGCAGCAAGACAACGAATTAAGCAGTTACGCCTGATAGTTATTGCTCTTAAGTACTAAATTTAAAAAAGTTGTATAATTTAGTAGAAATTTTCGAAACTTTGTTGTGATAATAGAGTAGAGCCGCTAACGAGCTCCCTTAACCCAAAAATAGGAATAGTGACATCATGACGAACCAAGTCGGCATTGATATGAACAGCGATTCGGAGAATGACGAACTGCTGCAGTACAACCCGAACCGCCTGCTCGACACCCTGATCGAGAACCTGCGCCTGAAGAACGACGCAGCCCTGTCCCGCGCCCTGGAAGTTGCGCCGCCGGTCATCTCGAAGATCCGCCACCACCGTCTGCCGGTCGGCGCCTCGCTGCTGATCCGCATGCACGAAGTCAGCGACCTGTCGATCCGCGACCTGCGCTACCTGATGGGCGACCGCCGTGCGAAATTCCGCATCAGCGACAAGCAGTTCAAGCCGAAGGACAAGGACAACAACGCAGCCGCCAGCGCAGAATAACCGTGGGCGCGACTACGGACGGCGGCCACACGTGCCGCCGCACCGGCACCAGCATTTGTATTGCCAGCTTCGCCAGTTCATCCTCGTGAGGGGAGACACCCAGCGCCCAGACCTCGCGCCGGGAAAAAGACATCCAGCCAATCAGGCGGGGAACACACCCGTCGACAGATAACGATCGCCGCGGTCGCAGACGACGAACACGATCGTCGCGTTCTCCACGGTCTGCGAAATGCGCAACGCGATTTCGCAGGCCCCGGCCGCGGAAATACCGCAGAAGATCCCCTCCTCGGCCGCCAGCCGGCGCGCCATCTGTTCCGCAGCAGCCTGGGTCACGTTCTCGACCTGGTCGACACGCGCCTTGTCGAAGATCTTCGGCAGATAGGCTTCCGGCCATTTGCGGATGCCGGGAATCGACGAGCCCTCTTCCGGCTGGGCGCCGATGATGCGGATCGCCTCGTTCCGTTCCTTCAGGTAGTGTGACACGCCCATGATGGTGCCGGTCGTGCCCATCGCGCTGACGAAATGGGTGATGCGGCCTTCGGTATCGCGCCAGATCTCGGGACCGGTGGTCTCGTAGTGGGCGCGCGGATTGTCCTGGTTGGCGAACTGGTCCAGGATGATACCCTTGCCGTCCTTCTGCATCTGCTCGGCGAGATCGCGCGCATATTCCATGCCGCCGGTCTTCGGGGTCAGGATGATCTGGGCGCCGTAGGCGGCCATGCTCTGGCGGCGTTCGACCGATAGGTTGTCCGGCATGATCAGGAGCATCTTGTAGCCGCGGATGGCGGCCGCCATCGCCAGCGCGATGCCGGTATTGCCGCTGGTCGCTTCGATCAGGGTGTCGCCCGGCTTGATCTGGCCGCGCTCCTCGGCGCCGCGCAGCATCGACATCGCCGCGCGGTCCTTCACCGAACCTGCCGGATTGTTGCCTTCGAGTTTGCCGAGAATGACGTTGTTGCGGGCCGCGGCGTCGGCGCCGGGAATGCGGACCAGCTGCACCAGCGGGGTGTTGCCGATCGTGTCCTGGATGGTCTTGTATGCCATGGGTTGCGTCTGCTTTCTTGCGATCTCAAAACGCCATTCTAATCCGAGATCAACAGCGGCGTATGGCGCCGCCCGCAGAGAGCGTGATTCGAAGCAATGTAGGGTGGGGCCTTCAGTCCAGTGGACTGAAAGGCGAGCCCACCCTACCAGGCTTACTTGGAAGCCTTGGCCGGCTTGGCGGCCTTGTCATCGGCCTTGGCCATCGGCGCGCCGGAATGCGCAGCCATTGCCGCGCCTTCCTTGGACTTGCCGTTCACCTGCAGGCCGGCTTCGGACAGCTTGGCGGCGCGCTTCTCGCCGACGCCCTTCACGCGCTTCTGGAAATCGGCCCAGTCCTTGAACTCGCCCTTGGCGCGTTCGTCGATGATGGTCTTCGACATGGCGGGACCGACGCCCTTCACCGAGTCCAGTGCCGCGGCATCGGCCTTGTTGACGTCGACCTGGGCGAATGCGATGTTGACCGACGCCGCCAGCGCGGCGATTGCAAGGAACAGTTTCTTGATCATCTGGTCTTCTCCGTTGGTTTGTATGTGGACGGCGAGCGCCGCCCGCATCCATTAACGGACCAGCCCGGCGGGCGTTGACGCCCGGCCTTTGGCAAAGCTCAAGTGCCGGCGTCGGTGCGGCGGCGGTGCGCGAACAGCTCGTCGCGGGTGACGGTGGCCGTACCCAGCTTGCCGACCACGATGCCGCCGGCGCGGTTGGCGGTGGCCAGGGCTTCCGCCAGCGGCGCGCCCACGCCCAGCATCGCGGCCATGGTCGCGATCACGGTGTCGCCGGCGCCGGAGACGTCGAACACCTCGCGGGCGTCGGCATGCACGTGCAGCACCTCGTCGGCGGTGTACAGGCTCATGCCCTCTTCCGAACGGGTCAGCAGCAGCGCGGTGAGACCCAGCTCCTCGCGCAGGCTCTGGGCCTTCTCGGTGAGCTGTTCCTCGGTCTTCCAGCTGCCCACGATGCGCTTGAGTTCCGACTTGTTCGGGGTCAGCATGGTGGCGCCGGCATAGGGCGTGAAATCGTCGCCCTTGGGGTCGACCATCACGGTCTTGCCGGCCGCGCGCGCCATGCGGATCATCTCGGCCACGTTCACCAGGCTGCCCTTGTTGTAGTCGGAGAAGATGATGACGTCGTAGTCCGGCAGGATGGCCTTGAACTGGGTCAGCTTGTCGCGCAGCGTGGTCTCGCTGGGCGCCTCTTCGAAGTCGATGCGCACCATCTGCTGCTGGCGTCCGATCACGCGCAGCTTGACGATGGTAGAGATCTGCTCGTCCCGCTTCAGGTAGGTATCGATGCTGGAATCGCGCAGGATCTGCTCGACCTCGTCGCCGGCCTCGTCGTTGCCGACCACTCCCAGCAGGCCGCAGTGGGCGCCGAGGGCGGCGGCGTTGCGCGCCACGTTGGCCGCGCCGCCCAGGCGGGCTTCGCGGCGCTCGATGCGCACCACCGGCACCGGGGCTTCGGGCGAGATGCGCGAGACGTCGCCGAACCAGTAGCGGTCGAGCATGACGTCGCCGACCACCAGCAGGCGCACGCTCTCGAGCTGCGGCGCCTCGGCCTGGCGGTAGCTGTCGGTCGGCAGCAGGCGGCTGGGAATGTCCTTGTAGCTCGACATCGCTGTCCTCACTTGCTGGTCAGGACCGAACGGCCGATCCCGTGGTATTCGATGCCCTGGCCGGTCATCAGGGCCGGCTCGTACAGGTTGCGGCCGTCGATGATCACCGGCTGCTTCAGGCGCGCCTTGATCTGCTCGAAGTCGGGGCTGCGGAAGGCTTTCCACTCGGTGACGATCAGAAGCGCCTCGGCGCCATCCAGCGCCTCCATCGGCGCCTCGGCGAAGCCGATGCGGGACAGCTTTTCCTCATCCAGGTCGAGGGCCAGCACGCGGCGCGCCTCTTCCATCGCCACCGGGTCGTACACGGTGGCGGTGGCGCCGCGTTCGATCAGCTCGGCCAGCAGCACGCGCGACGGCGCTTCGCGCATGTCGTCGGTGTTCGGCTTGAAGGCCAGGCCCCAGACCGCGAAGCGCATGCCGGACAGGTCCTCGCCGAAGCGGGCAACGACCTTGCGGCCCAGCACCTGCTTCTGGCGGTCGTTGACGGCCTCGACCGCGCTCAGGATCAGCAGTTCCTGGCCGTACTGGCGCGCGGTGCGCTCGATCGCCTGCACGTCCTTCGGGAAGCAGGAGCCGCCGTAGCCGGCGCCGGCGTACAGGAAGCTGTGGCCGATGCGCGGGTCGGAACCGATGCCGTGGCGCACCGCTTCGATGTCGGCGCCCACCTTGTCGGCCAGGTTGGCCAGCTCGTTCATGAAGGAGATGCGGGTCGCCAGCATGGCGTTGGCGGCGTACTTGGTGAACTCGGCCGAACGCACGTCCATCCAGTAGGTGCGCTCGTGGTTGCGGTTGAAGGGTGCGTACAGCAGCTTCATCAGCTCGTGGGCGCGGCTGCCCGCCGGGGTGTCGTCGAGGCCGATGACGATGCGGTCCGGACGCATGAAGTCCTCGACCGCGGCGCCCTCTTTCAGGAACTCGGGGTTCGAGACCACCGAGAACTCGGCCCCGCTCTTGCCGCGCGCCGCCAGCTCCTCACGGATCGCGGCGGAGACGCGGTCGGCGGTGCCCACCGGCACGGTCGACTTGTCGACGATGACCTTGAAGCCGTCCATGTGGCGGCCGATGTTGCGGGCGGCGGCCAGCACGTACTGCAGGTCGGCCGAGCCGTCTTCGTCCGGCGGGGTGCCGACGGCGATGAACTGCAGCTGGCCGTGGGCCACGCTGGCGGCGACGTCGGTCGAGAAATGCAGGCGGCCGGCGGCGCGGTTGCGCGCGACGATCTCTTCCAGGCCGGGTTCGTGGATGGGGATGCCCCCGTTGTTGAGCAGGTCGATCTTGCGCTGGTCGACGTCGAGACAGAACACATCGTTGCCGAGTTCCGCCAGGCAGGCGCCGGTGACGAGACCGACGTAGCCGGTGCCGATAATCGTAATCTTCATATTCTTAATTCATCACATTGAGTTCTTCGGTGCGGCGCGGCGGGTAGGTCTCCCACTTGCTGCATCCCGGGCATTGCCAATAGTACTGGCGGGCCTTGAAACCGCAGTGGCTGCACTGGTAGCGTGCGAGCTTCTGCGTATAACCGTGGACGAGGTTCTTCACCATCGACAGCTCTTCCCAGACATTCGCCGGCGCATCCATGAGGCGTGCTTCGAGCAGTTTGTCCAGGCCGAGCAGCGTCGGATTGCGGCGCAGTTCTTCGACCACCAGCTGTTTGGCAGCGTCCACGCCGTTCAGTTCGATGACGGCCTTGAACACCACCTCGATCAGATCAATCGACGACGCTTCCGCCAGGTAGGAGCGCAGCAGGTTCACGCCTTCCTGGGGCCGGCCGACCTTGCGGTAGCCGTCCATCAGGCGGGCCGCCACCAGGGCCACGTGGGGCACGCTCTGCTGCTCGACGCGGCGCCAGGTCTTGAGGGCGCCTTCGATGTCGCCCTGGGCGGTCTGGGCATCCCCGTACAGCATGGTCGCGCGCACGCTCTTGCGGTCGGCCTGCAGGGCCTTGTCGAGCAGCTGCATGGCGTCGGCCGGCTGCATGTGCACCAGCGCATCCTGGGCCAGCTCGCAGTAGAACTGGGCGATTTCCTTGTGCTGGGCGCCGGCGCCGGATTCCTGCAGCCCCTCGGCGGCGGCGATCGCGCGGCGCCATTCCTTTTCGCGCTGGAAAATTTCTAATAACGCGCGCCGGGCCTGCACCCCGTATTGCGTGTCGACCAGCAGGTTGAAGGTTTCCTCGGCGCGGTCCAGCAGGCCGGCCTTCAGGTAGTCCATGCCGAGTTCGTACTGGGCGTGCACCTGCTGCTCGATCGGCAGGTCGGGACGCGACAGCAGGTTCTGGTGGACGCGGATGGCGCGCTCGGTCTCGCCGCGGCGGCGGAACAGGTTACCGAGCGCAAAGTGCATCTCGGCGGTTTCGGGATCCAGCTTGACGATCTCGATGAAGGCGTCGATCGCCTTGTCGGGCTGCTCGTTGAGGAGGAAGTTCAGGCCCTTGAAGTAGCCGCGTGGCAGGCTGCGCGATTCGGACACGAGTTGCTTGATGTCGACGCGGGCGGCGATCCAGCCGAGGGCAAAAAAGACGGGGATGCCGAGCAGCCACCAGATTTCAAATTCCATGTGATTCTTATTCTGTTGTTACGACGGTTCAGCGCGGGGTGACGCTGTCGGGTTGCGGGGCGCTGGCGGCGGTGCCGGCGGCGCTCTGCAGGGCCTGGATGGTGTTCTTGTGCTGGGAGCTTTCGCGGCGGTGGCGGAACACGGTGGGCGTCACCGCCAGGATGCCGAGGAAGGCGCCGGCGATGAAGAAGGCCAGCAGCATCAATACCAGCGGTCCGCGCAGTTCATAGCCCAGGAAGAAATGCAGGTCCACCTGATCGGTGTTCTTGAGGGCGAAGCCGAAAAAGAGGACGAACAGGATGCATCCAAGGATGGCTGAAACAATCTTCATCTCATTAGGTCCTGTCAGGAGTGGCTACAAAGGCGCAGTGTCGCATATTTGAGACGAGTTTTCAAAAGGCGGGCCTATCCGTCGTTCCGCGCAGGCGGGGACGAGGGATAGGCAGGCATAAAAAAAACGGCATCTCCGAAGAGACGCCGTTTCTGTCCGCCAAACGGCAGACGACTCAGTCTTCGATGATCGGTTGCCCGACCATCGCGTCGACCCGCTCGCGCAACTGCTTGCCCGGCTTGAAGTGGGGCACCCGTTTTTCGGGCACCATCACCTTGTCGCCGGACTTCGGATTGCGTCCGATGCGGGGCGGCCGGCTGTTCAGCGCGAAGCTGCCGAAACCGCGGATCTCGATGCGCTGGCCGGTCGCCAGGGCGTTGGTCATCGCATCGAGGATGGTCTTGACAGCGTATTCCGCATCTTTGGCCACCAGCTGGGAATAACGTTCAGCCAGGCGGTTGATCAGCTCGGACTTGGTCATCTGCGCGTTCCCAGGTTAATTAACCCTTGTTGTCGAGCTTGGCCTTCAGCAGGGCGCCCAGCGAGGTGGTGCCCGATGCAGCGTTGCTGTCCGAAGCCAGCTTGCTCATCGCTTCCTGGGTGTCGGCGTTGTCCTTGGCCTTGATCGACAGCTGGATGCTGCGTGCCTTGCGATCGATGTTGATGACCAGGGCTTC
Organism: Massilia sp. 01N410; assembly: GCF_056399665.1. NCBI lineage: Bacteria > Pseudomonadati > Pseudomonadota > Betaproteobacteria > Burkholderiales > Oxalobacteraceae > Massilia > Massilia sp. 01N410. Next base: position 16,566 of record NZ_JBFTRV010000030.1, on the reverse strand, counting down.
GACCTTGTCGCCCACTTTCAGGTGGGTGCCGGCATCTTCAACGCGGTCACGCGAGATTTCCGAAGCGCGCAGGTAGCCTTCGACTTCCTCGCTCAGGGCGATCACGGCGCCTTTCGGCTCAACCGATTTCACGGTGCCGGTGACCAGGGTGCCCTTGTCGTTCAGCGAAGCGAAGTTGTTGAACGGGTCGCCTTCCAGCTGCTTCACGCCCAGCGAGACGCGCTCGCGCTCGACGTCGATTGCCAGAACCACGGCTTCCAGCTCGTCGCCCTTCTTGAACTTGCGCACGGCTTCTTCGCCGGCTTCGGTCCAGGACAGGTCCGACAGGTGCACCAGGCCGTCGATGTTGCCCGGCAGGCCGATGAACACGCCGAAGTCGGTGATCGACTTGATCGAACCCTTGACCTTGTCGCCCTTCTTGTGGGTCATGCCGAAGTCGTCCCACGGATTCGCCTTGCACTGCTTCATGCCCAGCGAGATACGGCGACGCTCTTCGTCGATTTCCAGGACCATGACTTCGACTTCGTCGCCCAGCTGGACAACCTTGTTCGGAGCCACGTTCTTGTTGGTCCAGTCCATTTCCGAGACGTGCACCAGGCCTTCGATGCCCTGCTCGACTTCCACGAACGCACCGTAGTCGGTCAGGTTGGTGACCTTGCCGAACAGGCGGGTGCCTTGCGGGTAGCGACGCGACAGACCGGTCCACGGATCGTCGCCCAGCTGCTTCACGCCCAGCGAGACGCGGTTCTTTTCCTGATCGTACTTCAGGACCTTGGCGGTGATTTCCTGGCCGACGGTCAGGACTTCCGACGGGTGACGCACACGGCGCCATGCCAGGTCGGTGATGTGCAGCAGGCCGTCGATGCCGCCCAGGTCGACGAACGCACCGTAGTCGGTGATGTTCTTGACGACGCCGGTGACCACGGTGCCTTCCTTCAGCGTTTCCATCAGCTTCGCACGCTCTTCGCCCATCGATGCTTCGATGACGGCGCGACGCGACAGCACGACGTTGTTACGCTTGCGGTCCAGCTTGATGACCTTGAATTCGAGGGTCTTGCCTTCGAACGGGGTGGTGTCCTTGACCGGACGGGTGTCGACCAGCGAACCCGGCAGGAATGCGCGGATGCCGTTGGTCAGGACGGTCAGGCCGCCCTTGACTTTACCGTTGACGGTACCGGTGACGATTTCACCGGATTCCATTGCTTTTTCCAGAGCCAGCCACGATGCCAGGCGCTTGGCCTTGTCGCGCGACAGGATGGTATCGCCGAAACCGTTCTCCAGCGATTCGATGGCCACGGAAACGAAGTCACCCACGTTGACTTCCAGTTCGCCCTGGTCATTCTTGAATTCTTCGATAGGAATGAAAGCTTCCGATTTCAGGCCGGCGTTGACGATCACGAAGTTGTGATCCAGACGCACGACTTCGGCCGAAATGACTTCGCCCGAACGCATGTCTTGACGCGACAGCGACTCTTCGAAGAGTGCTGCGAAGCTTTCCATGCCGGTATCTTGATTTGCTGCAGTAGCCATGAGTTTTTGAAAGGTTAGCCAGCAGAACGGCGATATGCCCTCTGAACTGGGTCAGGTTGAAACACACCCGGGAAACACTCCCCGGGCACCACTAGCCGTGCGCCCACCAGCCGAGCACCTGGGCAACCGCGTCTTCCACGGTCATCTCCGAGGTATCGAGGATATGCGCACCCTCTGCCGGGACCAGCGGCGCCACGGCGCGCTGGGTATCGCGCGCATCGCGGGACTGCAAATCCGCCAGCAGATCGTCCATATTAGCAGAAAACCCTTTGTCAATCAATTGCTTATACCGGCGTTGCGCACGCGCCTCGACACTTGCCGTCAGAAACACTTTCAACTTGGCGCCAGGGAAGATGACGGTCCCCATATCGCGCCCGTCGGCCACCAGTCCCGGGGTCTGGCGAAAGCCCAGCTGCAGCCCGAACAGGGCCTGGCGCACCGCCGGCAGCGCCGCGATCTTCGAGGCGGTATTGCCGACTTCCTCGGCGCGGATCGCATTGCTGACGTCCTCCGTGCCCAGGTAGATGTGGCCGCCGTTGAAACGGGCCGGCAGGTGTTCGGCCACCTTGGCGACCGCGTGTTCGTCCGACAGGATGGTGCCGCGGCGCAGCGCCGACAGCGCGGTCAGGCGGTACAGGGCGCCGGAATCGAGCAGGTGGAAGCCCAGGTGGTCGGCCACCCGGTGGGCCACCGTGCCCTTGCCGGACGCGGTCGGGCCGTCGACGGTGATGACGGGAATATTTGAATGGGGCATACGTAGCTTGTTCGTCAGAATAATTCTTCTTTGGCAATCGACGCAAACGTCTCGAAGTAATCCGGGAAGGTCTTGGCCACACACTTCGGATCGTTGATGCGCATGGCATTGCCGCGCCGCGCCTTGCCGTCCAGCGAAGCCAGCGAGAAGCACATCGCCATGCGATGGTCGTCGTAGGTGTCGATGGTGGCCGGCTGCAGCTCGGCCGGCGGGGTCACGCGGATATAGTCCGGGCCCTCCTCCACGATCGCGCCAACCTTGCGCAGCTCGGTCGCCATCGCGGCCAGGCGGTCGGTTTCCTTCACGCGCCAGCTGGCGATGTTGCGCAGGGTGCTGGTGCCGTCGGCGTACAGCGCGGCCACGGCGATCGTCATGGCGGCGTCCGGAATGTGGTTGAAGTCGGCGTCGATGGCTTTCAGCACGCCGTTCGAACGGGCCTCGATCCAGGTGTCGCCCTTGACGATGGTCGCGCCCATCTGCTCGAGCGCGTCGGCGAAGCGCACGTCGCCCTGGATGCTGTCGCGACCCACCCCCTCGACCCGCACCGGACCGCCGGCAATCGCGCCGGCCGCCAGGAAATAGGAGGCGGACGAGGCATCGCCCTCCACGTGGATGGTGCCGGGAGTATGGTAGCGCTGGCCCGGCTGCACCGTGAAGGATGCCCAGCCGTCCTGCCCGACCGTCACGCCGAAGCGGCGCATCAGGTTCAGCGTGATCTCGATGTAAGGCTTGGAGATCAGCTCCCCTTCCACCTCGATGGTCACCGGGCGGTCTTTCGCCATCAGCGGCGCGGCCATCAGAAGCGCGGTCAGGAACTGGCTCGAGACATTGCCGCGCACCGACATGCGGTCGGCGTGGATGTGGCCGCGGCGGATCCGCAGCGGCGGATAGCCCGGGGCACCCAGGTACTCGATCTGGGCGCCGACCGCGTTCAGGGCGTCGACCAGGTCGCCGATCGGGCGCTCGTGCATGCGCTGCACGCCGTGCAGGGTGTAATCGCCGCCGATCACGGCCAGGGCCGCCGTCAGCGGACGGATCGCGGTGCCGGCATTGCCCATGAAGAGGTCCGCTTCATGAATGGGCAGCTGCCCGCCGGCACCGTGCACGACGTGGGTGCGCTCGTCCAGCTGCTCCCACTCGATGCCGAGCGACTTGAGGGCGCCCAGCATCACCAGGGTGTCGTCCGAGGCCAGCAGGTCGTGGATGGTGGTCGTGCCCTCGCTGAGCGCGGCCAGCAGCAGGGTACGGTTGGAAATGCTCTTCGAACCCGGCAGGCGCACGGCGCCTTCCACGTGCATCACGGGTTCCAGGTCGAGGTGTTCGGGGTAGTGTTTTGCTTGGCTCATTCTGTTCCTGATTCCGGTGCGGGCGGTTTTTCGGCGGCTTCGATCGCTTCGATCCATGCGCGGCGGGCGCGCTGGGCATTGCCGTAGACCGCTTCCAGCGCGACGCCATCGGCATCAAGCAGGCGCGCGCGCAGGCCATTCAATTGTGCCAGATAGGCATCCAGCTCACCGAGCAGCGCGTCGCGGTTGGCGAGGCTGATGTCGCGCCACATCTCGGGTGAAGAGCCGGCGATCCGGGTGAAGTCGCGGAAGCCGCTGGCCGCATACTGGAACAACAGGTCCGCATGCGGCTTGTTGGCGATATCGTCGACCAGCGCGTAGGCCAGCAGGTGCGGCAGGTGGCTGACGGCGGCGAACACCTTGTCGTGCTCTTCCGGCCCGAGGACGTGGATGATGGCGCCGCAGGCGCGCCAGGCGGCGGCCACCTTGTCGACTGCCGCTTGCTGGTTTTCCGGCAGCGGCGTCAGCACGGCTTTCTTGCCGCGGTAGAGATCGGGGATGGCGGCGTCCGGACCGTTCGATTCGCGGCCGGCGATCGGGTGGCCGGGCACGAACTGGGCGATGCGTTCGCCGAGCACGGCGCGCGCGCTGGCGACCACGTCCGCCTTGGTGCTGCCGGCGTCGGTGACGATGGTATGCGGCTCCAGCCAGGGCAGCAGCGATTCGAGGATGCGGGCGGTCTGGGCCACCGGCGCCGCCAGCAGCACCAGGTCGGCGCCGCGCAGGGCCTGCCGCGGATCGGTGCAGGCTTCGTCGATGATGCCGAGCTGCCCCGCCCTCTCCAGCGCCGCGCCGGAACGCTCCAGCCCGACGATCCGCCGCGCCGCGCCGGCCGCCTTCAGGCCGAGGGCGAAGGAGCCGCCGATCAGGCCGACGCCGACGATGACGACTTTATCGAACATTCAGGCCAGTGCCTCGCGCAGTGCTTCGATAAAGCGTGCATTCTCTTCCGGCAAACCGATCGAGATGCGCAGCCACTGCGGCAGGCCATAGGCGCCGACCGGACGCACGATCACGCCCTGCTTCAGCAGCGCCACGTTCACGCGCGCGCCCGCGCCTTCGTCCTCGCCCACCTTCACCAGCACGAAGTTGCCGTGCGAGGGCACGTACTCGAGCTTGAGCTCGTCGAAGGCGGCGGTCAGCTGCTTGTAGCCGGCGCGGTTGTTCTCGGCACCCTTCTGCAGGAATTCCTTGTCGTTCAGGGCGGCGATGGCCGCGGCCTGGGCCAGGGAATTCACGTTGAAGGGCTGGCGGATGCGGTTCATCAGGTCGGTCACCGCCGGCTGGGCGATCGCGAAGCCGACGCGCAGGCCGGCCAGGCCGTAGGCCTTCGAGAAGGTGCGCGAGACGATCAGGTTCGGGAACTTGCGCACCCACTGGGTCGACTCGAACTGGTCCTTCTGTTCCAGGTATTCGTTGTAGGCCTCGTCCAGCACGACGACGACATTGGCCGGCACCTTGGTGAGAAAAGCTTCGATCTCGGGCGCCGAAATGAAGGTGCCGGTCGGGTTGTTCGGATTGGCGATGAAGACCAGCTTGGTGTCCGCATCGATCGCGGCCGCCATCGCATCGAGGTCGTGGCCGTAGTCCCTGGCCGGCACCACGATGCCGCGCGCGCCCACGCCCTGGGCCGCCAGCGCGTACACGGCAAACGAATACTGCGAGTACAGCACCGCCTGGCCCTTCTGCACGAAGGCGTGGGCGGCGATCTCCAGGATATCGTTGGAGCCGTTGCCGAGGGTGATCCAGTCGGCCGGCACATCGTAGCGCTTGGCCAGCGCGGCCTTCAGCTCGAAGCCGTTGGCGTCCGGATAGCGGCCCAGTTCCGCGGCGGCGGCGGCCATGGCCTGCCTGGCCGATTCCGGCACGCCGAAGGGGTTCTCGTTGGATGCCAGCTTGACGATATTGGCTTCATCCAGGCCGAACTCGCGGGCGACTTCGGAAATGGGTTTGCCCGCCTGGTAAGGGGCGATGGCACGGACGTATTCTGGACCGAATTGCGACATGGGGACTCTCGATGACAAATGAAAAATGGATTACAAGCCTAGCGGATACGAGCCGAGCACCTTGAAGAAGGCGGCGTTGGCTTTCAGCTCCTCGAGGGCGCGGGCGACGGCCGCATCCTGCAGGTGCCCTTCGACGTCGACGTAGAAGTAGTATTCCCAGGTGCCGATGCGCGCCGGGCGCGACTCGAAACGGGTCATCGACACGCCGTGCCTGGCCAGCGGGGCCAGCAGATTGTAGACGGCGCCTGCCTTGTTCGGCACCGCCAGCACCAGCGAGGTGCGGTCCTGGCCCGACGGGCCGGTCGCCTGGCAGCCGATCACGGCAAAGCGCGTGCGGTTGTGCGGATCGTCCTGGATGTGGGCTTGCACCACGCCCAGCTTGTACTGCTCGCCCGCCATCTCGCTGGCGATCGCTGCGATCGTCGGATCCTGGCTGGCCAGCACGGCGGCTTCGGCGTTCGAGGCGACGGCGCGGCGCTCGACGTTCGGGTGGTGCAGGTTGAGCCAGGCCTGGCACTGGGCCAGGGCCTGCGAATGCGCGCACACGACTCTCACGCCGTCCATGCTGCCGGTCTTGCTCATCAGGCTGTGGTGGACCGGGATCGAGACTTCGCCGCTGATGATGGCGGTGGTGGCCAGCATCAGGTCGAGGGTGCGGTTGATCGCGCCTTCCGACGAGTTCTCGACCGGCACCACGCCGTAGTCGGCGGTGCCGGCCTCGGTGGCGCGGAACACTTCGTCGATCGACACGCAGGGCAGGCCTTCGACGGCGCTGCCGAAGTGCTGGAACACGGCCTGCTCGCTGAAGGTGCCGGTGGGGCCGAGATAGGCGACCGTGATGCGCTTTTCCAGCGCGCGGCAGGACGACATGATCTCGCGGAAGATGGTCTGCACGTCCTGGTCCTTCAGTGGACCGGGATTGTTCTCGGCGACCTTGCGCAGAACCTGGGCTTCGCGCTCCGGGCGGAACACCGGCGCATTGGTTTCTGCCTTCACGTGGCCGACCTCCTGGGCCACCTTGCCGCGGCGGCTCAGGAGTTCGAGGATTTGCGCGTCGATCGCATCGATCTGTTCGCGCAGGGGTTGTAATTTGTCTGTCATTGTTTGCTCATGATTATCGTTTGCCCGTCGTTCCCGACACTACCGGAACCGACTTCCCGCGAAGGCGGGAACCCAAGTTCTGCATGCATCTCGACTGCTCGACAAACTTGGATTCCCGCCTGCGCGGGAATGACGTCGGGTGATCAGCGCCCGGCAAACTCGTTCAAATAATCGACCAGGGCATGCACGCCCTCGATCGGCATCGCGTTGTAGATCGATGCCCGCATACCGCCGACGGACTTGTGGCCCTTCAGTTGCAGCAACCCGCGCGCCTTGGCGCCGGCCAGGAATTGGTCGTTCAGGGATTCGTCGCGCAGGTAGAAGGGTATGTTCATGCGCGAACGGCAATCGGGCGCCACGCGATTCCGGTAGAAATCGTCGGCATCCAGCGCCTCGTACAGCAGGCGCGCTTTTTCGATATTGCGGCGTTCCATCTCGGCCACGCCGCCCAGCCGCTTCAGGTGAGCGAACACCAGGCCGGCGATGTAGATCGCGTAGGTCGGGGGCGTGTTCAGCATCGAGTCGGCATCCGCCACCGCACGCCAGTTGAAGACGCCGGGGCAGATCGGCAGCGCGTGGTCCAGCAGGTCGTCGCGCACGATCACCAGGGTCAGGCCGGCCGGGCCGATGTTCTTCTGGGCGCCGGCGAAGATCACGCCGTATTTCGAGACGTCGACGGCGCGCGACAGGATGTGCGAGGACATGTCGGCCACCAGCGGGGTCTCGCCCTGCACGGTCGGGACGAAATTGAATTCGACGCCGTCGATGGTCTCGTTGGTGCAGACGTGCAGGTAGGCGGCGTCGCTGCTGAGTTTCCAGCTTTCCTGCGGCGGCACCGTGGTGAAGCCGCTCGCCTCGCCGGAGGCGGCGATGTTGACGTTGGCGTAGCGCCGCGCTTCCTTCAGGGATTTGCTGGACCAGGAACCGGTCTGCACGAAATCGATGGTGGCCGGCTGGGGCTTGCGGCCGGCCAGGTTCAGCGGCACCAGGGAATTCTCGCCCAGTCCCCCGCCCTGCATGAACAGGATCTCGTAGTTGGACGGGACGTTCAGCAGTTCGCGCAGGTCGGCTTCGGCCTGCTCGTAGATCGAGATGAATTCGGGGCCGCGGTGGCTCATCTCCATCACCGACATGCCGCTGCCGTGCCAGTCGAGCATCTCGGCGGCGGCCTGCTGGAGAACTTCCTTCGGGAGGACGGCCGGGCCGGCGGAAAAATTGAAAACCTGGGTCATCGTGCCTGTTGCCTCACTTCCCGCCGAGAGCCTGGTGGCTTTGCGCCATGGCTTTCTGGATTCGCGGCATCATCACGCGCTGGCTGATCTCCATGCTGCGGGTCATCAGCTCGGGCATCTTGGCCTGCATCTTCTGGCCCAGCGGCGAAGTGTAGAAGGCAGTCAGCTGGCGGATCTCGTCCAGCGTATAGGTTTCCGCATACAGCGGCACCATTTCCGCGAGCATGTCGTCGACCAGGGTCGGATCGGCGAACAGCGTATGCGCCTGGACGGCCGCGGCCTGGGTCGCCTCGTCGAGCTTCTTCAGCTGCTCGGCCTTCTGGGCGGCGTCCAGGTTGGGATTGCCGTTGATCGAGGCCGTCATCGTCGACCGCATCTGCGCCGGCATCTGCTGCTCCATGCGCGCCAGCATGCCGGTCATCATCTCGCGCACCTTCATTGCCGCCAGCATCTCCCTGGTCGCCGCGACCACTGCCGGATCGGCGGACGGCACCGGCGCCGCCGCCAGACTGAAAGCGGGTGCGCAGCTCAGAATGAAGGTGGAAGCGATGGCGGCGAGCGTTTTTTTCATGATGATCCTTTGGATGGACGGCCCGTGGGCGAGCCTGTTGGCGTCATGGCAGCAGTGACGGGGAACCTGATTTTCGCACGAAACTTGCAAAAAATCCTCAGGGCGGACCATTTTTCGCCGCATTGCAGCAATCCGCCGCCGAATGCGTCAAATGAAAAACGGCCCGTGCATCGCTGCAGGGGCCGTTTCGATGGCTGGGACGCGCCTTATTCCGGCGCCGGCTCCAGCTCCACCTCGTCGACGTCGCTCTCGACCACGCGCTGCAGGCCGGACAGCTTGGTGCCGTCCTCCACCGCGATCAGGGTCACGCCCTGGGTCGCGCGGCCCATCTCGCGGATCTCGGCCACGCGGGTGCGGATCAGCACGCCGCCGGTCGTGATCAGCATGATCTCGTCGGTTTCGTCGACCAGGGTCGCGGCCACCACCTTGCCGTTACGCTCGGTGGTCTGGATCGCGATCATGCCCTTGGTGCCGCGGCCATGGCGGGTGTACTCCAAGATCGGGGTACGCTTGCCGAAGCCGTTCTCGGTGGCGGTGAGCACGGACTGCTGTTCGTTCTCGGCCACCAGCAGCGCGATCACGTTCTGGCCTTCTTCCAGGTTCATGCCGCGCACGCCGCGCGCGGTACGGCCCATCGGGCGCACGTCGTTCTCGTCGAAGCGCACGGCCTTGCCGGCGTCCGAGAACAGCATCACGTCGTGCTTGCCGTCGGTAAGCGCGGCGCCGATCAGGAAGTCGCCCTCGTCCAGGTCGACCGCGATGATGCCGGCCTTGCGCGGGTTGCTGAAGTCCTTCAGCGGGGTCTTCTTGACGGTACCCAGGCTGGTTGCCATGAAGACGTAGTGATCTTCCGGGAAGCTCGAGTTCTCACCCGACAGCGGCAGCACCACCGTGATCTTCTCGCCGTCCTGCAGCGGGAACATGTTCACGATCGGCTTGCCGCGCGAGTTGCGCGAGCCCTGCGGCACTTCCCACACCTTCAGCCAGTACATCCGGCCGCGGTTGCTGAAGCACAGGATGTAGTCGTGGGTATTGGCGATGAACAGCTGGTCGATCCAGTCCTCGTCCTTGGTCGCCATCGCCTGCTTGCCGCGGCCGCCGCGCTTTTGGGCGCGGTATTCCGAGATCGGCTGCGACTTCATGTAACCGGTGTGCGACAGGGTCACCACCATGTCCTGCGGGGTGATCAGGTCTTCGGTTTCGAGGTCGCTGGCGTTGTGCTCGATGGCCGAGCGGCGTGCATCCTTGCCGTTCTCGGTGTAGTCGGCCTTGATCTGGCCCATTTCGTCCACGATGATCGCGGTGACGCGTTCCGGCTTGGACAGGATGTCGAGCAGGTCGGCGATGTGGAGCATCACTTCCTTGTACTCGTTGACGATCTTGTCCTGCTCCAGGCCGGTCAGGCGCTGCAGGCGCATCTGCAGGATTTCCTGGGTTTGCTCGTCGGACAGGCGGTACATGCCATCCGGCTGCATGCCGTAGTGCTTCGGCAGGTGTTCCGGACGGAAGGCGTCGATGCCGCCGGATGCGCCCAGTTCGGTACGGCTCAGCATCTCGCGCACCAGGGACGAATCCCAGGTCCGCTGCATCAGCTCGACCTTGGCGACCGGCGGGGTCGGCGCGGCCTTGATGATGGCGATGAACTCGTCGATGTTCGCCAGCGCGACGGCCAGGCCTTCCAGCATGTGGCCGCGTTCGCGCGCCTTGCGCAGTTCGAACACGGTGCGGCGGGTGACCACTTCGCGGCGGTGCGACAGGAAGCTTTCCAGCATCTGCTTCAGGTTCAGCAGCTTCGGCTGGCCGTTGACCAGGGCCACCATGTTCATGCCGAAGGTGTCCTGCAACTGGGTTTGCTTGTACAGGTTGTTCAGCACCACTTCCGGCACTTCGCCGCGCTTCAGCTCGATCACCACGCGCATGCCCGACTTGTCGGACTCGTCGCGGATGTCGGAGATGCCTTCCAGCTTCTTGTCGCGCACGTTCTCGGCGATGCGCTCGAGCAGCGACTTTTTATTGACCTGATACGGCAGCTCGTCGACGATGATGGCCACGCGGCCGCCGTCCTTGCCGTACTCTTCGAAGTGGGTCTTGGCGCGCATCACCACACGGCCGCGGCCGGTGCGATAACCGTCGCGCACGCCGGACACGCCGTAGATGATGCCGGCGGTCGGGAAGTCCGGCGCCGGGATCAGCTCGATCAGCTCGTCGATCGTGCAGTCCGGATTCCTCAGCACGTGCAGCGCGCCGTTGATGACTTCGGACAGGTTGTGCGGCGGAATGTTGGTCGCCATGCCGACCGCGATACCGGAGGAGCCGTTGACCAGCAGGTTCGGGATACGGGTCGGCAGGACGGTCGGTTCTTTTTCCTTGCCGTCATAGTTCGGCTGGAAGTCGACGGTGTCCTTGTCGATATCGGCCAGCAGCTCCTGGGAAATCTTGTCCAGGCGACACTCGGTGTAACGCATCGCCGCAGCGCTGTCGCCGTCGATCGAACCGAAATTCCCCTGCCCGTCGACCAGGGTGTAGCGCAGCGAGAAGTCCTGCGCCATACGCACCAGGGTGTCGTAGATCGAGGCATCGCCATGCGGGTGGAACTTACCCATGGTCTCGCCGACCACGCGCGCGCACTTGAGGTACGGGCGGTTCCACACGTTGTTCATCTCGTGCATCGCGAACAGCACACGGCGGTGCACCGGCTTGAGACCGTCGCGCGCGTCCGGCAGAGCACGGCCCACGATCACGCTCATCGCGTAATCGAGGTAGCTCTTGCGCATTTCTTCTTCCAGGGAAATTGGAATTGTTTCTTTTGCGAATTGATCCATTGGCGGGTCGGCTGTTTTGGGCCGTGAAATTTAAGTTTCCAAGGGGTAGATTTTACCACGCGCGCTATATCAGCAGTGCATTTTGAAAGCAAGTCCAGCTCGGCTTGCGTGTGCACGTTTGCTAATCTGACACATGCTTGTAATAAACTTTCGTCAAGCTTGCGATCCGTTCACAATTACGTTGTTGCGCAGAAACAACGAGAGAAATCGCATGCGCAGCAAATGGGCTTTCCGCGGTCGTGCGGATGTAGCGTATGTGGCAAAATGGCCGAGATGTTAATTGCTCGTTTCACAATGCGAAACAGACACGTCCGTGCAAGTGTTAATATTCTGCCCACGTGCTCACATCATGCGCATCGGCGCGCAAGTTTCGCGGCGGGAAGAATTTACCGAAAGGAAGAAAAAATATGAAAAAACTGGCAACCCTCATGCTCGCAGCCTCGGCCGCGATGGCAGGCAGCGCTTTCGCGCAAAGCGCTCCGCCGTACGCGCCGCTGACGACCGACATCCAGGCGCCGACGCCTTACAGCGCTTACGTTCAGGATGCCCGCGGCGTGATCGCGCGCAATCCTTTCGGCCTGTGCTGGCGTACCGGCTACTGGACCCCGGCCGACGCGGTCCCAGGCTGCGACGCACCGCTGTGCGTGGCGCCTGAGAAACTGGAAAACGGCAAGTGCGTCGCGCCGCCGCCGCCACCGCCGGTCGAAGCTCCGGCCCCGGCACCTGCTCCGGCACCGGCTCCGGCTCCGGTCCCGACCTCGGAAAAAGTGAGCTACTCGGCTGACGCCTTCTTCGACTTCGACAAAGCCGTGCTGAAGCCGGCCGGCAAGGCATCGCTGGATGACCTGGTCTCGAAGCTGAAGGACATCAACCTGGAAGTCATCATCGCCGTCGGCCACACCGACTCGATCGGTACCGATGCCTACAACCAGAAGCTGTCGGTCCGCCGCGCTGAAGCCGTCAAGGCCTACCTGCAAGGCAAGGGCGTGGAATCGAACCGCATCTACACCGAAGGCAAGGGCGAGAAGCAGCCTGTGGCCGACAACAAGACTGCCGAAGGCCGCGCCAAGAACCGCCGCGTGGAAATCGAAGTGGTCGGCACCCGCGGCACCCAGCAGCAGTAATCTGCCGCTGGCGGGCTGACGCCCCGGACAAACCCCGCTTCGGCGGGGTTTTTTTTCGCCAACCCAACCGTAGCACGGCGGCATTTCCGCTATTATTCGCACCTATGACTACGCAAGCATCGACGACGGCCAACGCCGACCCCTTGGAAATCCAGAAGTTCAGCGAGCTGGCCCACCGCTGGTGGGACCCGACGTCCGAGTTCCGCCCGCTGCACGAGATCAATCCGCTGCGCCTGGAATGGATCAACGCGCGCGTGCCCCTGAGCGGCAAGAACGTGATCGACATCGGTTGCGGCGGCGGCGTGCTGTCGGAATCGATGGCGCGCAAGGGCGCGAAAGTGACCGGCATCGACCTGTCGAAGAAGGCCCTGAAAGTGGCCGACCTGCACAGCCTGGAATCGGGCATCGAGGTGCGCTACAAGCTCATCGCCGCCGAAGACATGGCCGCCGAGGAACCGGGCCAGTTCGACGTCGTCACCTGCATGGAAATGCTCGAGCACGTGCCCGATCCGGCCGCCATCGTGCGCGCCGCGGCGACCCTCGTGAAACCGGGCGGCCACGTGTTCTTCTCGACCCTGAACCGCAATCCGAAGTCCTACCTGTTCGCGGTGATCGGCGCCGAGTACGTGCTGCGCATGCTGCCGCGCGGCACCCACGACTACGCCAAGTTCATCACGCCGGCCGAGCTCTCCAGCTTCATCCGCGCCGCCGGCCTGCAGGTCGAAGGCCTGAAGGGGCTGAGCTACAACCCGCTGACCAAGATCTACTCGCTGAACCAGGACACCGATGTGAACTACATGGTGGCCTGCACCAAGCCGCTTTAAGACGATACTGCATGACCTTTCCCTCCCGCCTGCCCGTGCCGCGCGCCGTCCTGTTCGACCTCGACGGCACCCTGGCCGATACCGCGCCCGACCTCGCCGCCGCCGTCAACTGGCTGCGCACCGAGCGCGGCCTCGAACCGACGCCCTACGCGGTGCTGCGCCCGACCGCCTCGGCCGGCGCACGCGGCATGATCGGCGCCGCCTTCGGCCTGGCGCCGGGTGACGAGGGCTATGAAGAACTGCGCCTGCAATGGTTCGACCGCTACCAGTCGGCGATGGCGGTCGAGAGCCGCCTGTTCGACGGCGTGTCCGAGCTATTGAACGGCATCGAGCAGGCCGGCATGGCCTGGGGCGTGGTCACCAACAAGCCGATGCGCTTCACCGACCCGCTGATCCCGCAGATCGGCCTGGCGCACGCCGGCTGTGTCGTCTCCGGCGACACCACCGCCTTCGCCAAGCCCCACCCGGCCCCGCTGCTGGAAGGCGCGCGCCTGCTGGGCCTGGCGGCCGAGGAATGCTGGTACGTCGGCGACGACCTGCGCGACGTCGAAGCCGGCCGCGCCGCCGGCATGGTCACGGTCGCCTGCGGCTGGGGCTATTGCGGCGAGATTCCGCCCGCAACCTGGGGCGCCGACTACCTGCTCGACAACCCGCTGCACCTGCTGCAGGTGTTGCGCGACGTGATCGACGCCGCCCGTACTGCCGAAGCATCGGCCTGATCAAGCGCTTACATATCTTTACGATTGATACAGGGATGAGTCTATCTCTGCGTGACTCCCGCCATTAATCTACTCCCATACAACAACGCAACGTTTCGGGAGCAGAGAACATGGAAGCGATCAAGACCACCACCAACCGTATCCACCCGCTGATGGCCGGCGCCGCCGTGTCGGTCATCGTCGTCAGCCTGGCCGGCGCCGCCGCCATCACCGGCATCCTGCCGAGCTCGAACAGCGCTCCGCAAGCCCAGCCGGCCGCGCTGATGAGCTCCCAGGCCGCGCCTGGCTACGCCGGCGCACTGGCCCCGGTCGCCGCCCCCGTCGCGCCTCAGGGCGTGCAGCAGGCGCCTGTCGGCTACGCCCAGCCGGTGGCTGCAGGCTACGTCCAGCCGGCCGCCTACGCGCAGCCGGGCTATGGCCAGCCGGCATATGGTCAACAGGTGGCAGTCCAGCCGGCGCCCGCCCCGGCTCCGGTGGTGATCAAGGAAACCGTGATCAAGGAAGTGCCGGTGAAACAGGCTGCACCGCGTCCGCGCACCGTCGCCCACCACAGCTATGCCCGTGACGATTACTACGCCCCGGCACCGCGTCCGGCACCGCAGCCGAACTACGTCGGCATCGGCACCGGCGCCGTGATCGGCGGCCTGATCGGTAACCAGGTCGGCAGCGGCAACGGCCGCAAGCTCGCCACCGTGGCCGGCATCATCGGCGGCGGCATGATCGGCAACCAGATGATCAACCGCTGATCGCCGGTCCCCTGAAGGAAAGCCGCGGATGCGCAAGCCCGCGGCTTTTTTACGTCTTGCGGAACACGCTGACGATGATGTCGCTCGGGAACAGGCGCAGCAGCGGAAGCGCGCACATCACGGCGGCGTATTGCAGGTAGAGCGAGGGCCCGGAGATATTGCCGGCGCAGCGGATACGCTCCAGCAAGCCCTTGGCGCGCAGCGAAGGCAGTTCGCCGGAATGCAGGCGCTCGAAACCGTGCCGGGACACCAGACGCTCCAGGTTAGTGGGACGGAAGTAATGGACGTGGGGCGAAGGCAGGTCCTTCTGCCACAGGCGCTCAAAAGGGCTGCGCCAGCCCATCCGCGCAAAGGTCTTCGACAGCCGATAGAAGAAGCCTGCGCTGTTGGGCAGGTTAAGGATCAGCAAGCCGCCCTCCTCCAGGCGCGCATGGCAGGCGTCGAGCGCGGCGCGGATGTCGGGAATGTGTTCGATGACGTCGTTGAAGACGATGACGTCGAAGCGTTCGCCGGCCTCCAGCGCATCCGGAAAATATCCCTGACGCACCGGCAAGCCCCGCGCCGCCGTGCGTCCGCCGACCACGGCATCCGGCTCGATCCCCAGCGCCTCGAAACGCTCGCGCGCCGTCTCGAGGAACCAGCCATGCGCGCAGCCGACGTCGAGCAGCTTGCGCGCACCCGGCCGAGCCAGGCAGACCGCGATGTCGACGATGTCGCGGAAGTTCTCCTGGCGCAGCGCCTTCAGGCCCAGCTCGCGCTCATCCTCGTCGACCGGTGCCCCCGCCGTCTTCTCGTTGATCGCTCCTTGCAGAGCGGCACTTTCGTACCCACATTCGTGGCAGGACGCATGCCATCCAGCCAAACCAGCGGTTTGCGGCGTACCGCAGACGATACATGCCATATTCTCTCCGTTCAGTGTCATCGAGCCGTCTCCAGCAACCATGCATGATAGTTCGGATTTGACAATGAAAATCTATCGAAAGTTAACATTTTCGTGTGTTCTCGGAGAGATCCGTATCACTGCACACCGCCTCGGTTTGGAGTACAATGGTAGTTCTTCGTTGGGGGGCGACCTGGTTTCGACGTGGGTTGCAAAGCAGCGCAGGGCATACCGAGGACTGGTTACCTCGTAAATACATCCAGAAATCAATAACTGCAAACGATAACTCGTACGCACTCGCAGCCTAATCGCTGCTAGCTCTACATCACCTCGCCTCTGGGGTGAGCCGCAAGGCAAGTAGAGTCATTTACAGAGGCTAGGAATCAACTGGGTCACTTGGTTGCTTCCGAAATTTAAGGTGACTCGCTTGTACACAGGGTGCACATCCCCGTTGTACTGGTTAAATTAAAAGATAGTGCTAAGTATGTAGAACTGTCTGTAGAGTGCTTGCGGACGAGGGTTCGATTCCCTCCGCCTCCACCAGTATTCAAAAACAAAGCCCTGCCGGCGCAAGCCGGTGGGGCTTTGTTTTTGAATACTCGCATGAGAAGAAGGAAATCAAATCCTCGTCCGGCACGGACGAGGGGCGAGCGGGGGTGTCGAGCCGCACCGCGGCGAGCCCGCGAGCGGCTTGGCGCTTGCAAGCGCCAAGCCGCCCGATTCGCCTGGCTAAGCAGTCGCGCAGCGACTGTGCCTTACCTTCACCACTATTCAAACAAAAGCCCTGCCGGCGCAAGCCGGTGGGGCTTTGTTTTTGAATACTCGCATGAGCAGAAGGAAATCGAATCCTCGTCCGGCACGGACGAGGGGCGAGCGGGGGTGTCGAGCCGCACCGCGGCGAGCCCGCGAGC